>NZ_JBWKKP010000011.1:35247-260040 GCF_056431485.1 Streptomyces sp. NPDC045899
AGAAAAAAAAAAAAAGGAAGAAGGGAGGGGGGAAAAAAGAAAGACGCGTCTTCCCCCCCCCCCCCCCCCCCCCCCCCCCGCCGCCATGTCCGGCCCCGGGCCCGTGCCGCGCCACGAAGCCCGTCCGGCACCCCCGGCCGTCCGCCAGGCCGCTCAGCCCCCGCCCCGGCCCCGCCGGACCGGCCCGAGGACCAGGCGTACGGGCGGGTTCTGGACCCCGGCCCCGTCGCGGGCTCCCCGCCGGGGCCGACGGGCGGCACGTTCGGCGGAGTGGAGGCCGGCTGGGCCCCTGGGCGGGTGCCCGGGAGCGGGGTGGGCGGACCGGACGTGGAGCCGGACGCCGGGGTCGGCGCTGGTCGGCCCGGCTGTGGCTCCCCGGTCCCGGCCAGCCGAGACCGCGGGCCCGCCCGGCCCTGATGTGGCCCCGGGCCACCTGGCCCGCGGCCTCCCCGGGTCCGGGACCGGGTGGGGTCGCCCCTGGCCGCTGGGGCCCCGGGCTCCGCCCACCCGGGCCAGGCCGACGGCCGGGGGCGCACCGGACGGGGCGGGCCCCTGCCGGCCCCCCGGGGTGGTCAGGCCGAAGGGGTCAGGGTGGGGAGGGCCGGGCCCAGGTCGATGGCGGCGCAGCGCCAGCGGGTGTCGGCGCCGAGTTCGAGGCGGAACGCCAGGGCGCTGAGCCGGTCGCCGGAGGCGATCCGGGCGAACGCCTCGATCACCCCGTGCCGCGGCCGGTACTCCCCGCAGCGCTGTACGTAGGGGGCCGTCGCGCGGGTGTCCGCGGGGCGCAGCGGGGCCCGCGGGGCCAGCTCGACCAGCAGGTCGTAGGCGGCCGGGAGGGTGTGTCCCAGGAGGGTGTGGACGGGGCGCCGGCCGCTGAGGGTCAGCAGCAGCTGATTGGCGAACCAGTAGCGCGGCAGCCGTTCCCGCTCCCGGCGCTGTGCGGCGACGGCCGCGGTGCGGGACACCGGCGCCGTGGTGCGGGGGCGGCGGGTGTCCCGCCGCCCCGGCGGCCCGCTGCGCCCCGCCCCGCCGCCACCCCGCCGCCGTACGCTCTCCTCGCTGACTCCGGTCTCGCGCATCTGCCTCACCGCCGCCGTGCCGGGCCCGGTTGATACCGGGCAGTAGCTTCATCGTCGGGAGTCTTCTACCGACGCGTTTCCCCGCTCCGCAACGCGGTGCCCGGGCTTCCGCCGGGCCCCGGTGAATCACCTATCCGGGCGACGCCCCGCCCCGCACCGCGCGCTCCGCGGGCCCTCGGCGCCGCTCCCGTCCGGCCCGGACCCCCTGCCGCTACCCCCGAAGGGGGACGTCCGGGGCCCGGGCCCGCGGCCCCCTGTCCCGGAGGGGACTACGTATGCTGGCTGTGCCCGAACGGTCACTCATGAAAGCGGCTGCCATGCGCGTCTACGTCCCCCTGACCCTCTCCGGTCTCGCCGAGGCGTACAAGGCGGGCGAGCTGGGGCCGGGGCCGGTCACCGCCTATGCCGTCACGCCCGCCCTGCGCGAGTGGTACGTCTCCGACGACATCGAGGAGCTGGAGTACGCCGCCCTCAGCCGCGCCGCTCAGGCGTCGTTGCGCGCGCTCGCCGTCGACCGGCAGGTGCCCCGGCGGCGGGTCGTGGTGGCCGTGGACGTGCCCGACGGGCAGGCCGTCGCGGATCCGGACCGCGGGCTCGACCAGTCCTCGCTGGGCGAGGTGCGGCTCGCCGCCGCCGTACCGCTGTCCAAGGTCGCCGCGGTGCACATGGACGCCGATGACGCCCGCGCGGACGTCACCGCCGCCGCCGAGGCCCTCGGCGCCGCGGACCTCGGTGACGACGACGCCCAGTTCACCGTGGACGGGGCGGAGGACCACGAGCTGCTCTGGTACGCCCGGCAGGAAATCCCGCATCTCATCGGCTGACCCCGCCGGGTACGGTCGTGGGATGGGGAAGACGCACGTGACCCACATCGTGTGGGACTGGAACGGCACGCTGTTCCACGACATCGAGGCCGTGATCCTGGCGACGAACGCCTCGTTCCAGGAGGTCGGCCTGGAGCCGATCACCCTTGAGCGCTACCGCGACCTCTACTGCGTGCCCGTTCCCCGTTTCTACGAGCGACTGATGGGACGCCTGCCCACCGACGAGGAGTGGGAGGTCATGGACGAGGCGTTCCACCGGCACTACGGGGTGTTCGCGGAGACCGCGGGGCTCGCGCTCGGTGCCCGGGAGCTGCTCTCCGAATGGCAGGAGGCCGGTCTCACCCAGTCCCTGTGCTCCCTGGCGCCACATGACCACCTGATGCCCCTGGTGCGCACCCATGGCATCGAGCGTCACTTCGTCCGGGTCGACGGCCGTCTCGGGCAGAGCAACACCGGCAAGGCCGAGCAGATGGTGCGCCACCTCGCGGCGCTCCAGGGAGTGCCCCCGCAGCGCGTCGTGGTGATCGGGGACGCCCTGGACGACGCCCTGGCGGCCCGGCACGCGGGCGCTCGCGCGGTGCTCTACACCGGGGGCTCCCACAGCCGGACGAGCCTCCAGACGGCCGGGGTGCCGGTCGTGGACACGCTCGCCGAGGCCGTCCGGGAGGCCGAGCGCCTCGCCGACGAGTGATCAGCCGCGCGCGATCAAGCCGCGCGTGATCAGTCGCGCATCACCACCCGTGAGTCACCACCCGTGAGTCACCAGCCGGGAGTCACCAGCCCTGAGTCACCAGCCGTGTGCGGTCGTCCGCGCCTGACCAGCGGCCTGGGCGCGCCGACCGGCCGCAGGGGGCGCCCCGGGCACCGTGAGCGCCGGAGCGCGCCCCACAGAGCCCACAGACGGCCCTCCTGCCCCGCGCGCCCCCTCTGCCTCAGTGCGCCGTCAGCGCGCCCCCGGCGTGCCCCGGCACACCCCGGCTCCTCAGATGGCCGGTGACTTCGCCCGCAGCACCGACAGGAACTCCCGCATCCACGCCGGGTGGTCCGGCCAGGCCCGCGAGGAGACCAGCGTGCCGTCCACCACGACCTCCGTGTCCTGGAACTCCGCCCCCGCGGCCTGGATGTCCAGCTCCAGCGCCGGATACGCGGTGACCCGGCGTCCGCTGAGGCCGCCGACGGCCGCCGTCAGCAGCGGACCGTGGCAGATCTGGGCCACCGGCTTGTCCGCGTCGAAGAACGCCTTGCAGATCTTGCGCAGCTCGGCGTCGTTGCGCAGGTACTCCGGGGCCCGGCCGCCCGGGATCACCAGACCGAGGTAGTCACCCGCGTCAACCTCGGCGAAGGACAGATCGGCCGGAAGGCTGTAACCCGGCTTCTCGGTGTAGGTGTCGAAACCCTCCTCGAAGTCATGGACCACGAAGCGCAGCGTCTTGCGCGCGGGGGCGGCGATATGGACCTCGTACCCCTCCTCGCGCAGCCGCTGGTACGGATAGAGCACCTCCAGCGACTCGGCCGCGTCACCGGTCACCAGCAGGATCTTCGCGGCCATGCCGCCCACCTCCACGTTTGCAGGCATATCTCCGTGCACGTCACGGTGCCCGGGCGGGCCCCCTTTGCCAAGTGGGCACGCCAGGGGTCCGTGCGCCCCCTGCGTCGCTGTCCAATCCGTCAAACTTCCGGGGCCGGTTTTGTACACGAACGGCTCATGACGAGCCCCTGGGGAGGAGCGATAGCCTTACTGCGTGATCAGCGCGATAGTCCGCGAGGGCAATGGAGCCCTCGCCCCGAGCCCGGGGCGCCACCGGGTGTCGGCCGACGCTGACCCGTGCCGCGTGGGGTCTTGGTCACTTACGGCCGAGTACGCCCCGGGCATTCCGCGATCCGGCATACCGTCGTCTGAGACCGGATTCACCGCGTCGCGGCGTCACGCCACCGCCATCGATGTCACGCAAAGGCGCGCGACAGGAGCCAGAGGACATGCAGACCAAGCTGGACGAAGCCAAGGCCGAGCTGCTCACACGGGCCGCCCGGGTAGCTGAGAACAGCCCTGCCGGGGGGAAGACTCCGGTTCAGGGCCCGGGCCCGGAGATCCTGAGCGAATACCTCCAGCACTATTACCTGCACACGCCCCCCGAGGACCTCGCAGACCGGGACCCGGTCGACGTCTTCGGCGCGGCGCTCTCCCACTACCGGCTGGCGGAGTCGCGGCCGCAGGGTACGGCGAACGTCCGGGTGCACACCCCGACCGTCGAGGAGCACGGCTGGACGTGCAGCCACTCCGTCGTCGAGGTGGTCACCGACGACATGCCGTTCCTGGTCGACTCGGTCACCAACGAGCTCACCCGGCAGGGGCGCGGCATCCACGTCGTGATCCACCCGCAGGTGATCGTGCGCCGTGACATCACCGGCAAGCTGATCGAGCTGCTGGAGGTCTCCTTCGACCGCAAGCCCGGACGGGAGCTGCCGCACGACGCGGTGGTGGAGTCCTGGATCCACGTCGAGATCGACCGGGAGACCGACCGCGGCGATCTGAAGCAGATCACCTCCGATCTGCTGCGCGTCCTGTCCGACGTCCGCGAGGCGGTCGAGGACTGGGAGAAGATGCGCGAGTCCGCGCTCCGGCTCGCCGAGGGGCTCCCGGCGGAGCCCAAGGCCGACGAGGTCCGTGAACAGGAGATCGAGGAGGCCCGTGAGCTGCTGCGCTGGCTCGCTGACGACCACTTCACCTTCATCGGCTACCGCGAGTACGAGCTGACGCAGGCGCCCGCCGAGAGCGGTGGCGAGGAGGATGTGCTGAGCGCGGTGCCCGGCACCGGTCTCGGCATCCTGCGCTCCGACCCCACCCACAAGGACGGCGGCGACAGCGCCCACGCCGGGCCCGCCCCGGTCTCCCCGTCGTTCAACCGGCTGCCCGCCGACGCCCGGGCCAAGGCCCGTGAGCACAAGCTGCTGGTGCTGACCAAGGCCAACAGCCGCGCCACCGTGCACCGCCCGTCCTACCTGGACTACATCGGCGTGAAGAAGTTCGACGCCGCGGGCAATGTGATCGGCGAGCGCCGCTTCCTGGGCCTGTTCTCGTCCGCCGCGTACACCGAGTCGGTGCGCCGGGTCCCGGTGATCCGCCGCAAGGTCGACGAGGTGCTGGCGGGCGCGGGCTTCGCGCCCAACAGCCATGACGGCCGGGACCTGCTCCAGATCCTGGAGACCTACCCGCGCGACGAGCTGTTCCAGACCCCGGTCGATCAGCTCCGCTCCATCGTGACCAGCGTGCTCTACCTCCAGGAGCGCCGCCGGCTGCGGCTGTTCCTGCGCCAGGACGAGTACGGGCGCTACTACTCCGCGCTGGTCTACCTGCCGCGTGATCGTTTCACCACCGATGTCCGGCTGCGGCTGACCGACATCCTGCTGGAGGAGCTGACCGGCCGTCCGCCGGTCGACTTCACCGCGCTGCACACCGAATCGGTGCTCTCCCGGCTGCACTTCGTGGTCCGGGTGCAGCCCGGCAGCGAGCTGCCCAATCTCACCGACGCCGATGTGGAGCGGATCGAGAACCGGCTGATCGAGGCCGCCCGGTCCTGGGCCGACGGCTTCTCCGAGGCCCTGGTCTCCGAGGTCGGCGAGGAGCGCGCGGCCGAGCTGCTCCGCCGCTACCAGCACGCCTTCCCCGAGGGCTACAAGGCCGACCACTCCCCGCGCGGTGCGGTGGCCGACCTCCAGCACCTGGAGCGGCTGACCGCCGAGGGCAGTGCGCAGGACTTCGCGCTCAGCCTGTACGAGCCGGTGGGCGCCGCCCACGCCGAGCGCCGCTTCAAGATCTACAGCACCGGCGGCCAGGTCTCGCTGTCCGCGGTGCTGCCGGTGCTCAACACCCTCGGCGTCGAGGTGGTCGACGAGCGTCCGTACGAGCTGCGCTGCGCGGACAGGACCACCGCCTGGATCTACGACTTCGGGCTGCGCCTGCCCCAGCTGCGGGACAACGGCGATCTGGCCGACGACGCCCGTGAGCGCTTCCAGAACGCATTCGCCGCGGTGTGGACCGGCCAGGCCGAGAGCGACGACTTCAACCAGCTGGTGCTGGGCGCCGGTCTGGACTGGCGGCAGGCGATGGTGCTGCGCGCGTACGCCAAGTACCTGCGGCAGGCCGGATCCACCTTCAGCCAGTCGTACATGGAGGACACCCTCCGCAACAACGTCCACACCACCCGGCTGCTGGTGTCGCTGTTCGAGGCGCGGATGTCGCCCGAGCGGCAGCGGGCCGGGACCGAGCTGACCGACGCCCTGCTGGAGGAGCTGGACGCGGCGCTGGACCAGGTGGCCTCGCTCGACGAGGACCGCATCCTGCGCTCGTTCCTCACCCTCATCAAGGCCACTCTGCGCACCAACCACTTCCAGAAGAACGGACAGGGCAAGCCGCACGACTACCTGTCCATCAAGCTGGACCCGCAGGCGGTGCCGGATCTGCCCGCGCCGCGCCCGGCGTACGAGATCTGGGTCTACTCCCCGCGGGTGGAGGGTGTGCACCTGCGCTTCGGCAAGGTCGCCCGTGGTGGTCTGCGCTGGTCCGACCGGCGTGAGGACTTCCGCACCGAGATCCTGGGCCTGGTCAAGGCGCAGATGGTGAAGAACACGGTCATCGTGCCGGTGGGCGCCAAGGGCGGCTTCGTCGGCAAGCGGCTGCCGGACCCCTCGGTGGACCGGGACGCCTGGCTGGCCGAGGGCATCGAGTGCTACAAGACCTTCATCTCCGGTCTGCTGGACATCACCGACAACCTGGTCGCCGGTGAGGTCGAGCCCCCGAAGGACGTCGTCCGCCACGACGGGGAGGACACCTACCTGGTCGTCGCCGCCGACAAGGGCACCGCGACCTTCTCCGACATCGCCAACGAGGTGGCCCAGGCGTACGGCTTCTGGCTGGGTGACGCCTTCGCCTCCGGCGGTTCGGCCGGTTACGACCACAAGGGCATGGGCATCACCGCCCGCGGTGCCTGGGAGTCGGTCAAGCGCCACTTCCGGGAGCTGGGCCACGACACCCAGACCGAGGACTTCACGGTCGTCGGCGTCGGTGACATGTCCGGTGACGTGTTCGGCAACGGCATGCTGCTCAGCGAGCACATCCGGCTGATCGCCGCCTTCGACCACCGGCACATCTTCCTGGACCCGTCCCCGGACGCGGCCGCCTCCTACGCCGAGCGCCGCCGGCTGTTCGAGCTGTCGCGCTCCTCCTGGGAGGACTACGACGCCGAGCTGCTCTCCGCGGGCGGCGGGATCCACCCGCGGTCGGCGAAGGCCATCCCGATCACCCCGCAGGTGCGGGCCGCGCTGGGCATCGAGACACGGGTCGCCAAGATGACCCCGGCCGATCTGATGAAGGCCATCCTCAAGGCCCCGGTCGACCTGCTGTGGAACGGCGGTATCGGCACCTACGTCAAGGCGTCCACCGAGAGCAACGCCGAGGTGGGCGACAAGGGCAATGACGCGATCCGGGTGGACGGCCAGGACCTGCGGGTCAAGGTCGTCGGCGAGGGCGGCAACCTGGGCCTGACCCAGCTGGGCCGGATCGAGTTCGCCTCCAACGGCGGCAAGATCAACACCGACGCCATCGACAACAGCGCCGGTGTGGACACCTCCGACCACGAGGTGAACATCAAGATCCTGCTCAACGCCCTGGTCACCGAGGGCGATCTGACGGTCAAGCAGCGCAACAAGATCCTCGCCGAGATGACCGACGAGGTCGGCGCGCTGGTGCTGCGCAACAACTATGCGCAGAACGTGGCCCTGGCCAACTCGGTCGCCCAGGCCCCCAGCCTGCTCCACGCCCACCAGCGGCTGATGCGCCGGCTGACCCGCGAGGGCCGTCTGGACCGGGGGCTGGAGTTCCTGCCCACCGACCGCCAGATCCGTGAGCGGCTGTCCGCCGGACGCGGGATGACCCAGCCCGAACTGGCCGTCCTGCTGGCCTACATCAAGATCACGGTGGCCGAGGAGCTGATCGCCACCGGGCTCCCGGACGACCCGTACCTCCAGCGGCTGCTGCACGCCTACTTCCCGCAGGCGCTGCGGCGGCAGTTCCCCGAGCACATCGACGGCCATGCGCTGCGCCGGGAGATCATCACCACGGTGCTGGTCAATGACACGGTCAACACCGCCGGTTCCACCTTCCTGCACCGGATGCGGGAGGAGACCGGGGCCTCCACCGAAGAGGTGGTGCGCGCCCAGACCGCGGCCCGCGCCATCTTCGAACTCGGGGAGATCTGGGACGAGGTCGAGTCGCTGGACACGGTGGTCGCCGCCGATATCCAGACCCAGATGCGGCTGCACTCGCGGCGGCTGGTCGAGCGCGGCACCCGCTGGCTGCTCAACAACCGTCCGCAGCCGCTGGAGCTGGCCGAGACCATCGAGTTCTTCGCCGACCGGGTGGCCGAGGTCCGGGCTCAGCTGCCCAAGCTGCTGCGCGGCGCGGACATCGAGTGGCACCAGCGGATCCTGGACGAGCTGACCGCCGCCGGGGTCCCGGAGGACCTGGCCACCCGGGTGGCCGGATTCTCCTCCGCGTTCCCGACGCTGGACATCGTGGCCATCGCGGACCGCACCGGCAAGGAGCCGCTGGCGGTCGCCGAGGTCTACTACGACCTGGCCGACCGGCTGCGGATCAGCCAGCTGATGGACCGGATCATCGAACTGCCGCGCGCGGACCGGTGGCAGTCCATGGCCCGGGTCTCCATCCGTGAGGACCTGTACGCGGCCCAGGCCGCCCTGACCTCCGACGTTCTGTCGGTGGGCAACGGCGGCTCAACGCCCGAGCAGCGGTTCAAGGCGTGGGAGCAGAAGAACGCGGCGATCCTCCAGCGGGCGCGCACCACCCTCGATGAGATCCAGTCCTCGGAGACCTTCGACCTGGCCAATCTCTCGGTCGCGATGCGCACCATGCGCACGCTGCTGCGCACCCACATCTGACCGGTGATCCCCTGGTGATCCGCGGCGGCGCTGTCCTCAGCGCCGCCGCAGCCGGTTGCGCAGCGCGGCCACCAGCCGCACCGGGGCGACCCGCAGCTCCAGGGTCGTCTGGCCGTGGCCGGTGAGCGGTTTGGCGTAGTACGGGCGGCCCCGGCGCAGCCAGCGGGCGCCGGGCAGCCGCGGGGGCGGCGGCACCGGCGCGGCGCGCGGCGGGCCGTCATCGCGGGCCCCGCCGGGCCCGGTCATGGCCAGGGTGACCGTCCACCGGCCGCGGCTGAGGTCGCGCACCGACAGCCGGGCGGTGAACGCGCCCGCCGGGTGGCCCGCGGCGAACCGCACCGGATGGTCCAGAACCCGCCCGTCGGCGTGTTCGGCGCGCAGCCGCAGCCGCAGACCCCGGCCCCGGGCCGGGCTGCCGGGCGGCAGCAGCCGTCCGGCGACGACCAGCGTGCCCTTCTCGGACGGGTGCCACACGGCCTCGGTCACCTCGCAGGGCGCACCCCGGGGGGCCGGGCCGATGTCGAGCGAGAGATTGCCGTACGGGGTGGTGAAGTAGGGGCTGACCCGGGCGCGCAGTCCGCGTCCGGCGGCCACCACCCGGCGGGCGGTGTTGATGTCCAGCCCGTCGTCGTGGCGGCTGCCGAACCGCACGGTGCGGCTGATGCCCTGGGCGCGGACGTCGAGGTAGAGGTCCCACACGCCGGGGCGCAGCGGTGCGCCGCCGTCACCGGTGGCGATGTCGACGTCGGCCGTGAACCGGCCGTCCTCGCCCGGGAGGACCGCGGTGCGCAGTTCGTCGGTTGCCTCACGGCGGCGCAGCACCAGTTCGGTCCGGTCCTCGGGGCCGGGGGCCAGTCCCTGGATGGACGCGGTGCCGCGCACCCGCAGGGTGCTGCGGCCGTGCCAGCCCGCCCCGGCCAGGTGGTGGCTGACCGGCAGCCGGTCGGTGACGTCGAAGCAGGCGTCGGGAACGTCGGCCGCGGGGTCGCGGAAGGCGGGGTGCAGCCAGTAGACACGGCCCTTGTCGACGAGGTGGCCGCGGTCGGCGTCGCGCTTCGCGTCGCGGACGACGGCCATCAGGTCCTCGAAGCGGTCGGCGCGCAGCAGGTGGACCATCAGCCGCTCGGGGGCGGTGAGGGTGCGGAACAGCGCGTCGGAGCAGTGGTCCAGGGCCCAGCGGCGCAGTTCGGGGAAGAAGCGGGTCCGGGCCTCGATGGGGTCCTCGCGCGGCAGGGCGCGCAGCGCGCCGCACAGCTCCCACTGGATGTGGCGGCGCATGACGGTGTCGCGGCGCGGGCCGGGGCGGGTGTAGCGGGCGGCGGTCTCGAACAGCGCGCGCATGGCGTCGATGCGGTCGGTGAGACCGGCGGCGGTGCGGGTGAGGTTCTGGCCGTTCTCGCGGTAGTCGATGTAGTAGCAGTCGTAGTCGGCGACCACGGAGATGCCCGAGGCGTTGAGGTAGGCGGCGGCGGTGAAGGGTTTGTCCTCGCCGTTGCGGCACAGCGGGAAGCGGAGCTGGTGGCGTTCGATCAGGGAGCGGCGGAACAGCTTCCAGGGGCCCAGGGTGGAGTAGGCGTGGGAGCTGTAGACGTCGGTGCGCAGCTGGTTGTGGCGGAAGACGGCGCGCGGCACACCGCGTCCGCTGGCGGAGACCATCTTGCCGAGCACCACGTCGGTGCCGTTCTGGTCGGCCATGGCGACCATGCGGCGCAGCGCGTCCGGGCCGAGGCGGTCGTCGGCGTCGAGGAAGAAGACGAAGTCGCCGCGGGCGAGGTCGAGTCCGGTGTTGCGGGGGCCGCCCGCGCCGCCGCTGTTGGGCTGGTGCACCACGCGCAGCGCGGGGCACTCGGCGGCGAGCCGGTCCAGTTCCGCGGCGGTGCCGTCGGTGGAGCCGTCGTCGACCGCGATGATCTCGATACGGCCGATCCCGAGGGTCTGGTTCCGCGCGGAGTCGATGGCGCGGGTGAGCTCGGGCATGGCGTTGTAGGCGGGGATGATCACGCTCACGCGGGGCGGGCCGGTGCGGGGTGTGCGCGGCATACGGGCTCCGGGGGTGCGATGGGGGCTCAGGCGGCGTCGCCGGTGGCCGCGGGTGGGGGGTCCTGGCGGCGTACGTCGATGACATGGCCGGTGAGGGGGGACAGCAGGACGTCGATCGAGGTGCGGGCGACGGCCTCGGAGGAGAGCAGCGACTCGGCGGGTTCGTCGCCGAAGGCCCGGCGCCGCATGGGGGTGCGGGTGCGCTCGGGGTTGACGCAGTTGACGCGGATGCGGTCGGCGGCCCATTCGTCGGCCAGCGCCTGCGTCAGGTTGACGGTGGCCGCCTTGGCGGAGGAGTAGAGGCTGTAGCGGGCGCGGCCGCGGGTGTAGCTGCTGGAGGTGTAGAGCAGCAGCTGCCCCTGGGTCTCGGCGAGGTAGGGGTAGGCGCAGCGGGCGATGTGCACCGGGGCCAGATAGTTGACCAGGGTGGACAGTTCGATGGTGCGGGCGTCGGCGTGGGCGAGTTCGCCGACCCGCAGGATCCCGGCGGTGTTGACGACGTAGTCCACGCGCCCGGCGGTGGTGTGGGCGTGCCGCAGGGCCTCCTCGACCTCGGCGGCCACCTCCACATGGGTGCCGCTGCCGGAGCGGCTGAACGGGAAGACGGTGGCGCCGTAACCGCGGGCGAGGGCGGCCACATCGGCGCCGATGCCGTAGCTGGCGCCGAAGACGACCAGCACCTTGCCGGTGAGCAGCCGCCGGTAGGACGCCTCGTCGGGCTGGGCGGGGGCGGTCTGGGAGGCGAGCTGGAAGAGCTTGTCGGCGATGAAGATGTCGACGGGCTCGGTCACCTTCATGTTGTGCTCGTCGCCGGTGACCACGTGGATGGGGACGTCGGGCAGATAGCGCAGGACGACCGAGCAGTCGTCGGTGGCGTGGAACAGCGGGTCCTCGGCGGCCAGCCGGTAGGCGCGCCGCAGCACCGAGAGACGGAAGCCCTGCGGGGTCTGGCCGCGGCGCAGCCGGGAGCGGTCGGGGACGTCGGTGATGAACTCGCCGTCGTCGCCGTGGGTGCGGGTGACCACGATGGTGTCGGCGGAGGGGATGGCCACGTCCACCGCGTCGTAGCGGGTGAGGGCCTGGACGCAGTCGTCGATGATGCGGGTGGACAGCAGGGGGCGTACGGCGTCGTGGAACAGGACGCCGGGATCCTCGCCGTCGGCCAGCCGGGCGTCGAGCGCGGCGATGGCCGCGCGGGTGGTCTCGTTGCGGGTGGCGCCGCCCGGGAGCACCGCGCGGACCTTGGTGAACCGGGCCTCGGCGACGATCTTCTCCACGTCGGACACGAAGTCCGGGGTCATCATCACCAGGACGTCGTCGACGGCCGTGGCGTCCTCGAAGATCTGGAGCGTGTGCTCGATGATCGGTCTTCCGGCGATCTTCAGCAGTTGTTTGGGCAGGGTGAGACCGACCCGCTGGCCGGTGCCGCCCGCGAGGACGACGGCGGTGGTGCGCGCTCTGCGCGGTCTGCCCATGGTCGCTCCTGACTCCTGGGGGATCCCGGGGGATTCCTGGTGGGGTGTCGGCTGCTCCGGTGGGTGAGGGTGCGACGGCTGCCCGGGGGGCCGGGTTCCGTCGCGGGCTCAGGGTGGGGGACGGGGGATGAGGGACGGGTGTGGGGCCGGCCGCTAGCGGGTGACGGACCAGCGTCCGGTGCCGGGCAGCCGGGCCAGCCGCAGGCCCAGCCGTCCGGACCGGTCGCCGCGCTCCAGGTGCAGGGCGCAGGGGCCGTCCAGCTCGTGCTCGGGGACGCGGAAGGTCAGCGCGGGGAGCCCGGGGCCGTCGGGCGGGGCGATCCCGCCGTCCAGCCACAGCGGATCGGCGCCGTCCCGCTCCAGCCGCACGGTGACCGGTACGCGGGTGTCCAGTGGGGCGATGGTCAGCGGGACGGTGACGGCCAGGTCGTCGCCCTCGGGGGTGACGGTGATCCGCGAGACGTCCCGCACCGCGCGGCCCAGCGGATCGAGCGAACCGTCCACCGACAGGCTCAGATTGCCGTGGTCCTTGGTCCAGTAGGGGTTGGCGAAGGAGGGGGCGCCGCCGGTGAAGGCGGGCATCCGCTCCTGGTCCACCCCGCCGGCGCGCAGCGCGCCCAGCCGCCGGGCGGTGGTCCAGCCGCAGCAGTCCAGCCGGACGTAGGCGTCCCAGACGCCGCTGAGCGGCCGGCCCGGGTCCGCGGTGGCCGGGTCGATGGTGAACTCGGCGTCGAAGCAGACCCCGTAGAGCTGTTCACCGGAGGGCGCGGAGTCCGCCGCCCCGCGCTCCCCGGTGCCGCGCCGCAGCAGCCGCGCCAGGAGTGAGGGCCGGGGCCGGTCCTCGTCCGCGGCGGGGAAGTCGGCGGCCCGCTGGGTGGTGGGCAGCAGCAACTCGGTGGCCTCGTCGCGGTGTTTCAGCTGGCCGGTGACGGTGGCCCGGCGCATCTCGGCGGTGAAGTCGGCGGCCTCGGCGACCCCGGGGAGTCCGGCGATCGACGGCGGGAGCTGCCAGCGGTAGCGGTCGCCCGCCCGGGAGAAGAGCACCGGGGTGGTGCGGCCGCGGGGGCCGGTGTGCACCAGCCGGGTGCTGATCCGGACGACGAGGCTGCCGCCGCGCCACTGGAGCCCCTCCAGCCGGGGTTCATGGGTGGTGCCCGCCTCCAGGGCCGCGTAGGTCTCCAGCGGACCGCGCTCACCGTGGCGGACCAGGGCGGAGACCACCCGCTGTTTGGCGGGGAGCTTGGCGTCCACCTCGGGCGGGACGCAGTCGGTGACGAGCGAGCGCACGGCCGTGAACAGCTCCTCGCGGTAACCGGACGGCTGGGAGAGGTACTTCCTGCCCTGCACCTGGGCCAGCACCTTGCCCGCGTACCAGTGGGAGATCAGCTTGTCGCGCAGCGGACCGGGTTCGACGTGGTCGCGCACCATCCGGATGATCTTCCGGACGCTGCCGAGGTACTCCTCGGGTTCGATCCGGCCGAAGCTGATGTGGTGGCCGTCCTCCCGCCGCATCCAGTGGTAGCAGGTGTAGTCGTGGACGGTGGCGACCTTCTCCGCCAGGAGGTAGGCGCGCAGCATGAACAGGTGGTCCTCCAGCCGCACCCGGCCCTCGGGGAACCGGATGCCGTGCGCGGTGAGGAAGTCCCGCCGGAACAGCTTGTGCACGGTCATGCTGGACAGCAGCACGGTGTCCCGGCGCAGGTTCCCCGCCGCCATCGGCTTGGTGTAGAGCACCCGGGCGACGGTGCGGCCGTGTCCGGCGGTCCGCCCGCAGACGATGTCGGCGCCGGTCTCCCCGGCCCGTGCGTACAGCCGCTCCAGGGCCTCGGGGGCCAGCCGGTCGTCGTCGTCCACGAAGTGGAGGTACGCGCCCCGGGCGGTGTCCATGCCGATGTTGCGGGGGCGGCCGGGCCAGCCGGAGTTCTCGGTGCGCAGCAGGTGGAAGTTCTCCTCGGCCGCGATCTCGGAGGCGATCAGGTCGGGGGTGTCGTCGGTGGAGCCGTCGTCCACCCAGATGACCTCGAAGTCCCGGCGGGGGAGGGTCTGTTCACGGAAGGAGGTCAACCCGTCCATGACCGTCTTGCCCGTGTTGTGCACCGGGACGATCACGCTGACCTTGATGCTCATCGAGTTCTCCCTCGCGGATGGTCTGGAGTTCCCGCAGCCGGATGACCTCCTCGCCCCGTGCGGCGGCACGCGCCACCGCCTCGCCGAAGCGCTGGACGGAGGGCGGGGAGGCGGGGCCGAGCAGGAATTCCCTCAACTCGTGGCGGGCGGTGCGCAGCTCGTCCAGGCCGGGGTCGAAGAGCAGCCGCAGCAGGTGGTCCGTACCGGAGCCGTCCGGGCCGAGCAGATACGCGGCGCGGGCCGCGGTGAACTGCCGCCGGAACTCCGTCCCGCCGAGCCGCGCGGTGTCGGTGAGGGCGTACGGCTTGAGGCTGGCGATGAAGTCGGACACCACGCTGGAGATGTCACCGATCAGCAGGTCGGCCTGGTCGAAGCACTGGTAGAGGGTGGGCGCGGGACCCTCGGCCACCTGGTGGAGCCAGGGCGGCGCGGCGTCCCGGTGGGCGCGGTACCACCGCGCCCGCAGCTCCTCTGCCTCCGCCAGGGCGGCCGGATCGGGTTCGGCGCTGTCGCGGGTGAGCATCGCCTCGTCGGCGTCGGCCCGGTGCAGCCGGGCCTCCAGGGCGGCGATCCGGCGGGTCAGCTCGGCCAGTTCACGGGCGGCCTCCGCACGTGCGGCGGTGATGTCCTCCGGCTCCCGGGCCAGCGGTCCGGTGGCGCGCCGTTCGTTGGCTGCGCCGATCAGGGCGACGACGCGTTCGTGGGCGGCACGGGCCTCGGGGGAACGGCTGCCGGTGAACGGATGCGGTTTGTAGATGACGCGGACCGGCCGTTCGCTCTCCAGCAGTTGGCGTACCAGGTGTTCACCGGCCGCGATGAGCGAGGTGTTCCCCGGTTCGTCGGTCCAGCCTTCCCAGGTGGGCGCGTACAGCACGGTGGGGACGGGCGCGGGCGCGCGGTCGCCGTCGGCCACCCGGACGCCGTCCAGCTGGGGGCGGCCGACCTCGGTGATATCGGCGTCCCGGACCCCGACGGCGGCCTCGGCGTAGCGCCGCCGCCCCGCCTCGCCCGCCACCCACACCTGGTCGTAGACCTTGCTGTAGGGGTTGACGCTGGCGATCTTGTCGCTGTCGCCGTGGCCGAGGAAGACGTGCTGCATGGTGGGAACGCGCAGCAGGTGGATGTTCTTGCCGACGTTGGCCGGGTAGAGCGCGACCCGCACGCTGCTGAGGTCCAGGTTCATCAGGTGCACCGCGCTGGGGACGCAGAGCACCGGCAGCGGGGTCGGCGCCAGTTCCTGCACCAGATGCCGTTCGCGCAGCAGGACCAGGGACGGGGCGGGCAGTGCGGCCAGGGGCTCCAGCCACATGTTGACCTGGTACGCGGAGTCCGGGGAGCCGGAGAAGTACAGGACCGTCTCCGGCCGGTGGCGGATCAGCCAGGCGTCGACCTCGGCGAGCACCTGCGCGGCGCCGGGCATCCGGACGGCCCGGACGAGGTACGGGACGAGCGCGAGCACCGTCACCAGACAGCCGCCGGCGGCCAGGGCCAGCCCGGCCACCACCCAGCGGGCGTCATCGGTGACCAGGGAGACCGTCAGTCCCGCCAGGGTGACCAGCTCGTAGGTGAGCATCCGCTGGCCGGGCCATTCGGTGAGCCGCCGGGGCGGCCGGTCGCCGATGCCCAGCCGGCGCAGGTCGATCCCGCGGGTGACGACCGCGAGTCTGCGGCGGCGGCGGATGAGGGTGCGCATGGCGGCGTGCAGGGCCTGCCCGGCCACCAGGCACAGCACCAGTGTCATGGCCGTGGCCAGCCCGACCGGACCGGTCAGATGCAGTCGGCCGAGCAGCAGGAGCAGCAGCACACAGCGCAGTTCGAAGCGGAGGGTCTCTCCGATGTGCAGCCGCCCCAGACGGGTCATCAGCCCGGGTTCGGTGCGGTGCAGCAGCAGGTCGCAGCCGCAGCCCAGCAACCCGGCCGCGGCAAAGGGCCCTCCGGCGCCGGTGACGGCGGCCACCGCCATCGTCACCAGACACCCGGCCAGCGTGGCGAAGGCCACGAGGCCGCGGGGACTCTCGATACCGAGGCGGTTCATGACGCGGGCCCTTCACGGCGGATTAATCGTACTGGTTGGAAACTGTAGGTGAAGGTACCTGTTCGCGCCTTTTATCATAGTTCGGCGGAGCGCTGTGCGGGCAGCGCGGAGCGGGCCCCAGGGGCCCGCTCCCGCCCCCGGCGTCACCCGGACGGCTCAACGCCGCCACGGCCGGGCGGAGGTGGGCCGACGGGGTGCACCGGTCATCGTGCGCCGGTCACCAGCCGGTCACCGGAGGGCCGGTCACCGGAGAGAGGCCATCGGAGGGTCGGTCACCGGGTGGAGGTCGGCACCTCCCCGCCGCGGCGGCGGCCCGGCACCGTGAACCCGGACCGGCCCGGCACCGCACCCGGGCCCAGCGCCCGCCGGGCGACGGCCGCCGCGCCCGCCAGCAGCGCGGAGCGCGGGGCGCGGGGGCGGTAGGGAGCGTTCCAGCCGTAGGGGAACGACGCCTTGTCCGGGGTGAGCAGATTGGTGGTCTCGTCACAGGCCAGGATCGCGATCAGCCACTGCCGCACCGCCCGGTGGAAGTCCGGCGCCAAGGGGCGCGGGGCCAGCAGCCAGTCACGGCACTGGGCGCTCACCGCGGGCCGGTAGGTCGTCTCGTCGTGGCGGTGCCAGGGGGCGTCCGGGGTGATCGGGTACAGCCCGTAGTCCATGGCGGTCAGCGGCGCCAGCGCCGTGCGCAGCGCGTCGTGGTCGGCGCTCGGCAGCAACTCGCAGACGATCCACGGCCGGTGGCGGCGGACCGTGGACAGCGACCCCTCCAGCACCGCCGCCTCGAAGGTCTCCACATCGACCTTGATCAGGTGCGGGCTGAGCCCGCGCTCCTCGGTGAACGCGTCGACCGTGGTGACCGGCACCGACACCGAGGCGCTGTGCTTGCGGTGTGCCGGGTTGAGCGAGTTGGACGACTCCGACTTCTGCGAGAAGTACAGCTCGGCGGTGCCCGGCTCCCGGGAGAGCGCGGTCTGCTGCACCTCGAACCCCAGCCGGTTGCACTCCCGGATCCGCCGGCACAGCGCCGCGGTCTGGGGGGTCGGCTCGAAGGCGACGGTCCGCGGCCCGTCCTTTCCGTAGACCGCGCTGATCAGGGCCGAGTACAGCCCGATATGGGCGCCGATGTCGTACACCGCGCCGCCCGGGGGCGTCCGCTGGGCCAGCGCCAGCAAGGTGGCCTGGGTGGTGGGCTCGTAGCCCGCCAGACCGGCGCGCCGCAACTGGCGCTGCACCGCGGTCTGTTTACGGCTGAGCACATTGAGCGCCCGGGGGTAGGGGCCGCTGGTCCGGAGGACCTGAGGATTCAGCGGGAGAGTGATGGCGAGGGGCATGACCGGCGGGTCTCCTGTCGGGACGGGGCCCGCTCCAGCGGGCTGGGGACGGGGAAGTAGGCGTCGAGGAAGGGGCCGAGGACGGCCAGCTGGTCCGCGAGGTCGTGCTCGGAGGAGACCGTGTCGTTCAGGCAGAACGCCTGGCAGTGGCGTGACCGCAGCAGTCTGGCCAGCCGGGAGCGGATGGCGGGCTGGGCGAGGTCGAAGTAGTCGTAGCGCAGTGAGGAGGGCACCGCCCGGCCGGTCAGGAACGCGTAGTAGTGGTGGAGCGAGGACGGTACGGAGACGTCCGAGGGCGAACGGACCCGGTTGGCCATGGTGGTCCGGACCTCCTCGGGGAACTCCCGCTCGATCTCGGTGAGCACACTGCGCCGCACGGCGTGCGGGGTGTGCTTCATCTTCTGGGTGACGGTCGCGCCGAACCGGCTCTCCAGCAGCGCCCGGTTGTTCTTCCCCGCCGCCGACACCGGGACGTCGTCGGCGTCCAGCGGCGCCAGCGGGATCAGCGCCCGGGAGGGGAAGAACTTGGACACCCCGTTGGCCAGGAAGAAGTCCTGCGGGGTGACCGGGGAGCCGAGGAAGACGTCGTCGTTGAAGTAGAGGAAGTGCTCGGCCAGCCCGTCGATGTGGTGCAGCCGGGTCTCGATGGCGTGGGAGTTGAAGGTCGGCAGCGCGTCCGGGTCGTCGAAGATGTCCTGGTGGTCCACGACGGTGAGGCCCGGGTGGGAGAGCGCGAGCCAGTCCGGGACCTGGCGGTCCGTCACGATGTAGATATGGCGCACCCAGGGGGCGTAGAGGTAGAGCGAGCGCAGTGAGTAGCGCAGCTCGTCGCGGTTGGCGTAGCGGGCGGTGTTGGCGGACTGCGCGTGGTAGCCCTCGCCCGCCGCGGCGGCACGGCGCCGCTGCCACAGCGGATCCGCGCCGTCGACCCAGGTGTAGACGACGTCGACGGGGAAGCGCACTTCGTCCGGCAGCCGGGTCAGGAACTCCGGCCGGGTGCGCACCAGCGGGCCCGGCCGCCAGCCGTCGGCCGGGGCGAGCCGGGTGAACAGATGGCCGGGCGCCCGTACCGGTGCGCCGGCCAGGGGCACCGACGCGGTGGTGCGGTTGAACCGCGGCGCGAGCAGCTGCGGTGCGCCGTCCTGTCCGGACGGCTCCCAGAACTCGATGTCGCAGCCGTGCGCGGGGCCCAGCACCAGCCGCTCACCGGCTCGTCCGCCATCGGCGTGGTAGCGGGTGAACCGGATGACGGGGGCGTCCTTCAGTCGTCGCCAGGCGGCGGCGGAGGCGCCCAGCCGCGGCGGGGTGGCCGGGTGCCGGGGGCGCGCGGGCCGGGAGACGTACCCCGCCTCGCGGGCACAGAGCGCGGCGAGCGCCGCGACCACCCGGTCCCGCTGGTCGGCCCGTACGCCCACCGCCGAGGCCAGGTTGGAGTGGCAGCGGACGACGAAGTGGTCCAGCTCGGCGCGGTCCAGGGCTTCGCACACCAGCCGCAGGTTCTCGGCGCGGGCGGACAGCGGGGTGGGCGCGGGCGCCACGGTCGCCACCCGGGTGCCCCGCCGGTCGGCGATCACGATCCGTTCGGGGGCGCCCAACAGACCGGCGCGCAGCAGCCGTCGGCGCGCCCGCCGCAGCCGCAGCGCGCCGGAGACCGCCGACGCGCCGCCGAGACCCCGCATGGCCGCGCGGCGCAGCCCGGCGCCGGTCACGGCGACGACCGCGCGGCGGACCGGCATGGGGACCGCGCGCCGGTAGCCGCGCACCAGCGGCGGCGGTTCGGCGAGCCAGGGGCGGGGACGGGCGGGCGGTGCGGTGAGGGGCATCGTGCGTCCTGGGTCGGGTCCTGGGTCGGGCGGCCGGGGGCGGGTCTCTAGTGGGGGCGGCTCCGGTGGCGCGGCGCGGCGGCCGCGGCGGACGCTCCCGCCGGGGAGGCGTCGGCCGGGGTCAGACCGGTGACCACCGCGTCGCCGCGGCGGGCGGCCGGCGCGGGGCGCCGCTCGGCCAGCGGCACCACGGGCGGCAGGAGTTCGGCGCGCTGGCCCAGGAAGACCCGGCGCACCACGCGTTCGGCCGCCCGGCCGTCGTCGTACGGGCAGAACCGGGCCCGGAAGGCGGCGCGCAGCGCGGTGGCCCGCGTGCCGTACCAGGCGTCCGTGGCGAACAGGGCGATCAGCTCGCTCTCGGTGCGGGAGACCGGGCCGGGCGGATGGGCGGTGATGTCGAAGTAGGTGCCGCGGGTGGCGCGGTAGGCGTCCCAGTCGTCGGCGTGGATGACGATCGGGCGGTCGAGGTTGGCGTAGTCGAACATGATCGACGAGTAGTCGGTGATCAGCGCGTCGGCGGCCAGGCACAGTTCCTCGACGCTGGTGTGCGCCGAGACGTCGATGACCCGGCCGGTGCCGCGCGGCCGGGGCCCGTGCCCGTAGAAGTAGTGCGGCCGGACCAGGAAGGTGAAGCCGGGACCCAGCGTCCGGGCCACCCGCTCCAGGTCCAGCCGGGGTACGAAGCCGCGCTGGTAGTCGCGGTGGGTGGGCGCGTACAGCACGGCGGTGCTGTCCGCCGGGATGCCCAGCCGCTCCCGCAGCCGGGCCACGTCCCCGGCGCCGGCCCGCTGGAAGACGTCATTGCGCGGGGAGCCGTAGGCGAGCGTGGTGTAGCCGGAAGGGTAGACCCGCTCCCAGGTCAGGGTGGTGTGGCGGTTGGCGGAGAGGCTGTAGTCCCAGCGGTCCACCCGCTGAAGCAGCTCGCCGAAGTCCATCCCGCGCGCGGCGGCCGGACGGTCCAGCAGATCCAGCCCCATGTGCTTGAGAGGGGTGCCGTGGTGGGTCTGGAGGTGCACCTGACCGGGCCGCTTCCGCATCCGGGGCGTGAAGTTGACGTTGTTGACCAGGAAGCGGGCGCGGGCCAGCGCCGTCCAGTACGCGGCTGAGCCGGGCTGGATCCGGCGCACCCCGGGCGGCAGGGTGTGCGCGTACTCGGCGGTGGTGATCCAGGCGGTGCGCACCCCCGGTGCCAGTTCGCGCACCGTGGTCTCGATCGCCGCCGGGTTGCAGGCGTAGCCCCGGTGCCAGTACGCGGCGAACACCGCGAGCCCGGGGTCGACGGGGCGGCACAGCTGGACGCGGTAGTGCAGCCACAGCGCGGCGGTGCGCAGCCGCGTGTACACCACCGGGGCCAGGGTCATCGCGCCCCGTCGCACCCGGTCGGCACCGCGCAGGAACTGGAACACCCGCCGTGCGCCCAGCCGCAGCAGCAGACAGCGCCACCAGGCGCGGCCGGGCGGGGTGGTGGCGTCGGCGGGCCGGTAGCGGCGGTGGTGGGCGCCCGCCCGCCGGAAGAACTCGGCGCGGGCCCCGGCCGGGAGCCGCCCCGGCGCGGTGAAGACCGCCGCGAAGTGGTCCACCATCCGCTGGAACAGCGCCGGGCGCCAGTGGGCCAGCTCCGGCCGTCCGTCCAGGAACCGGAACACCCGCTCGTACTGGTCGAACACATCCAGGTGGCGGCGGCTGGTGGTGCGCAGGATCCCGCCCCGCCGCCGCTGCCGGTAGCGCACGCACACCCGGTCCAGCACCGCGACGGACTCCGCGGACAGCAGGACGGGGAAGGTCCAGGGGGTGTCCTCGTAGAAGCCGGCGGGGAAGGCGAACCCCTCGGCGCGGATGAAGTCCCGGCGGTACGCCTTGTTCCACGCCACCATCAGCAGCCCCAGCAGTTCGGGCCGCTGGTCCAGGGTGAACACCTCCGGCCCGCTCTGGCGCAGCAGCTCGGCCCGGACGTTCCGGGTGGCCCGGCCGGTCCAGTCCACCCGTGTGTAGTCGTAGACCAGCACCTGCGGGTCGCCGGTGCGCTCCAGCCGGTCGGCGACGGCGCGCAGGGCGCCGGGGGCCAGGGTGTCATCGCCGTCGAGGAAGACCAGGTAGTCGCCGGTGGCCCGGCGGATCCCGGCGTTACGGGCCCGGCCGAGCCCGGTGTTCTCCCCGAGGTGCACCGGACGGACCCGGGGATCGCGCGCCGCGGCCTCGTCGATGATGGCGCCGCACGCGTCGGGGGAGTGGTCGTCGACGGCGATCAGCTCGAGGTCCGCGAAATCCTGGTCCAGCACGGAGCGCAGACAGTCGTGGAGATATGCCTGCACCTCGTATGCGGGCACGATGACGCTGAACCGGGGCACGGGGCATCCCATCGGTCGACGCGGTGCGAACGGTTTCTCACACCATCATCTGAACGTCGGCCCAGGGGCCGGGCAGCGTGGCGGAGGAGCGCCCAAAGTGACCCCGTTCGGCCCAATGCCTTCGCACTGGTGGATCCAGGACGCGGGGACCGGCCGCGGATGCGGCGTACGGGTATCCCCGGCCTATCGCAGGGAGTGCTGCCAGCGCAGTGCCGGGTTGTCGCCGATCCCGTACGTGTGGGCCGTGGCGGTGATGTGGAGGCGTACGGCGGTGATGTCGGGGCTTCCCGCGTCGCGCCATGCCGTGAGCGACCGCTCGATGTCGTCCCACAGAGCGACGGGGCCGCCCTGCCGGACGGTCCAGTCCTCGCCGTCGGAGGTGAATGCGGCGAAGGACTCGCGTTCCGGATCGAATACGAAGAGGAGCTGGGCGCCGTCGCTCGTCGCGGCGCGGACGAATTGTGCGCCCGGGGCGGCGAGCTGGGCGAGGAAGGCGGGCATCCACTCCTCCAGGAGGAGGGGCGGCACCTTCGTCCGCCGCTCACTGTCGGCATAGGCGGTGCGCGCGGACAGGTCACCCGACACGGGCACCGTGGCCTGGGACCGTGCCTGCATGAACGAACTGCGGCCGATGATGCGGCCCTCGGCGGTGCCGTCCTCGCCGACGGTGACCTTCGCGAGGCCGGTGCCGTAGGACCAGGTACCGCCGACGGTGGCCAGGACGATCCCGCCGGGCCTGGTCTGCCTGATCCAGGCGTAGGGGATGCGGCGGACGGCACAGGTCGCGATCACCCGGTCGTAGGGAGCGCGGCGCGGGTGTCCGAGCAGCCCGTCGCCGGCCACGGTCCAGGTCGAGAACCCGGCTGATTCCAGAGCGGCGTCCGCACGGGCCGCCACCTGCGGGTCCACCTCGACGGTCGTGACGTTGTCCTCGCCGAGGCGGTGGCACATCAGCGCGGAGGAGTAGCCGGTGCCCGTGCCGATCTCCAGTACGCGGTGTCCGTCCTCCGCGTCCAGGTGCTCGATCATGTCGACGACGGTGACCGGCGTGGTCGACGACGAGGTGGGCGAGCCCACCACGGGGTCACTGGCCCGGTCGGCGGTCAGATGTCCGTCGATCTGGGTGGTCAGGGACTGGTCGCTGTACGCGATCCGCGCCCAGTCCACCGGGTCGGCCCCTGCCGCGGTGACCGGTTGCCACCGACCGCCGTCCACGGGCAGGAAGACGCCGGGGCGCAGGAACAGCTCACGCGGTACGGCCTCCACCGCGGCTCGCCACTGGGGCGTCCTGAGCACGCCGGCCTTCTCCAGCCCGTCGGCGAGGGCACGCCGCTCGGGCGCGGTGTCGGTCATCGGGTCTCTCCTCGTGTCAGCAGGTCGGCGAATGCGGCGGACATTTCCAGTCCGGTGTTCTCCTCCAGCCACCCCCATTGGCCGTTCGGATTCAGCTCCAGCCACCAGTAGTCACCCGCCCGGTCGATGGCGAGGTCGAAGCTGCCGGACACCAGCCCGTAGTGGTCCAGGTAGGCGAGAAGTGCTGTGTCCAGGCGGTCGGGCAGGTCTACCACGGTGTAGGAGAGGGCCGAGTAGTCCTTGCGCCAGTCCAGGAGTCCGGAGTCGATCCTCACGGCGAACACCTGTCGGCCGATTACCAGGACCCGCACGTCGGCGACCTTGTCCACGCGAGCCTGGAACAGGTGCGGTGTCACCCGCACACCGTCGTCGATCTCGGCAGCCGTGACCGGCTCCGCCCACCCGGTCAGCGGAACGCCGTCTCGCTCGTACGGGGTCCAGCGCAGGGTCTTGTAGATCACCTGACCGTGGGCGGTGATGAACTCGCGGGCCTCCCCGGGGTCGTTCGTCACGAGCGTGGGCGGCACGGTGAGACCGAGCCGCTGGGCGACGGCGAGTTGCGTGGGCTTGTAGTCGGCGGCGGTGTTGCGGAGGGGGTGGTTGACCCACAGCAGACCGTCGAGGGCGTAGAGGGTACCGCCGAGCCCGTAGCGGACCTGCGCGGCCGCGAACCGCGCGTCGTCGGCGATCACCGTGAAGTCCGTGGTGAGGCGGGTCCGGACGTGGATCACACCGGAGGTCGGAGCTCCGGCGTCGGCGCGCGTGGGCGCGTTAGACTGCGGGTCAGCCATCGGGAAGTCGTCTCTTCCTGATCGGTCAGGCCCTCGATCGGGATTGCCGTCCCGGCCGGGGGCCGTTGTCTGTTTGCGGTTGTTGCGGTGAACGTAACGACCGATGTGCGCCGCCCGCAAGCCGGTCACTCGTACGAGTGACCGGTAGGGAGGGTGGGTGGGCGGGTAGTTCTTTATCCCGGTTCTCTGGGGGAGTTCGTGGCCCGCCGGGCCCCAGTAGGCGGGGGTCCGGCGGGGCGGGAAGACCGATGGCGACCGGTTCCCGGCCGACTCAGAGACGGTTGTCGGTCTTCAAGTCGCTGACGAAGGCAGCCCAGGACTCTTCCGGGAAGACCAGCACCGGGCCGTGGGGGTTCTTGCTGTCACGGACGGGGATGATCCTGCCCATGCCGCCCACCTCGACGCAGTCGCCGCCCGCCTGATTGCTGTAACTACTCTTGCGCCACACGGCGGTGTCCAGGTCCAGGCCCGCCGCCTCGACGCAGTTGCCACCCGCCTGATTGCTGTAACTGCTCTTGCGCCAAGCGGCGCCGTTCAGATCTGGATGGGACACTCGCTCCACGGTGGTTGCCCTCCATCACGGATCGGATCATGTCGAGCGACATGAGCGGGGGCAGAGAGACCGCCCGAAGCCGATCGTAGGTCACCGCATAACGCTTCACATCCGTCGGTTCCTCGACGAGTTGACCGAAGTCGGCACCCTCCTTGTAGGCGACTTCGTTGCCATCCGGCAGTGTCAGCAAAGTGAGGGACCCGCCCATCGCCTCATGCCCGCCCTGGTCGAACGGCAGCACCTGCACGGTGATACCAGGTTCGGCGGCTGCCTCCAGCAAACGGCCCCATTGGGCCCGCATCACGGTGCGGCCATCGATCGGGCGCCGTAACACCGCCTCGTCCAGGACCACCCATAACTCTGGCCGGTCCGGTGAGCGCAGCCGCTCCTGTCGTCCGAGGCGGGCGGCGACGCGCTCCTCCAACTGCTGCTCGCCGCTGAGCTCGGGATCGAGGCTGAGCACGGCTCGCGCGTAGTCCTCGGTCTGTAAAAGACCGGGGACCACCTGCGCGGCGTATTCACGAACGGAAGCCGCCCGCTCCGCGTGCGCCATGAACGCCCGTGACCAGTCCGGGAACGCCTCCCGGTAGACGTACGGCCACATATCGATGAGCAGGCTGTCCGCCCCCAGGACGGTGTCGAGCGCCTGCGCCAGCTCGAACGTGGGCTTCGCCCCTGACGCCCGCTCGATCTGGGTGATCCGGGTGCTGACCACATGCGTCCGTTCGCCCAGCTCGGCCTGGGTCAGCCCGGCGGCCGTGCGGAGTCTGCGGACCCGCGAACCGAAAAGTGCTGCCATCGAGGAGCGAGGATCAACTTCTCTGGCCAAAACATCACTTCCGTTCCTTACGGCCTGAAAGGTAAGGCGTCGTGGCCTTTCGAGCGTAGACCCGCGACCCGATGCTTGTGCACGGAACGTCACGACCCGCCCACGCTGCGAGTCGTACAGGCAATCGATCGGACGGAAATGGACAACACCGTGCTGAAGCCGACCACCGCGCCGGGCTCCGAGCCGGAGCCCGAACTGCGGGAACTCACCCAGCGGTTCCCCGCCACGCCGCGCGGAGCCCGCGTCGCCCGGCGATGTGCCGTGCGGCGTCTGGAGGAGTGGGGTCATCCGCCCGCGTCGGACACGTCCTGCACGGTGGCCCTGCTGGTGGCGGAGCTGGCCTCCAACGCCGTACGCCATGGCCGCTTACCCGGACGGGATTTCCGGCTCCGCCTCGTCCGCGAAACCTCGGCCGCGCGGACGATCCGTATCGAGGTCTCGGACTCCCGCGAGGATCGCCTCCCGGGCATTCCGCCGACGTTGACGCCCGATGACGAGTCGGGCCGTGGGCTGCTCCTGGTGGACGCGCTGGCCACCCGCTGGGGCACGACTCCTCGCAGCCCGGTCGGCAAGATGGTGTGGGCGGAGTGCGCGGTGATGTGAGCCGGGAGTGGTGCGGCCCGGCGCCCTCCCATGAGGGGCGCCGGGCCAAGGAGGGAGCCAGAGGGGGGCTATTTCACCGCGCCCGCCATCACACCCGCCACGAACTGCCGCTGGAAGGCGAAGAAGACCGCCAGCGGGATCACCATCGAGACGAAGGCGCCGGGGCCGAGGATGTCGATGTTGTTGCCGAACTGGCGGACCTGCTGCTGGAGGGCCACCGTGATCGGTGGGTTGCCGCTGTCGGCGAAGATCAGGGCCACCAGCATGTCGTTCCAGACCCACAGGAACTGGAAGATGCCGAGCGAGGCGATGGCCGGGGCGCCCAGGGGCATTACGACCCGCAGGAACAGCCGCAGCTCCCCGGCGCCGTCCAGCCGCGCCGCCTCCAGCAGCTCACGGGGGATCTCCGCGAAGAAGTTGCGCAGCAGGAAGATGGCGAACGGCAGACCGAAGGCGGTGTGGAAGAGCACCACGCCCGTCGTGGTCTGGAAGAGGCCGACCTCGCCGAAGAGCTTGGCCACCGGGATCAGGGCGACCTGCACCGGGACCACCAGCAGACCGACCACCAGCAGGAACCACCAGTCGCGGCCGGGGAAGTCCATCCAGGCGAAGGCGTAGCCGGCCAGTGCCCCGATCATCACCACCAGCAGGGTGGCCGGAACGGTGATCGCCAGGGTGGTCCACAGCGAGTCGGTGATCTGCTGGTTGCTCAGCAGCTCGTCGTAGCCGCTGAAGGTGAGCTGTCCGGGGTCGGAGAAGACCTTCCACCATCCGGAGAGGTCCACGTCCGCCGGGTCGCGGAGGGAGGACAGCAGCAGCCCCGCGGTGGGCATCAGCCAGAACAGGCCGATCAGCACCAGGGCGACCCGGGTCACCCCGCCACCAGCACCCGCCGCGATCCGCGCCACGAGGGACCGCTTCGTACGTACGACCGTGTCCGCGCTGGTCATCGGCGGCTCTCCCTTCGGATGCGGCGGATGTTGAAGAACATGACGGGGAGCACCAGGAGCAGCAGGAGCACCGCGATGGCACTGCCGAGGCCCTGGTTGACATCCGTTCCGAAGGACGACTGGAACAGCTGGAGCGCCAGTACGTTGGCGTCGTCCTGCGAGGGACCGGGGGCGATGATGTAGACCAGGTCGAAGATCTTCATCACGTTGATCATCAGCGTCACGACCACGACCGACAGCACCGGTGCCAGCAGCGGCACGGTGATCCGCCGGAACACCTGCCATTCGCTGGCGCCGTCCATCCGCGCGGCCTCCATCAGCTCACGTGGCACCCCGGCGAGCCCCGCCGCGATCAGCACCATCGCGAAGCCCGCCCAGATCCAGACGTAGGAGCCGATGATGGCGGGGGTGACGAAGGACGGGCCCAGCCAGTCCACCCCGTTGTACGGCTCGGAGAAGTTCCACGCGGGAAGCCGCAGTCGGGCCCCCTCGGCCGCGGCCGGGAGCCGGTACGTCCCGTCGGCCGCCGTGGTCGTCTCCGCGACCACCTTGCCGTCCTTGACCGCCTCGATCTTCAGGTCGGCCATGGCCTTCTCGCCCTTGTCGATGACGCCCCGCTCACCGAGGCCGCCACGGGTGAAGTCGAACCAGACGGTGCCGGTGACCTTCCCCGCCTCGGGCTCGGCGCGCGCGGCCGTCCGCGCTCCGCTGATGTCGTCCCGCTTCGCGGCCACCAGCGGGATCGACGCCGGGGAACCCGCCTTCGCGGTGGTCTCGGTGGTGTACGCCCCGCCCGGGGACGCGGTCAGTCCGGCGTCCGGACGCGGATGGGCGCCGGGGAAGGGCGGCGACTCGGTGAACGAGTCGTGCACGCTCACCCACATGGCGTTGGCCACGCCCTTGTCCGGGTCCTGTTCGTAGACCAGCCGGAAGATGATGCCCGCCGCCAGCATCGAGATCGCCATCGGCATGAAGACGATCAGCTTGAAGGCGGTCGCCCAGCGGATCCGCTCGGTGAGCACGGCGAAGATCAGGCCGAGGGCGGTGGAGACGGTGGGGGCCAGGATCAGCCAGATGATGTTGTTCTTGATCGCCGTCTTGGTGGCGTCGTCGGAGAACATCTCCTGGTAGTTGTCCAGTCCGACGAATCCGTCGCCGCTCGCGTCGAAGAAGCTGCGGTGGACGGAGTAGCCGATCGGATAGACGACGAGCGCGCCCAGCAGGGCCAGCGCGGGCAGCAGGAACACCGCGGCCAGCCACGGCCGGGTGCCCAGGACGCCCTTCTTCCTTTTCCGGTCGGGTGCTTCAGCCGGTGGTACGGACGGTGCCCGGCCAGGCGTGGCCGCGCCGTCCGGTGTCGCGGTCGACATGATGGGGATCTCCCGGTCGGGTCGTCAGTTCTGGTACGCCTTGGCCGCGTCGGCCTCCAGCCGGCGCTGGATGCCTTTGACGTTCCTCGGGTTCTTGAGGAAGTCCTGGAGCGCCTTCCACTCGCCCTGGGCCGGTTTGCCGCCGAAGGAGGCCGGTGCCTGGTCGGACATGTCGAACCGGAAGTCATTCCCCGCCGCGATCAGCGCCTTGGCGATACCGCGCAGCGGCGCGTTGGGGTAGGCGCGGAGGTCGAGGGACTTGTTCGCCGAGATGAAACCGCCCGAACGGGCCCAGATATGTGCCGCGTCGGGCGAGGCGAGGAAGGTCAGCAGCGCCTGCGCCGCCCTGCTCCGCTTCAGCGCCACGGCCGCGTCGCCACCGGTGACCACCGGGGGTTTGTCGCCCACCGCCGGGAACGGGAACACCTTGGCGTCCTCGCCGAGCTCGGCGCCCGCGTCGGCCACGTTCGCCGCGACGAAGTCGCCCTCGAAGACCATGCCCGCCTCCGGCTCCGCGGCGTCGGCGAAGGTCTTGGAGACCGAGTCCGGGAACGCGGTGTGCAGCGCGCCGTCCCTGCCGCCCGCCAGCAGCCCCCTGGTGCCCCACAGCTCGGCCAGGGTGGTCAGCGCCTCGGTGACGGACGGATCGGTCCACTTGATCTTGTGCTGTGCGAGCTGGTCGTACTTCTGCGGACCCGCCTGGGAGAGGTAGACGTTCTCGAACCAGTCGGTGAGCGTCCAGCCGTCCTGGCCGCCGACGGAGATCGCGTCGGTGCCGGAGTCGGAGACCAGCTGGGCCTGGGCGAGGAAGTCCTTCCAGGTCTTCGGCTCCTTCGCGCCCGCGTAGTCGAAGGCGGAGGTGTTGTACCAGACCAGGGACTTGTTGCTGGCCTTGAAGTACACCCCGTACTGGGTGCCCTTCCAGGCCCCCAGATCGCGCCAGCCCTTCGCGAAGTTCTTCCTCAGCTGCGCGGTGGTGGCGGCGTCGACCGGTTTGGCCCAGCCCTTCTGGGCGAACTCGCGGACCACTCCGACCTGCCCCACCATCGCCACATCGGGCGGCGCGCCACCGGCGATCTTCGAGCCGACGAACGCCGACATGTCGTCGCCGCTGGGCACGAAGGAGACCTCGGCGCCGGTGCGCCTCTCGAACTCCTCCAGGACCTTGGTGAAGTTCTCCTGCTCGGTCCCCGTCCAGACCGCGGTCACCTGGAGCTTCTGACCCTTGAGGCTGGGCAGCTTCACGGTGACCGGCGGCGGACTGCCCGACGCGTCCTCGTCGTCACCGCCGCAGCCCGCGGCGGTGAGCGTCAGCGCTCCCACCGTCAGCAGGGCCAGCGCGGCCCGGGTGGAACGCCTCTTACGAAGCGAATCGCGCATCCCCGTGTTCCCTCCGATGGCCGACCGCCCCCGCGCGGCCGTGTCCCGTGCGTCAGTCGTACGCCCCGTGACCGAACGTCGCAATACCGCATTCGGGGCCAATTCGCCGATCGTGACCTGGACGTGATGAACAGTCAGGAGGGGATGGGACAGGCGGGTCAGAAGGGAGGGTGGGAAGACCGACCGGGAAGCCGGGCAGGCCGGCCGGTCAGATCAGCGCGGGCGCGGTGGAGGCGTCCGCCGACTGCGCGGCCCGCTGGAGCGCGCTGGCCAGCAGCGCCAGGTCCGTCGGCCCGTTGCCGAGTTCGCGCAGCGGGCGGCGGGCCGGCGGATCGCCCATCCGCTCCCATTCGAGCGGCACCACGGTGGGCCGCTGGGTCGCGGTCCGCGGTATCCGCCCGGTCACCCGCCCCGCCTGGAACGGGATCACCGCGCCGTCCCCGGGACCGTCTCCGGGGCCGGGGCCGAACAGCCGCCCCCGGCCGGGGGTCTGCTCCTCCGACGAGGACGACGAGGACGACGAGGACGGCGGGGGCGACGGGGTGGCGGGGGCTCCGGGGCCGGGCCGGGTCTCCAGGGTGACCCGGAGCCCGGCCCGCCCGACGGCCGCGGTCTCCGCCGTACGCTCCGGGCGTCCGGAGGCCGCGACCAGATGCACGCCGAGCCGCGCCCCGTCCCGCGCCACGGCCTCCAGCGCCCGCACCACCGATCCGGCGGCCGGACGTCCGGGGCTGCCGAGGGCGGGGGCGACGAGTGCGTCGTAGTCGTCCACGAGGACGACGAGCCGGGGCAGCGAGCGCGGTACGCGCGGCTGCCGGGGTGGGTCGGGCTGCGTACGCAGGTTGAGCGTGTGCGGGGTGTCGACGGACGGCGGATCGACATCCCCGGCCACCCGCGGCGCCACCACCCGCGCCCCCTGCTCGGCACCGGCGCCGCCACGGCTCGCGCCGCCGAGGGTGGACCGGGCGGAGGGGTGGTCGGTGGCTGGACCGCCGCCGCGGGGAAGGCCGGTGGCGGGCCCGCCGGGGCGCGCACGGTCAGGACTGCCGGTGGTGCTGCCCGTGGTGGGACGGCCGCCGGGGCTACGTCCACCGGGCTCCGCACCCGCCGGGGTCCTGCCCGTGGTGTGCGCGCCGGGGGCGGGCCTGCCGGGTTCTCCACCGGCGGGTGTCCTGCCGGCGGCGGAGCCGCCGGGGGACGGGCTGCCACCGCGTGAGCGGTCCGGGGCGCCGGTGGGCCGGCCCCCGGGGGTTCGTCCGCGGAGCTCCGCACCACCGGGGGTGGGCCGCCCGGTGCCGGGGGCGTCTGGTTCTCCACCGCCGGGGCGTGGGCGGTCCGGGGTGCCGGTGGTGGGGCCGGTCGTCCTGCTGCTGTCCGTCGCGGGTCGGCCCGGCAAGGGGCTGCCCGTGGCCTGCGCGCCGATGGCCGGGGTGCCCGTGGGCGGTCCGCCCGGCTCCGTGGGGGTCCCGCCGTCCCCAGCGGCGGTGGGGTGGTCGGTGTGCCAGGCGGTGAAGTCCTGGGGGCCCAGCAGCTCCGCGCGGCGCTTGAGCTCCGAGCTGAGCGCCTGCGCGAACTCCCGCATCCGCACCGGGTCGGAGGCCGCCAGGTACGTCGAGACGTGCGGCAGGTCCGTGCACACCCGCAGCCCCTCGGCGCCGCCCGCCGCGCCCCCGCCGGATCCGGCCCCGGCGCCCGCGCCGTCGACCAGGACCAGCTCCAGCCGGTCCGGCCGCTCGGCCGCCGCGAGCGAGGCGGCCAGCGACCGCAGCAGCTCCGTCTTCCCGGTGCCCGCCGCGCCGTCGACCGCCATATGCGGCCCGTCCGCCGCCAGATCGACGGCCAGCGGACCGCGCGGCCCGGCGCCGAGCACGGCCTGTGCCCGGCCGCCCGCCGGGACCTCGTCGGCCGCCGCGGCCCAACGCGCCAGCAGCGACGCGGGGGTGGCGCGGGCCAGCCCCAGTTCGTCCAGCAGCCGTGCCGTGTCCGGCAGCGGGGTGGTCGGCAGACGGCCCGGACCGTCCGTACCCCCCTGTGCGGAAGCCGACGGGCGCAACGGCGCGAGTGCCCGCGCGAACCGCTCGACCCACGCCCCCGATACGGCGTCCACCGTCACGGTCGTCGTGGCCCCGGCCGATTCGAGGGGGTGGTGGAGGTCATCGCGGTGCACGATCTGCAACCCCGTGGCGACGTCCCCGCTCAGCAGCGCGGCCACCGAACAGGCCGCGAAGACCGGGGACTCCGAGCGCGCGGCCTCATAGCTCCGCGACAGCGGTGACGCGGGCGAGGCGGCAGGGGCCTCGGCCAGACACACCACGTGGATTCCGGCGGCCGGGCCACCGGCGGCCAGTTCCACGAGCGTCTCGCGCAGCGAGGCCGGGCCGGGGTCGCCGTCCACGAGCACCACCGTGTACGGCCCGGTGTGGCGGGCCGCGGCGGCGGCCACGGCGGCCGGGGGCGCACCGGCCCACGACGGGCCGAGCGGTCCGTCATCGAGCCGCCGCGCCAACTCGGCGGCGCGCGCCGCCGCCTGTTCGGCGTCGTAGGCGAGCAGCAGCCGGCAGTCCTGCCCGCGCAGCGGGCGCACCTGTGGCAGCCAGCCCAGCCAGGACCATTCCGCGAGCCGTTCGTCGACGGTGCGCGCGCGGTCCGTACTGATCAGCACGATCTCCAGCGCGGAGGGCGAGTGCAGTGCGGAGAGCTGTGCCACCACCGAGCGGGCCAGCCCGGCCAGCCGGGCGCGCGGCCCCGCCAGGCCCAGCGAACCGGTCTGCCGCAGCGAGACGGTGACGGGGGCCGCGGGCAACAGCCCGCCGTCGGCCGCCTGCCGGTCGGCCGAGCCGAGCCGTACGGAGAGCGCGTCCGGGTGGTCCGGGCCGCGCTCCCACAGCCGGGGGCCGGGGCCGAGCGCGGTCATCAGCACGGCGGCGGGATCCGGCCACCGCTGTTGCAGCCCCGCCGCCTCGGCCGCCGCCCGCTCCGCCGCGTCGCGCGCGCCGCCGTCGTCACGACCCGCGGTCCGCTCGCCCTTCCCGGCGGCGAACTGCCGCACCCAGGCCCCTATTCCGCGCCGCCGGGGCTGCGCCCCGGGAACGTCGAAGGCGTACGGACGCGGATGGGCGTGCGTACCGTCCATCCGCCCGCCGGCCGGCCGGGAGCGGCCGGGTTCGCCCGCGCCCCGTCGGCCGGGCTCCCTGCCCGAGCCGCCGTACGCCATGGGATCGCCGTACGGCGCGCCGTCATCCGGGGAACGGCTTTCGGCGCCCGGGCCGCTGGGCCGACCGGAGTCCCACCGCCCGTCCGCACCCGGCCCGCCCGTGCCGCTGCTCGCCGTGGGTCCGCTGTGCCGGTCGTCAGCCCGCCGGCCGCGCTCCCTGCCCGAGCCGCCGTGCGCCGTTGGGTCGTCAGCCCGCCGGCCCGGTGGCCGACCGTGAGCCCCGCCCGTGGGGTCGTAGGGCGCGCCGTCGCCCGGGGTACGGCCATCGGCTCCGGGGCCGTTGGGGTCGCCCGGTCCGCTGCGCCGGTCGTCGGCCCGTCGGCCGTAGGGGGCGCCGTGGTCCCGCTGCGCCTCCCCGCCCGCGCCGGTCCCGAAGCCGCCGCCGCCCGTCGCCCGGGGGCCGTCGGAGCCCGCGCGGGTGGCTGGCGACGGGCTCTCCGTCTCGCCGTGGTCCCAGGCGCCTCCCGGGCGCGCGTGGTCTTCGTCACGTTGGGCGGGGACATCCGCCCCGCGGTGGCTGTGGCGGACGTCACGCGCCCCGCCGTACGCGCCCTGGTCACCGTCCGTCACCGGGACCCTGCCCGCACCGGGATGGTGCCCCGGAGGCGTCCAGGTGCCCTCGGCGGAGTGGGTGGCCCCGCCGGACGGGGCGCCGGTCCAGGGGCCTTCCGCACGGCCGGCCGCGGCGGTGCCCGGGCGGGGCGTGACCCGCAGATGGCCCTCGCCGTCCGGGTGGGCGGGGAGGCGGGGCGGGGCCGCGGGGGCCGTCCCGGGGGTCCGCAGCCGCAACGTGGACTCGCCGATCCGCAGCAGCGCCCCCGGCGTCAGCGGGACCGGATGGGGGCCGACGGAGGCGCCGTCGGCCGCCGTGCCGTTGGTCGAGCCCAGGTCGGCCACGGTCACCCGGCCGTCCTCGGCGACCGTCACGGCGCAGTGCAGCCGGGAGACGTCGGGGTCGTCGAGGGGCACGTCCGCGTCCGCGGAGCGGCCCACGCGGACCTGGCCGCCGTGCAGCAGGTGGACCCCGCCCGCGTCCGGTCCGGCGACCACGTCCAGATGGACGGCGGCCTCGGCGACGGCCGCCTCCGGCAGCCCGGGGAGTCCCGCGTACGCCGGGGAGCGCTCGGGGTCCGCTGGGGCGTGCAGGGACAGCACCGCGCCGTCCACGAGCGGCGGCTCGCCGAGCGCGCAGCGCTGCGGGTCCAGCCGCTCGGTCCCCGCGTACAGCACGACCGCCCCGCCGCCCGTGCCACCACCGCCACCGCCGCTGCCCGCGCCCGCGTCGCTCCCGGCCGCGGCCACCGCGGTGGCCAGCCCGCTCGCCACCGAGGCGAGGGCCGTGCCGACGGGGGCGGTCACGAGCACGTCCACGGCGCACACCGGCGCGTGCGCGGCGGCTGAATGGCCGGAACGGCCCGGGTGGGCGCTGCGCGGCCCGAGGACGGTCAGCCGAATCTGCATCGCCGTCAACGGTCCCTTCTGTCCGGGGGGCCGGGCAGGGGTGCCGATCCCCACCACCGCCCCCAGGCGCTTCGGCACGTACAGGTCCGTACGGGGTCGTACGGGTCACGGAGCGTGAGTCCCCAGCCGCTCGGCGCTTCCGTGCTGCCTGCATCCTCGCACCTGCCACTGACACTTCGCCCGTCACCCGGCATGACGTGATCTTGATTGGTCGGCGGCTCGGCCGAAAGTGGTTGATTGCGACCGGATCGGCGGTGGTTGCGACGGGCCGCGCGCCCGGAACGTGCCCGGAACGCGCCCGCTCCTGGCCGTGCCGGGGCCGTGTCATGGCCACGCGCGGCAACCAACGGTCCGGATCGAGCGTCTTCCCCCCGAGTCCCGCGTGGCGGGATACGACGCCCGTCCACTCGTGTGGTGATCAGTACGGGCGCCCGCGCGTCCCCATTACAGTGGGGCGGACGGGTACGACCCAGCAGTACAAGCGGTGCGACAGACCGTGCCGTGGACGACGCAAGCGATGAAGACCACGATCAGGGAGCGCATGACGTGCGGCCGGTAGGCAGCAAGTACCTGCTCGAGGAGCCGCTCGGACGCGGAGCCACGGGCACCGTCTGGCGAGCCCGCCAGCGGGAGACGGCGGGGGCCGAGGCCGCCGTGGCCGGGCAGCCCGGCGAGACCGTCGCGATCAAGGTCCTCAAGGAGGAGCTCGCGAACGACGCGGAGATCGTGATGCGCTTCCTCCGTGAGCGCTCGGTGCTGCTCCGCCTCACCCACCCCAATATCGTCCGCACCCGCGACCTGGTGGTGGAGGGCGATCTGCTCGCCCTGGTCATGGACCTGATCGACGGTCCGGACCTTCACAACTACCTGCGCCGCAACGGCCCGTTCACCCCCGTCGCCGCGGCTCTCCTCACCGCCCAGATCGCCGACGCGCTCGCCGCCAGCCACGCCGACGGGGTGGTCCACCGCGATCTCAAGCCCGCCAACGTGCTGCTCGCGGGCACCGGTGAGGGCCAGGAGATGCACCCGATGCTGACCGACTTCGGCATCGCGCGGCTGGCGGACTCGCCCGGTCTGACCCGCACCCAGGAGTTCGTCGGCACCCCGGCCTATGTGGCGCCGGAGTCCGCCGAGGGCCGCCCGCAGACCTCCGCGGTCGACATCTACGGTGCGGGCATCCTGCTGTACGAGCTGGTGACCGGCCGTCCGCCGTTCGCGGGCAACACGGCCCTGGAGGTGCTGCACCGCCACCTGAGCGAGGAGCCGCGCCGCCCCACCACCGTCCCCGAGCCGCTGTGGACGGTCATCGAGCGCTGTCTGCGCAAGAACCCCGACCAGCGCCCCAGCGCCGAGAACCTGGCCCGCGCCCTGCGCGTGGTCGCCTCCGGCATCGGGGTGCACGCCTCGGCCGCGCAGGCGGAGGCGGCGCTCGGCGTCGCCGCGCTGCTCGCGCCGGACCCGGCGCCCGCGCCGGTGCCGGACACCGCGCCCACCGGTTCGGCCGACCCCACCCAGGTGCTGCCGACCAACGCGCCCTCCTACGACCCGGCCGCGGCCACCAACGTGCTGCCCACCACCGGACCGGACGCCGACCCCACCCAGGTGATGTCGCCCACCGGCTCCGGTCCGGGAGGCCCCGGCGGGGACGCCGATCCGACCCGCGCGATGCCGCCCGTGCCGCCCGGCGCGCCGGGCGACGATCCGCACCCCTGGCAGAACCAGCTCCGCGCGGCCCGTGACCGCAATGAGCAGACGCAGGTCCAGTACCTCGACCCGAGCGAGGACCCGCTGCGCCGCCGCCCCCAGCGGCGTCCGGCGCCCCAGCAGCCGCCGCAGGCGTATCAGCAGCCGCAGCAGCAGCCCCAGCAGCCGCCGCGGCGTCAGCAGCGCCGCCAGCAGCCGCCGCCGTACCAGCAGCCGCAGCAGCCGCAGAACTACGCTCCGGCGCCGCACCACCCGCAGCAGCCGCAGCCCCAGCGCTACGCCCCGCCGCAGCAGCCCCAGCCCGAACCGCGTCAGCCCCGGCAGCGCGGGTCCAGCCCCAACCGGATGAAGATCCCGGGCCTGGGATGCCTCAAGGGCTGTCTGTTCGTGATCGTGGTCCTGGTGGTGGGCTCCTGGCTGGTCTGGGAGCTGACCCCGCTCAAGGACTGGGTCGCCGAGGGCAAGAGCTACTGGGACGCCCTCAGCAGCTGGGCCTCCGAGGTCAAGAAGTGGATCTCCGATCTGGGCGGACCGAGCTGACGCTCCGCCGCGCGCCACGCGCGGCCCGATGACGAACCGGCGGCGGGCCGGCCCGGAGAACGGGTCGGCCCGCCGTCCGTTCCCCGGCGGACGGCCCGTCGCCCGTCCCCCGTTCCCCTCCCGCGCCCCCTGACTTCCCTCCGGCTTCGGTGATTTGTCGACATCTGAAGGGTGTTTTCCGCCGCAGAAGTGACAGTTGGCGTGGTCTGGCGCACCCAACGCGCCAGTAGCCGCGTAGCTTTGTCGCCAACGTGCCCCCCTGTCGGAGGATTCGGAGCAGTCTTGTCACGGAAGATCGGCAGCCGGTACACCGCGCACCAGGTCCTGGGACGCGGTAGCGCCGGCACGGTGTGGCTGGGCGAGGGGCCCGAGGGCCCCGTCGCCATCAAGCTCCTGCGCGAGGACCTCTCCTCCGACCAGGAGCTGGTCGGCCGTTTCGTACAGGAGCGCACCGCGCTGCTCGGCCTCGACCACCCCCGGGTGGTCGGTGTGCGCGACCTGGTGGTCGACGGCAACGACCTGGCGCTCGTCATGGACCTGGTCCGCGGTACGGATCTGCGGACCCGGCTCGACCGCGAGCGGCGGCTCGCCCCGGAGGCGGCGGTCGCCATCGCCGCGGACGTGGCGGACGCGCTGGCCGCGGCGCACGCGGCCGGTGTGGTCCACCGCGACGTCAAACCGGAGAACGTGCTGCTGGACATGCAGGGCCCGCTGGGGCCCGGCGGCGCGCACCCCGCCCTGCTCACCGACTTCGGTATCGCGCGCCTCGTCGACGCCCCCAGCCGGATCCGCGAGCGGCAGCCGCGCGGCCAGCAGCAGGGCCAGGGCCGCTCGCCGAACCCGCGCAGTGTCATCGGCACCCCGGACTATCTGGCCCCGGAGATCATCGAGGGGCTGCCGCCGCGCGCCAGTGTCGATGTGTACGCCCTGGCCACCGTGCTCTACGAGCTGCTGGCCGGGTTCACCCCGTTCGGCGGCGGCCACCCCGGCGCGATCCTGCGCCGCCATGTGACCGAGACCGTGGCGCCGCTGCCCGGGATCCCCGACGAGCTGTGGCAGCTGCTGCTCCAGTGCCTGGCCAAGGCGCCCGCCTCCCGGCTGCGCGCCTCCGAGCTGGCGGCGCGGCTGCGCGAGCTGCTGCCGAGTCTGGCCGGATATCCGCCGCTGGACATCGACGAGCCCGATGAGCAGGAGGACGAGGGCGAGGGCGGCTACGAGGAGCCGGCCCCCCGCGGCCCGGCCGCCGGGCAGCAGCAGCGGCGGCGCGGCGCGGTGCCGCTGGTCCCCGGCGCCGTACCGGACTCCAGCCGGGACACCCACACCAGCATGCGGGTGCCCAGCGCCGATGAGCTCGCGGGCGGCGCCCACGGCACCGCGCGCGCCCCCCGGGTGCACGGCCAGCGCCGGGCGGGTTCGGCCCGCAACCGGCCCTCGGAGGCGGTCCGCCGCCGCCGGGTGAAGGCCGCGGTGGTCTCGGTGGCCGCGCTGATCGCCATCGCGGTCGGCGGATGGCTGGCCACCGGCGGCGATGACGGCGGGGATCCGCCCAAGGGAGGGGAGCACTCCAGCTCCCAGGACGCCGGGAGTCCGTGACCGGGGCCGGTCAGTCTCCGGCAGCGGTTACGCTGGTGCCGTGGCAGTCGTCGATGTATCCGAAGAGCTGAAGTCCCTCTCCTCGACCATGGGGTCGATCGAGGCCGTCCTGGACCTCGACAAGATGAGGGCCGACATCGCCGTGCTCGAGGAGCAGGCGGCGGCCCCGTCCCTGTGGGACGACCCGGAGAACGCGCAGAAGATCACCAGCAAGCTCTCCTATCTCCAGGGGCACCTCCGCCGGACCGAGGAGCTGCGCGGTCGTATCGACGACCTCGAGGTGCTCTTCGAGCTCGCCGCGGACGAGGGCGACGATGACGCCCGCGCCGAGGCCGAGACCGAGCTCGAGTCCGTGCGCAAGGCGGTCGACGAGATGGAGGTGCGCACCCTCCTGTCCGGCGAGTACGACGCCCGCGAGGCCGTCGTCAACATCCGCGCCGAGGCGGGCGGTGTGGACGCCGCCGACTTCGCCGAGCAGCTCCAGCGGATGTATCTGCGCTGGGCCGAGCGCCACGGCTACAAGACCGAGATCTACGAGACCTCGTACGCGGAGGAGGCCGGTATCAAGTCGACCACCTTCGCCGTCCAGACCCCGTACGCCTACGGCACCCTCTCGGTCGAGCAGGGCACCCACCGGCTGGTGCGGATCTCGCCCTTCGACAACCAGGGGCGCCGCCAGACGTCGTTCGCCGGTGTCGAGGTGCTGCCGGTGGTCGAGCAGACCGACCACATCGAAATCGACGAGTCCGAGCTGCGGGTCGATGTGTACCGCTCCTCCGGCCCCGGCGGCCAGGGCGTCAACACCACCGACTCCGCGGTGCGGTTGACCCACATCCCCACCGGAATCGTGGTCTCCTGTCAGAACGAGCGCTCGCAGATCCAGAACAAGGCCACCGCGATGAACGTCCTCCAGGCGAAGCTGCTCGAGCGGCGCCGTCAGGAGGAGCAGGCCAAGATGGACGCGCTCAAGGGCGACGGCGGCAACTCCTGGGGCAACCAGATGCGTTCCTACGTCCTGCACCCGTACCAGATGGTCAAGGACCTGCGCACCGAGTTCGAGGTCGGCAACCCGCAGGCGGTGCTCGACGGTGAGCTGGACGGATTTCTCGAAGCGGGGATCCGCTGGCGGAAGCAGCAGGAGAAGTAACTCGACCGTGCGGATCCCCTGCGAGAGAAACATCGAACGCAGCCTCGAAGCCGGGATCCGCTGGCGCAAGCAGCAGGAGAAGTAGTACCGCTCGATCCCCAAGTGGCCGCGTCCGCGCCCTCTTTGGTCACAGTCCTGTACCCATGCATCACTCAAGGAAATGCATAGCGGACATCTCGGATGGAAATGACCTTGACGGTGATTTCAGATCACGGAAAGCTGACGCGCGGCATGCGTATGTCTGGGGCGCGTGTGAACGGGGACCAGCGGACCGCCGGTTAGGGCGGTGACCGCGGAACATGACACCCCGACGACCGTGGCCCCGCGCATAGCTGCTCCATTGACGAGTACAGCTACTGGGGGTAGCAGGCAGATGACGAAGAAGACGCGGCTGCGGATCGCGCGCATAGCCGCCGGCGCGGTGATCGCCGCCGGTGCGTCGCTCACCGCCGCCGGCGCCGCATCGGCCGTGGGTGTGGATGTCGGCATCGGTGGTGTCGGAGCCTCGGTCAGCGCCGATGAGCAGGGTGTGGACATCGGTGCGAGTGTGGGCGCTCCCGCGCCCGACCCGACCGATGAGCCCACGGACGACCCGACCGTGATCCCGACGGACCCGCCGACCGATGAGCCGACGGACCCGCCGACCGACCCGCCCACGGACGACCCGACGGTCCCGCCGACCGGCGAGCCGACGGACCCGCCCACCGATGAGCCGACCGACCCGCCCACGGACGAGCCGACCGACCCGCCGACCGGCGAGCCGACGGACCCGCCCACCGATGAGCCCACCGACCCGCCGTCGACGGACGACCCGACCGACGAGCCGACCAAGCCCGCCCCGGGCGGTGGCGGCGGCGACAACGGCGACGACTCCACCTGCACCGTGGACCTCGACAGCACCGACTGCGACGACAACACGGACACCGACAACGTCGGCTCCAAGCCGGTCGAGCAGGGCAAGGCCAAGGAGCAGCTGGCCGAGACCGGTGCCGGTGAGACCACGTTCCTGCTGGTCGGCGCCGCGACGATGATCGCGGGCGGAATCGGCTTCCGCTTCGTTCCGCGTCTGGTCAACCGCAACAACGTGGCCTGATCACCGAACGTAGTCACGATGGCCTGATCGTTCACAGGCCGTGAGCATGACGAGGGGCCCGGAGCGCTGCAGAGCTCCGGGCCCCTCGGTATGTCGGGGTGTGTGGTCGGCTACCGGGCGTCACGCTCCGGCGGCGGCCACCTCATGGGCGAGCAGGGCCACCGCGATCAGCCCCACCAGCAGCGCTATCAGGGCGGCCGGCGTCATACCGGCGAACAGCCCGTCCTGCTGCTGAAGGCGCTCCCTGCTGGCCCGGCAGACCGGGCAGCGGCCCTCGCTGACCGGGCTCGCGCAGTTGGCGCAGACGAGCCTGTCGTACGTCATGCGCTTTCTCCTCCCGCGCGGCGGTGCCGCAGTAGACACGGGCCCAACGCTCACGGAAATGGGTTGGTTCCCCTTCCACTGTGCCAGCTTCCGCCCGGTTCGGCGCGCCCCGCACGATTCCGTGCCGTATCCGTACCGGTTCCGTGGCCGCGCCGAATGGCCCAGCGGTCAGTTTGTCAACCGTTTGCCCCCAATAGTGCCGTGAATAAACGCACCAAGGTGGATCGGCGCTGCGAGCTCGCACACGGTTCGCGTATGGTCACGCTCACCGACGGGAGCCGCTCAGGCGGCTGCCCGTACCGCTACCCAGGTCGACCGTGGTGCTTCAGTGATCCGATTCGACAACGTATCCAAGACCTACCCCAGGCAGACCCGCCCTGCACTCCGGGACGTCTCGCTCGAGATCGAGAAGGGCGAGTTCGTCTTCCTGGTGGGTTCCTCGGGGTCGGGAAAGTCCACCTTCCTGCGACTCCTCCTACGGGAGGAGCGGGCCAGCCATGGCGCGGTCCATGTGCTGGGCAAGGATCTCGCGCGGCTGTCCAACTGGAAGGTGCCGCATATGCGCCGCCAGCTGGGGACGGTCTTCCAGGACTTCCGGCTGCTCCCCAACAAGACGGTCGGCGAGAACGTGGCGTTCGCGCTCGAGGTGATCGGCAAGCCGCGGACCGCGATCCGCAAGACCGTGCCCGAGGTGCTCGACCTGGTGGGGCTGGGGGGCAAGGACGACCGGATGCCCGGTGAGCTCTCCGGCGGTGAGCAGCAGCGGGTGGCCATCGCGCGCGCGTTCGTCAACCGTCCGATGCTGCTGATCGCCGACGAGCCGACCGGCAACCTGGACCCGCAGACCTCAGTCGGGATCATGAAGCTGCTGGACCGGATCAACCGGACCGGTACCACCGTCGTCATGGCCACGCACGACCAGCAGATCGTGGACCAGATGCGCAAGCGCGTGATCGAACTTGAGAAGGGCCGTCTCGTCCGCGACCAGTCCCGCGGCGTCTACGGCTACCAGCACTGAAAGGACGCCATGCGCGCCCAGTTCGTCCTGTCGGAGATCGGCGTCGGTCTCCGCCGCAATCTCACGATGACCTTCGCGGTGATCGTCTCCGTCGCCCTCTCGCTCGCCCTGTTCGGCGGGTCCCTGCTCATGCGCGAGCAGGTGAGCACGATGAAGGGCTACTGGTACGACAAGGTCAACGTCTCGATCTTCCTCTGCAACAAGAACGACAAGGAGACCTCGGCCAACTGTGCCAAGGGGGCCGTCACCGAGGCCCAGAAGCAGGACATCAAGTCCGAGCTCAAGCAGATGAACATCGTGGAGTCGGTGCACTTCGAGACGAGTGAGGAGGCGTACAAGCACTACAAGGAGCAGTTCGGGGACTCGCCGCTCGCCGACTCGCTGACCCCGGATCAGATGCAGGAGTCCTTCCGGATCAAGCTGAAGGACCCCGAGCGCTATGACGTCATCTCCACCGCCTTCGCCGCCCGTCCAGGGGTGCAGGAGGTGCAGGACCAGAAGAAGCTGGTCGACGACCTCTTCAACCTGCTCAACGGTATGAACTTCGCGGCACTCGCGGTGATGACGCTGATGCTGGTGGTCGCGCTGATGCTGATCGTCAACACGGTCCGGGTCTCGGCGTTCAGCCGCCGCCGGGAGACCGGGATCATGCGGCTGGTCGGCGCGTCCAGTTTCTACATCCAGATGCCGTTCATCATGGAGGCCGCCATCGCGGGGCTGCTGGGCGCGGGCTTCGCCTGCGTACTGCTGGTCAGCGGGCAGTACTTCCTGGTCAACAACTGGCTGGTGGACAAGATCGACGTGATCAACTTCATCGGCTGGGACGCGGTGCTCGCCAAGTTGCCGCTGGTACTGGCGATCGGGCTGCTGATGCCCGCCCTCGCGGCCTTCTTCGCGCTCCGCAAGTACCTCAAGGTGTGACATTCGCCCCGGGCGCCGTACCGGACAACCCGCCGTACGGCGCCCGTTGGTGCCCTACACTCACCGGCATGTCGGGCCCGTGTTTGTTCGTCCAACCCCGCCGCATTCGCCGTGGGGCCGCCCTGACATTGGTCTTCGTGAGCGTGCTGGCCACCGGCGCGGCCGCCGGTTCCTGGGACGCCGAGGCGGAGAACGGGCGTCACCCCGGAGCGGACCGGATACCGGCGCACGCGGTCCTGGGCTCCGTGGAGAGCGAACAGGTGAAGGCGGCCGCGGCCGCCGCCCAGCAGGACGGCAAGTCCGGCTCCGAGGCCGCCCGTGAGGTCGTCAGCCGCAGCGGGGACCGCTGGGGCGCCGTCTACAGCGCCCGGGAGTACGAGGGGTTCCGCCGCAAACTCGACGGTGTCTACGTGGGCACCGGGATCTCCGCCCGCCAGGGCCGCGAGGGCCGGATCGAGGTGGACCGGGTGCAGCCCGGCAGTCCCGCCCGCGAGGCCGGGATCCGCTCCGGTGACCGGCTGCTGACCGTCGACGGGGTACGTGTCACCGGGCGTCCCGTCACCGATGTCGTCACCCGGCTGCGCGGCCGCGCCGAGCGCGCCGCGGGCAGTCCGGTGACCCTCGGACTGCGCCGGGACGGGCACAGCTGGCGGCAGACCCTGCACCGGGCCCGGCTGGCCACCGAACCGGTGACCGTGGACCGCCTCGGCGGTCCGGACGCCGGGGCGGTACGGATCAAGGTCGACTCCTTCACCCGGGGCTCGGGCGAGCGGGTCCGCCGCGCCGTACACCGCGTCCCGGACGGTGAGGGGATCCTGCTCGACCTCCGCGGCAACTCCGGCGGGCTGGTCACCGAGGCCGTGACCACCGCCTCCTCCTTCCTCGACGGCGGCCTGGTCGCCACCTACGACGTCCGCGGCGCCCAGCGCGTCCTGGAGGCCGAGCCGGGCGGGGACACCCGCAGCCCGCTGGTGGTCCTGGTCGACGGCGGCACCATGAGCGCCGCCGAGCTGCTCACCGGCGCCCTCCAGGACCGTGGCCGCGCCGTGGTCGTCGGCTCCCGGACCTTCGGCAAGGGTTCGGTGCAGATGCCCAGCGAGCTGCCGGACGGCTCGGTCGCCGAGCTCACCGTCGGCCACTACCGCACTCCCGCCGGCCGCAGTGTGGACGGCGAGGGCATCTCCCCCGATCTGTCGGTCACGGGCGACAGCGGACCCGGCGCCGAAGCCCGCGCCCGCACGGTATTGAGTGGCCTCGGGGGCGGGTCCTAGTGCGAGAATGTCCTCGCTATGGCTAAAGAGACGGGTCGCAAGCTGATCGCGCAGAACAAGAAGGCGCGGCACGACTACCACATCCTGGACACGTACGAGTGCGGTCTGGTGCTCACCGGTACCGAGGTGAAGTCGCTCCGCCAGGGCCGGGCCTCGCTCGCGGACGGCTTCGCGCAGCTCGACGGCGGCGAGGCGTGGCTGCACAACGTGCACATCCCCGAGTACTCCCAGGGGACCTGGACCAATCACTCCGCGCGGCGCAGGCGGAAGCTGCTGCTGCACCGGGCGGAGATCGACAAGCTGCTCGGCAAGACCCAGGAGACCGGGCATACGCTCGTTCCGCTGGCGCTGTACTTCAAGGACGGCCGGGCGAAGGTCGAGATCGCCCTCGCCAAGGGCAAGAAGGAGTACGACAAGCGGCAGACCCTGCGCGAGAAGCAGGACCGCCGTGAGACCGACCGGGCGATCTCGGCCGCCCGACGCCGCCAGCGCGGCTGACCGGGGCGCCGTGCGCCGGGCGTGCACCCGGCGGGCGGGAATGATGTGGCCCCGTCGCGCGTTGTTCACCTATGATGGCGCTGTGCCCCTCCGAGGGCGCGGCACCACCTTTGAAAACACCACATGGGGATGATCGGTTTCGACAGCGGCTGTCGAAGCAGGGGAAGCGAGCCGAGGAAGCGGCAATGATCTCGTAAACCATATGTCGCAACCAATAATCGCCAACACCAAGCGCGATTCCTTCGCCCTCGCTGCCTAAGTAGCGACTTGCGAAGTGTCAGCCCGGGGATGTTCCCGACCCGGATCCTGGCATCGACTAGGGAACTAAACCACTAGACCCGGTCACGGGGTGTAGTGGGAAATCAAACAGTGACTGAGCCCGTCGGAGACTTGTCCGCGTGATCTCCGGGGCCGAGAAAATCACAGCGGACTGCGCTCGGAGAAGCCCTGTTTCTGCACCGGTGGACGCGGGTTCGATTCCCGCCATCTCCACGAAGACGAAGGCCCTGCCGGAAGGCAGGGCCTTCGTCGTTTCCGGACGGCCTCAGCGCCGTGCCAGTGCCCGCTCCCCGGCGCTCGGCGCGGCCAGGGCCAGACGGCGGTGGGTGCGCCGGAGCGCCAGCCGGGCCATGACCGGGTGGAAGCGTCTGACGACCCCGAAGTAGAGGCGTCCGCGCGCGTTGTGCGTGCGGACGACCGTGCTGAGCGTGATGTGCCCGGGCTCGACGAGGACGGACGCCCGGAAGTCCAGGTGCCCGGCGTCCTCGCCCAGCAGCACTTCGCCGTCGGCGCGCCCCCGGACGGGGAAGGACGCGCCGCGCAGCACGTCCCGCCACGCTTCCGGGTCCCGGGGCATCCCGGGGTGGAGTTCCATGCGCCAGGCGTCGGAGAAGTCGGTCCGCTCGAAGGCGGTGCGGGCCAGCCGGGCGGCGTCCGGCACCGGTGCGGCGACCGGCTTGTCCCACAGCACCCGGTGCAGCAGCCGGACCCATGGCGACCAGAGGAGCGGGGCCCGGTGCGTTCCGGCCGCGACCCGCTCGATGTTGTCGAAGAGCTCCTCGACCACCGTGTCATGGGCCCAGCGGACGGCCAGGGTCCACACCAGCCACTGTGTACCGCGCTGCCGTTCCTCCAGTACGTGGCGGACCCGGCAGCGGCCGGGCGCCAGCGGCTCCACGGTCAGTTCGTGGAAGCCGTGCTCCCCGGGGGTGAAGTCGAACCGGACCCGGCGGCCCGGCTCGTAGGCGGTGACCCGGTAGCGGACGAAACCGTGGCCGCCCTCGGCGCCGACGCCCAGCGGACGGTCGAAGCGCATCGGCGGCCAGGCCGGGCTCGGCCAGAGCGGGTCATGGGCGGAGGAGAGCCGGTCGAGCAGGGCTCCGACCGCCTCGGCGGGGGCTTCGATGGTGCGTTCGTGGATGTTGCGGACCGTACGCATGCGTACCGTGCACCTCCATACGCTGCCGTATGTTTTACCGTACGGTACCGTATGGTCATGGTGCAGCGGCGAGTGCGGGCCCCCCAAGGCGACGGCGCGAAGCGGCGGTTGAGCGCGCGGGACTGGGCGGACGCGGCACTCACCGCCATCGGCGAGGGCGGGCTCGCGGCCGTGGCCGTCGAACCGCTCGCCGCCCGGCTGGGCGCCACCAAGGGCAGTTTCTACTGGCACTTCCCCCACCGGGACGCGCTGATCGAGGCCGCGCTCGCCCGCTGGGAGGAGATCTCCACCGAGGCGATCATCGCCGAGCTGGAGGGCGAACCGGATCCCGAGCGGCGGCTGCGCACGCTCTTCGCGGAGGCGACCGCGTCCGCCGCCGACGACCCGCTGGAGGTCTCCCTGCTGGCCACCGCGCACCATCCGCAGGTGGCCGCGGCGCTGGGGCGGGTGAGCGACCGCCGGATCGGCTATCTGGCGCGGCTCTTCACCGAGCTGGGCTTCCCTCCGCAGGACGCGCGCCGCCGGGGGCTGCTGGCGTACACCAGCTACCTCGGCCACACCCAGCTGGTCCACGCGGTGCCCCGGTCCCTGCCCGCCGACGCCGAGCGGACCCGCTACTTGGAGTCGGTCATCGCCGCGCTGCTGCGCCGGGACTGACGCGCCGTACCGTGCGCGCCCTGTCGCCGCGGTCCGCGGTGCGGGATGCTCCGGTGCCATGAGGAGACCTGAGAGTCGCGTGAACCGCCGTACGCGCGCCCGGACCTGGCCCGTGGTCCCCCTTGTCATCGGGCTGGCCTGCACGCTCAGCTGGAGCTCCCCGGCCGGTGCGGACACCCCCCGCCCCGGACTCGGCGGGGCCATCGACACCATCCTCGACGACCCCTCCCTGAAGGGCGGCGCCGCGGGGGTGGTGGTCGCCGACGCCGGGAGCGGCGCCGTGCTCTACCGGCACCGGCCCGACGACCGGCTGATGCCCGCCTCCAACACCAAACTGCTCACCTCCGCCGCCGCGATGGGGGTGCTCGGCCCCGACCACCGCTTCCGCACCGACGTCCTGACCGACGGCACCCGCCACGGCCGTACCCTCCGCGGCGATCTGTATCTGCGCGGCACCGGTGATCCGACGCTGCTCGCCGCCGACTACGAGCGGCTGGCCGAGGCGGTCGCCGACGCCGGGATCCGCCGGGTGACCGGGCAGCTGGTCGCCGATGACACCCGGTTCGACGACCAGCGGGTCGGCCGCTCATGGGCCGCCGATGACGAGTCGTCGTACTACGCGGCCCAGATCTCCGCGCTGAGCGTGGCCCCGGACACCGACTACGACGCGGGCAGCGTCATCGTCGAGACCACCCCGGGCGCCCGGCCCGGCGCCCGCCCGACGGCCGCGGTCACCCCCAGGACCCCGTACGCGCGCGTGGTGAACCGCGCCACCACCGGTGCCGCGGGCAGCGGCAGCACCCTCACCGTCGAGCGCGGCCACGGCTCCAACACCCTCACGCTCAGCGGCAGCGTTCCCGCCGGGGCGGCGGCCGCCAAGGAATGGGTCAGCGTCTGGGAGCCCACCGGCCACGCCGCCGCCGTCTTCGCCGACGCGCTGGCACGGCACGGGGTGCGCGTCGCCGGTGACACCCGGCTCGGCCGGGCCACCCCGGACGGTGCCCGGCCGCTGGCCGCGCACCGCTCCATGCCGCTCAAGCGGCTGCTGGTCCCCTTCATGAAGTTGTCCAACAACATCCACGCCGAAGTGCTCACCAAGGCCATCGGCTACGAGACGGCGGGGCGCGGCACCTGGGCCGCCGGACTGGCCGGTGTCTCCGACTGGCTGAAGAAGCAGGGCGTGGACGTCGGCACGCTGCGCCAGGTCGACGGCTCGGGGCTGTCCCGGATGGACAACGTGACGGCCGGGCACTTCACCGAACTGCTGCTCTCGGTGCGGCGACAGCCCTGGTACGCCGACTGGTACGCGGCCCTGCCGGTCGCCTGCGACCCCGACCGCCTCATCGGCGGCACCCTGCGCACCCGGATGTGCGGCACCCCCGCCGCGGGCAACGCCCGCGGCAAGACCGGCTCCCTGACCGGCGCCTCCGCGCTCTCCGGGTACGTCACCGACGCGGACGGCAGGGAACTGGTCTACAGCGTGGTGCTCAACAACTTCCTCGTGCCGTCGGTGAAGCGGCTGGAGGACGCGATCGTGGTCACCCTGGCGAAGTCCGGTGCGGACGGCACGGAGGCGGTCCGCCCCCGCCCGGCGCCCCGTTCGGCCCGGTCCGCGGCCCTGGAATGCGCCTGGACCAAACCACACACCTGCTAGGCGCCAGGCGGGATTCCTCAGCGGAGCGCGAACGTGGTGACGCGGACGCCCTTGCCGAGGATCAGGTGGACGTCGCGGCGGCCCGCCGCGGCGGTCAGGGCGGTGGTCACCGTGCGGTAGGCGTAGCGCGAACCCGTGCTCGGGACACGGGCCGTGGCGGCGAGCGGGCCGGTGGGGGAGTCCAGGCGGACCTGGACCGTGGCGGCGCCCGCCGTCTCCTTCGCCGCCCGCACGGTGAACCGCGACGCGCCCCGGCCGAGGTCCGCGTCGCGGAAGACCAGACGCCCGCCGTCCGGACCCGCGGCGACCGCGTCCCCGCGCACCTTGGAGGCGTCGGCCAGGCGGGTGCCCGCGTAGTCGTCGAAGTCCGCCGCCCGCGTACGGCGGGACAGATCGCGGGGCGGGATCGTCTCACCGCGCACCCGCCACTCCGTACGGGTGCGGATGTCGCCCGAGGAGGCGCCCACCCTCAGGTCGTAGCTGCCGCTCTCCACCACCCAGCGGCGCCGGGTGACATCCCAGTGCGCGAGGTCGGCGGTGCGCAGCGGCAGCCGGACCGTCTTCGTCCGGCCGGGCTCCAGCGTCACCCGGCGGAACGCCCGGAGCCGCTGCCGCGGCTGCTTGTCGCGGGAGGTCCGCTGGTGGGTGTAGAGCTGGACGACCTCGTCGCCCGTCCGGGACCCGGTGTTGGTCACCGGGACCTCGACCCCGCCCGGGACCCGCCGCGCCTGGCCGTAGCGGAAGCTGGTGTACGACAGCCCGTGGCCGAAGGGATAGAGCGGACGGCCGCGGAAGTACTGGTAGGTGCGGTCGGAGCGGATGATGTCGTAGTCGAGGATGCTCGGCAGGTCCCGCTGCGAGCGGTACCAGGTCTGGGTGAGCCGCCCGGCCGGGTTCACCCGGCCGAAGAGGACGTCGGCGAGGGCGTGACCGGTCTCCTGACCCGCGTGGGTGGTCCACAGCAGCGCCGGGGCGTGCTCCTGCTCCCAGTTGAGGGTGGTGGGGTAGCTGTTCTCGACCACCACGACCGTGCGCGGGTTGGCCCGTTTGACCGCCCTGACCATCTCCTCCTGCTGCCGGGCGAGACCCATGTCGGTGCGGTCGTGGTCCTCCTTGCCGTTGATCAGCGGCATCGAGCCGACCACGACGACGGCGGCGTCCGCGCCGCGGGCGGCCTCGGCGGCCTCCCGCGCCCCGTCCTTCCGGACCTCCCGGGTGTAGTGGGTGGCGTCCTCGCGGGTGGTGAGGGCGAGCGTGCCGTCCTCGCGCGCCGCCAGGTACTCCTTGTCGCCGAACCAGCTCTCCTGGGTGTCGTAGCCCGCGTAGCGCAGCAGGTACGTGCCGTCGGGCTGCCGTTCCAGCCGGAACTGCTGCTGGACGAACCAGCCGTTGGGCTCGGTCTGGTCGTTGACGAAGGTGCCGTCCTCGTGGAGCCCGACGTAACGGCCGTTGGCGGCGGCCCGCAGGGCCACCACCCCGCCGCCCCAGTCGTAGACGTCGAACTCCCCGGCCGGCCCGGCCGGGCCGGAGCTCTCCTTGAGCGGGGCCCCGGCGGCACCGCCGCCCGCGGTGACGTAGGCGCCGGTCTCCGCGTTCCGCAGGGCGACGCGGTCCACGCCCTCGCGGCTGGTGACGGTGCCGGAGCCGGCGGCCTCCAGCCGTGCGGCGATGCCCTTCCGCGGGGTGACCCGGTAGGGCGGGGTGCCGGAGTACCAGTCGGTGTAGAGGGTGTCGGAGAGCGGGCCGACCACCGCGACCCGGCGGGTGTGCGCCGGATCCAGCGGAAGGGTCCGGTTCCGGTTCTTCAGCAGCACCATCGCCTCGGCCGCGGTCTCACGCGCCAGCGCCCGGTGGGCGGGGCTGTTGATGACCGACGGGCCGATGTCCCCGTAGGGGCCGCCGCCCGGGTCGAACTCGCCCAGCCGGACGCGGAGGGAGAGGGTGTGCCGGACGGCCCGGTCCACGTCCGCGACGCCGATCAGTCCCCGGTCCAGCGCGGTGCGCAGGGCGGCGCGGGTGGGGCCGGGGTCGGTGTTGTCGTTGGTGAAGCTGTCGATGCCCGCCGTGAGGGCGGCGGCGTCCGCCTCGGCCGGGGTGGGGTAGTAGTTCTGCACCCCCGGCAGCAGATTGCCCGGCGCCTGGGCGTCGGTGACGTGGAACAGATCGCGCCGGGTCCAGCGGCGCACGGTGTCGTTCAGATCCGGGTCGACCGTGTTGGGACGGCCGTTGACCAGGTTGTACGCCGACATCACCCCGGTCGCGGCATCGGCGGCGACCGCGGGCCGGAACGCGCCCTCGTCGTACTCGTGCAGCACGCGGGGGCGGAGGTCGGAGGAGGTGGTGGTGCGGTTCACCTCGTTGTTGTTGGCGAGGTAGTGCTTCAGCGTGGGGGCGGTCTTGAGGTGGTCGGGGTCGTCGCCCTCCAGCCCCTTGCCGTACGCGGTGGAGAGGGCGCCGGTCAGGAACGGGTCCTCGGAGTAGCCCTCCTCGTTGCGGCCCCAGCGGGGGTCGCGCAGCAGATTGACCACCGGGGCCCAGACGTTGAGCCCCCAGCCGGCCGGCCGCTGCCGCTGGAAGCCGCGGGTCTCGTCGCCCACGGCCGAACCGACCCGCCGCATCAGCGAGGGGTCCCAGGCCGAGGCGAGCCCGATCGCCTGCGGGAAGACGGTGGCCTCGCCGAGCCAGGCCACTCCGTGCAGGGCCTCGGTGCCGGTCTTGAACGGCCGGATGCCGAGCCGGGGGATGGCGGGCTGGTACTGGTGGAGCAGCGAGATCTTCTCGTCGAGCGTGAGCCGGTGCAGCAGATCGTCCACCCGTGTCCGCAGCGGCAGCCGCGGATCGCGGAACGGATAGCCGCTCTGTGCCCCGGCCGGGGCCGGGCTCGCCGGTGGTAAGCCGGTCAACAGGGCGACGGCCAGGGCTGATGCGGCGAAGGCGCGGAGGGCCGCGCGACGGCGCTGGGGCCGGGCGGCGGAGCCTGTCACGAACACGTACGTCCCCTCGGATAGCGGCGGTTCGACGTCCGGGCGCGAAACCGCACCGTAGCGCCGCCGTATACCCACCCGCGCCCCCACACCCGCATGTTGCCCCCATCGGCCCAGCGGTCGCCTCCCCGGCCGGGGATCGGGGAGGGGAGGCCCCCGCGGCCGCCCGGCCGGTACGGCCCCGCGACGGCTGCCGGGCCGCGGAGCCCGGACCGGTTGGGCATGGCGGGTGTGGGTGGGCTGCGCACCCGTCCGTCGCCATCGTCCCGTCGGGCGGGTGTGGCGCGGTGGCCGTGGGCCCCGCACTCCGTCTGTCCGGCATCGTCCCGTCGGCTCGCCCCCGTCGGGCGGGTGCGCGCGGTGCGGGCCGCATACGCCCGACGGGCCGTTGGCCCAGCGGCCTTCCGCTGACCGGTGCGGCCGTCGCGGTCTCGCATCGCCGCGCGCGGACGGTACGTCAGGCCCTCGGCGGTCTCCCCGTCCTGCCGTACGAAGGGCTCGGGGCCAGGCCGGGTGCGGAGGGGGTGCCGCGGGCCCCGGACCCGTCCGTCGGGCATCGGCCACCCCGCCGGGTCGCCCCGGCCGGGGCGTAGGGCACCCGGCCCGGTCAGGGGCGGGGGGTTGGGCGGCGGTGGCCTGCCAGGGCCGTGGTCAGGGCGAGGGCCGCGGCCGTTGCCGGGGTGGTGTACACGGAAGCGGAGCCCAGGTGGTCCGCCGTCCAGCCGCCCACCGCCGCGCCCGCCGAGATGCCGATGAGCAGAGCGGTGTAGACCGTGGTCATCCCCTCGTTGAGACGGGCGGGCGGGACCAGCCGGTGGACCAGGGACATCCCGGTGATCATCGTGGGCGCGGTCGCCATGCCGGCCAGGAAGAGCAGCGGGGCCAGGGCCGCCAGGCTGTCCGCCGCCAGCAGCGGGAGGACGGCCACGGCCATGGCGGCCACCCCCGTCACGAACCGGGTGGACAGCGCGCCCCGCAGCGGGAGCGCCCCGAAGACCAGCCCGGCGGCGCAGGAACCGGCCGCCTGGAGGGCGAGGACCGCGCCGCTCGCCCCGGCGCCGCCGAAGGACCGTACGGTGGCGACCGTCGCGACCTCCATGGAGCCGAACACCGCGCCCGTCGCCAGGAAGGTGCCCAGCAGGGCCCGCATCCCCGGGGTGCGCGTCAGCGGGACGGCGCGCTCCCCGGCGGCGGGGCGCGGGTGCGGCGGCGGTTCGGTGCGGCGCCGGGCGGCGAACAGCAGGGTGCCGGTCACCAGCAGCGCCGCCGCCGTGATCAGGCCGGCCTCCGGGAAGAGCGCCGTGCACAGCACCATGGCCAGCGCGGGGCCCGCCATGAAGCACACCTCGTCCACGACCTGCTCGAAGGAGGCGGCCGTGTGCCGGGCGGCCGCGTCGTCGGGGTGGAGCGCCGCCCAGCGGGCGCGGGTCATCGCACCGAGGCTGGGGACGCCCGAGGAGCCCGCCGCGCAGAGGAACAGCGCCCAGGCCGGGGCGCCGTGGTGGACGCACAGCACCATCGCGGCGGCGCCCAGCGCGAACACCACCACCGAGGGCACCGCGATCCGCGCCTGTCCGTACCGGTCCACCAGCCGTCCGAGCAGCGGGCCGGTCACCGCGGTGACCGCGACCCCGGTCGCCGAGACGGCGCCCGCCAGGGCGTAGGAGTCCCGCGCCATGGCGACCATCAGCACGTTGGCGACCCCGAGCATCGCCCCCGCCAGCCGTCCGGTGAACGCCGCGAGGGTGAACGCCAGCGCGCCCGGGGTGGCGAGCAGCCGCCCGTACGGGGCCAGGAACGCCGGAAGCCGACGCGGGCGACGGCGGCGGGCCCGGCCGCGGGCGGGCGGCGGAACACGGCGGACGACGGGCCGGGAGGCAAGGAAGAGGATCACCCCTCTACGGTCCTGGCCGTGCCCGTTTCCCGTCCAACACCTGATCGGGCCCCATTGACGCATCTGGGTTGTCAATATGGAGGGGTGAACCGGGACATCGAACCGCGGCTGCTGCGGGCCTTCGCCGCCGTCGCCGACGAACTGCACTTCACCCGTGCCGCCGCCCGCCTCTACGTCGCGCAGCAGGCGCTCAGCCGTGACATCCGCAGGCTGGAACGGGAGCTGGGCGCCGAGCTGTTCGTCCGCACCACCCGTCAGGTCGCCCTGACCGCCGAGGGCGAGCGGCTGCTGCCGTACGCGCGGCGGGTGCTCGCGGCGCAGGACGAGCTGGCCGCGGCCGCGGGCGGCGGGAGCGACCGTCCGCTGCTGGTGGACGTGGGCGCGCCGGTGAGCACCGGCAGCCGGGTGCTTGACGAGGCGCGGCGGCGGCTCGCCGCCGACACCGAGCTGGTGGCCCGCTACCACAGCGGCCTCACCGGCGCCGCCGCCGAACTGCTCGCCGGGCGCCTGGACGTCTCCTTCGGCCGCGCCCGCGGTCTGGACCCGGCGGTGCTGGCCGGTCTCGAACACCGCCCGGTGCGCTACGAGCGGATCGCGGTCGTCCTGCGCGAGGACCACCCGCTCGCCCACCGGGAGCGGATCCCGCTGGCCGCCCTCGCGGGCGAGACCCTCTACGCCGCCGCGGGCAACGCCGCCACCGCCGAGTGGACCGATCTGGCCGGGCAGTTGTTCGCCGGGCGCGGGATCGCGGTGGCCGAACCGTTCCCGGAGATCGGGGGCGAGGCGGAGTTCATCCGGATGGTGACCAAACGGCGCTGGTCGGTGCTGGCGAGCGAGGAGTTCGTCCAGGTGCCCGGTACGGTGCTGCGCCCGCTGATCGACCCGGTGCCGCTCTCCCCGGTCTCCGTCGTCTGGCGCAGGGGCCTGCGTCACCCCGGGCTGACCGCGCTGCTCGCCGCCGCGCACGACCTCGGCGCCCGTCACCGCTGGCTGGACCGCCCCCGCAACGCCTGGCTCCCGCGCCCGGAGGACATGCACTGACGACCCCGGCGCGCATCCGGTCCGCCCCGGCCCTCACCGCCCCGCGTCCGCCCGGGTGAGAGCAAGGTTTCGCCGGTGTCACCTGCCGCCACAGGCCGGTAACGCGCCCTCCCTAGCGTCGGTGGCGACACCGAGCACCGTGGAGGCGACGCGATGACTGCCCCGACCACCACCACCACCGCACGCAAGGGGGGCCGCTGGATCGAGCGGTGGGACCCGGAGGACGAGACGTTCTGGCGGGAGACCGGCCGCCGGACCGCCACCCGCAACCTGGTCTTCTCCATCCTGTCCGAGCACATCGGCTTCTCGCTGTGGAGCCTGTGGTCGGTGATGGTCCTGTTCATGGGGCCCGAGTACGGCGTGGACCCGGCCGGGAAGTTCTTCCTGGTCGCGATGCCGACCCTGGTCGGCGGGGTGCTGCGGGTGCCGTACACCTTCGCGGTGGCCCGCTTCGGCGGCCGCAACTGGACGGTGATCAGCGCCGCGCTGCTGCTGATCCCGGCCGTCGCCGCCGCCGTGGTGATGGAACCGGGCACCTCGTACACCACGTTCCTGGTGGTGGCGGCGCTCACCGGGGTGGGCGGCGGTAACTTCGCCTCCTCGATGACCAACATCAACTCCTTCTACCCGCTGCGGGAGAAGGGCTGGGCGCTCGGTCTGAACGCCGGGGGCGGCAACATCGGCGTCCCGGTGATCCAGCTCGTCGCACTGCTGGTCATCGGGACGGCCGGGGCCGCCCATCCGCGGATCGTGCTCGCCGTCTACCTCCCGCTCGTCGTGGTGGCGGCGGTGCTCGCGGCGCTGTTCATGGACAACCTGGCGCCGGTGCGCAACGACACCGGCGCGGCGCGGGAGGCGGCCCGCGATCCGCACACCTGGATCATGGCGCTGCTCTACGTCGGCACCTTCGGTTCCTTCATCGGCTACAGCTTCGCCTTCGGTCTGGTGCTCCAGAACCAGTTCGACCGCACCCCGCTCCAGGCCGCCTCGCTCACCTTCATCGGCCCGCTGCTGGGCTCGCTCATCCGCCCGGTCGGTGGGCGGCTCGCCGACACCTACGGCGGGGCGCGCATCACCCTGGTGAACTTCGCCGCCATGGCCGCCGCGGCCCTCGTGGTCGTCCACGCCTCCGCCCAGCGCTCCCTGGGGATCTTCCTCACCGGGTTCATCGCCCTGTTCGTCCTCAGCGGCCTGGGCAACGGCTCCACCTACAAGATGATCCCCGGGATCTTCCAGGCCAAGGCCGTCGCCCGCGGTCTGGCGGGGGAGGAGGCCGCGGCGTACGGGCGGCGGCTGTCCGGTGCGGCGATGGGGCTGATCGGGGCGGTCGGCGCGCTCGGCGGGCTGGGGATCAACCTCGCCTTCCGGGAGGCGTTCCTGACCGCCCACTCCGGCACCCCCGCCTTCGTCTCCTTCCTCGCCTTCTACGCCCTGTGCTCCGCGGTCACCTGGGCCGTCTACCTGCGCGGCGGCCGCGCGGCGGCGCCGTCCGACGAGGCCGCGACACGGGCGCCGGGGGCCTCCGGGGCGCAGGAGCGGCAGACTCCGCCGCAACCCGCCTACGCGGACGTCTGAGCCGGTGCGGCGCGGCTCACGGGGGTCGCGCCGCACGGCACGCGGCGTACGGCCGGGGGGAAGCCACCGGCCGTACGCCGCGTTACACCTGGGTAACCTCCGCGAACCGCGGTCGTCACGGGGCGGCGGCAGGATGCGGAGTCCGGAGGGGCCCATACGACAGTGAACCGGGACGAGAGCCATGCACCGAGACCAGAACACCGTGGGCCCGCTGGCCGGGTTCACCATCGGTGTCACCGCCGCCCGCCGGGCCGATGAGCTCGGCGCCCTGCTGCGGCGGCGCGGCGCCGAGGTGATGCACGCGCCCGCGCTGCGCATCGTGCCGCTCGCCGATGACTCCGAGCTGCTCACCGCCACCAAGCGGTTGCTCGACCACGCCCCCGACGTGGTCGTCGCCACCACCGCCATCGGCTTCCGCGGCTGGGTCGAGGCCGCCGACGGCTGGGGTCTGGGCGAGGCGCTGCTGGACCGGTTGCGCGGCGTCCGGCTGCTGGCCCGCGGCCCCAAGGTGCGCGGCGCCATCCGTGCCGCCGGGCTCACCGAGGAGTGGTCACCGGCCTCCGAGTCGATGGCCGAGGTGCTGGACCGGCTGCTGGAGGAGGGGGTCGACGGCCACCGGGTCGCCGTCCAGCTGCACGGTGAACCGCTGCCCGGTTTCGTGGAGTCGCTGCGCGCGGGCGGCGCGGAGGTGGTCGGGGTGCCGGTCTACCGCTGGATGCCGCCGGAGGACATCGCACCGGTGGACCGGCTGCTGGACGCCACCGTCGCCCGCGCCCTGGACGCGGTCACGTTCACCAGCGCCCCCGCCGCCGCGAGCCTGCTGGACCGGGCCGAACAGCGGGGTTTGCAGAGCGAGTTGCTCGAAGCGCTGCGCCATGACGTACTGCCCGCGTGCGTCGGTCCGGTGACCGCCCTGCCGCTGGAGGCCCACGACGTGCCGACCAGCCAGCCCGAACGGTTCCGGCTCGGCCCGCTCGTCCAGCTGCTGTCCCAGGAACTCCCGGGCCGGGTGAGGCCGTTGCCGGTGGCCGGACGGCGGCTGGAGATCCGCGGCCACGCCGCGGTCGTGGACGGTGAACTGCGTGCCGTACCGCCCGCGGGGATGGCCCTGCTGCGCGCCCTGGCCCGCCGCCCGGGGTGGGTGGTCGCGCGCGCCGAACTGCTGCGCGCGCTGCCGGGGGCGGGGCGCGACGAGCACGCCGTGGAGACGGCGATGGCCCGGCTGCGGACCGCGCTGGGCGCCCCGAAGCTGATCCAGACCGTGGTCAAACGCGGCTACCGGCTGGCGCTGGACCCGGCGGCGGACACCAAGTACGGCGATGCCGCGGCGGATTAGTCCAGGCCGGGGGCACCTCCCAGCGGTAGCTGGGGGAGAACCGAGCCCTCAAAAGACATGACGCAGGCCCCGGATGGGGGGACCGGGGCCTGCGGGGCGGAGATGGGGAGGGAGCCCTTCCTGGTGACCGGCACCCGCCCGGTGCCGGCTTCTCGGTCTCCAGTACGTGCCGAATACCCGGAAGCGTTCAGTCCGGAATTGGGGTGAACGTCACAGGAATCACGGTGAACGCCGTGCCATTCCCGCCCGTACCCCCCTCGACCCGGCGGCTTGCGTACGCAAAGATGCCCTCGTGACCGAGAGGACGACACCGGACGACGCGCTGATGCGCGCGCTCTACGCGGATCACGCGGGCCCGCTTCTCGCGTTCGTCCTGCGCTTGGTGGCGGGCGACCGCCACCGCGCGGAGGACGTGGTCCAGGAGACGCTGCTGCGGGCCTGGCGCAATGCGGACCAACTCCAGCGCGCGGGAGGGTCGGTGCGCCCCTGGCTGGTGACCGTGGCCCGCCGCATCGTCATCGACGGCCACCGCCAACGCCGCGCGCGCCCCCATGAGGTGGACGCCTCGCCCCTCGAGGTCATGCCCGCCGCGGACGACATCGACCGCGCCCTGCGCCAGATGACCCTCTCCGACGCCCTCGCCGATCTCACCGATGCGCACAGACAGGCGCTCGTCGAGACATACTTCAAGGGACGGACGGTGAGTGAGGCGGCCGAGGTGTTGCGCGTACCGCCGGGGACGGTGCGTTCCCGGGTCTTCTACGCGCTGCGCTCCCTGAAGCTCTCGCTCGAGGAAAGGGGGGTGACGGCATGATGCCGGCAGCGGACGACCAGCAGCACACCGCCGTCGGCGCCTACGCGCTCGGCGTGCTCGACCCCGCCGACGCGGCACGCTTCGAGGAGCACCTCATCGGCTGCGACCGGTGCGCCGCCGAACTCGACGAGCTGATGGGCATCCCACCGCTGCTGGCCGAGTTCGCCACCGCCCCGGACGGCCGGCCGATCCCGGATCCCGCCGGGCTCACCAGCGGCCCCGGCCCGGAGCTGCTCGACCGGCTGCTGGCCGACGTCACCGCCGGCCGCAAGGCGTCCGGCAGACGGCGGCTCTACCTCGTCGCCGCGGCCGCCGCCCTCATCGTCGGCGGCCCGCTCGCGGGTGCGGCCCTCACCTCCTCCTCCGGCGACGACGGCACGAAGCCGGTGGCCAGTGCGGCCAAGCAGGTCTACGAGGAGGGCCGGCGGAAGTTCACCGCGGTCGACCCCGTCACCAAGGTGGACGCCTCCGTCTCCCTCGAACAGAAGGGCTGGGGCACCGCCGTCGCCCTGAAGCTGGGCAATGTGAAGGGCCCGCGCTCCTGCGACCTGGTCGCCGTCGGCAAGGACGGCCACGAGGAGACGGTGACCACCTGGGCCGTGCCCACCTCGGGCTACGGCGTCAAGGACGGCGACGGCTCGCGCTGGAGCAAGGAGCCGCTGTACGCCCAGGGCGGCGCGGCGATGAACCAGGAGGACATCGCCCGGTTCGAGATCCGCACCCTGGACGGCGAACGGCTGGCCAAGGTCGAGCTCTGAGGGCGCCCGGGGCGCCCTCCCCGGTCACCGCCGCGATCGGCGGTGACCGGTCCGACCTGCGGGCCCGACCCGCACGGGAGACGCCCGAGCCGGTGCAAAAGGGGTGTACGGTTGACGGCTGCCCTAGGGAGACAGAAGGGGGCTTGGGTGGCCGCGCAGAACGCCACGCATGACAGCCGCACGGCTTCGCCGCCGGGCGGCGGGGACGGGATCCGGGACCGCGAGATCCGGACCGAGCAGGCACATCTGGACCGGGTGTACCGGCGCCTCGAGGAGAAGATCCACGAGGCGGAGTTCCTCATGGACGACGCCGCCAAGCGCGGCCAGGTCGGCACGCCCGGCGCGCTCGCCGAGCGGGACGCCCAGGTGTTCCGCGCCGGGGTCCACCTCAACCGGCTGAACAGCGAGTTCGAGGACTTCCTCTTCGGCCGGATCGACCTGCTCCTCGGCAAGGACGGCGAACGCGGTCCGGACGGGGCCTACACCTCGGTGGAGCCCGCCGACGACGCCATCCGCGCCGGGGAGGACGGCGACCGCGCGGAGATCGCCGAAACCCTGCACATCGGCCGGATAGGGGTGCTGGACGCCGACTACGCCCCGCTGGTGATCGACTGGCGGGCACCCGCGGCCGCGCCGTTCTACCGCTCCACCCCGGTCGCCCCCGGCCGGGTGGTCCGCCGCCGGGTCATCCGCAGCAAGGGCCGCCGGGTGCTCGGGGTCGAGGACGACCTGCTGCGCCCGGAGCTGACCGCGACCCTCGACGGCGGCGCGCTGCCGGTGGTCGGCGACGGGGCGCTGATGGCCGCGCTGGGCCAGGCCCGCGGCCACACGATGCGGGACATCGTCGCCTCCATCCAGGCCGAACAGGATCTGGTGATCCGGGCCCCCGCCGCCTCCGTCACCGAGGTCGAGGGCGGGCCCGGCACCGGCAAGACCGCCGTCGCCCTGCACCGCGCCGCCTACCTGCTCTACCAGGACCGGCGCCGGTACGCGGGCGGCATCCTGGTGGTCAGCCCCACCCCGCTGCTGGTCGCCTACACCGAGGGCGTGCTGCCCTCGCTGGGCGAGGAGGGCCAGGTCGCCATCCGCGCGGTCGGCTCCCTGGTGGACGGCGCCGAGGCCACCACCTACGACGATCCGGCCGTGGCCCGGATCAAGGGATCCTCACGGATGCAGAAGGTGCTGCGCAGGGCCGCCCGCGGCGCCCTGGAGATGCCCCGCGGGGGCAGACCCGGTGCGGGCCGCGGGGAGAGACCCGGCCGCCCGCCCGAGCGGCTGCGGGTGGTCGCCTTCGGCGCCCGCGTGGAGCTGGAGGCCGACGAGCTGCGCCGGATCCGCCAGCACGCGCTGGGCGGCACCGCCCCGGTCAACCTGCTGCGCCCCCGTGCCCGCCGGCTGCTGCTGGACGCGCTGTGGACGCGCTCCGGCGCCCAGCGGCGCTACACCGACCCCGAGCTGGCCGCCGAGGCCCGGGAGGGGTTCGACGAGGACATCTCCACCGAGGACGTCTTCCTGGACTTCCTGGACGCCTGGTGGCCCGAGCTGACCCCGCGCTCGGTGCTCGCCGCGATGGCCGACGAGAAGCGGCTCGGACGCTGGTCCCGCCGGGTGCTCAACCCGCGCGAGACCCGGCTGGTGGCCCGTTCCCTCACCCGCCTGGGCGAGGACGGCCAGGGTCCGCTGTCCGTCCACGACGTGGCGCTGCTGGACGAGCTCCAGACCGTGCTGGGCGCCCCCGCCCGGCCCGCCGCGCCCCGGGAGGCCGATCCGCTGGACCACCTCACCGGACTGGACGAGCTGACCACCCACGCCGACCGGACCGCGCAGCGCCGCGGCCGCGCCGACCGGCTGGAGCGCGAACGGACCGACTACGCCCACGTCATCGTGGACGAGGCACAGGATCTGACGCCCATGCAGTGGCGGATGGTGGGCCGGCGCGGCCGGCACGCCACCTGGACGGTGGTCGGCGACCCCGCGCAGAGCTCCTGGTCCGATCCGGAGGAGGCGGGGGCCGCACGTGACGAGGCGCTGGGCACCCGGCCGCGCCGCCGTTTCACCCTGACCGTCAACTACCGCAATCCGGCGGAGATCGCGGACCTGGCGGCCCGGGTCCTGGCGCTCGCCATGCCCGGTACCCCGTCGCCCGAGGCGGTCCGCTCCACCGGTGTCGAACCGCGGTTCGCGGCGGGGGAGAACGGCGGCCTGGGCGCGGCGGCGCGCGCGGAGGCGGTCCGGCTGCTGGAGGAGGTGGACGGCACCGTCGGCGTGGTCGTGGCGATGAACCGGCGTGAGCAGGCGCGCGGATGGCTGGAGGGCCTCGGCGACCGGGTGGTGGCACTGGGCAGTCTGGAGGCCAAGGGGCTCGAGTACGACGCGACGGTGGTGGTCTCCCCGGCGGAGATCGCCGATGAGTCCCCGGCGGGTCTGCGGGTGCTCTACGTGGCGCTGACCCGGGCCACCCAGCGGCTGACGGTGGTGTCGGGGGAGCGGGACGAGCCGGATCCGCAGGGCGTCCCGGACCTGCTGCGGGACTGACGCGGCCGATGTCTCCGGGCGCCGCCCGGAGGGTGATGACAGCCCCGGAAATCAACCCCCGAGGAGGGAATCGCTTCCGGGGATGGTTTGTTAGCCTTGCTGTGGCACCGGCTCGATCCAAGCCCCCGGGCCCAACCTTCGTCGCTTCGAGCGACCACTTGCCGCGAGGCGAGCATGGCGGGTCGGTGCCACCCTACGCATCGGAAGAGGTCCGTGTCCTAGCCCAGGACGCGGACCTCTTCGGCCTGCGGGCCCTTGCGGCCCTGGACGATCTGGAACTCCACCCGCTGGTCGTCGGCGAGGCTGCGGTAACCGCTGCCGTCGATCGAGCTGTAGTGGACGAAGACGTCCGGCCCGCCGCCCTCCTGGGCGATGAATCCGTAGCCCTTCTCGGCGTTGAACCACTTGACCGTGCCCTGAGCCATGCCTGCGCTCCTCGCTGTCCTTCGACGCTGTGCGCGGCAGAGCCTAGGACGGCGCGGTCGGCGTACGGTCCGCCTCGCGGGGGGTTCGCGCGAAGGAGTGGGGCTTTCCACTCCGCTGACCCCACTCTCGTATGTCAGAACAATATGTCCGAAAGTCGGGCCGGGTTACCTGGTACCGGAAGGTAGGTGTAACCATCTGAGGATGCGGCCGCTTCCCCGTGGCCGTACACCTGAAACAAGGGAAAGCAGAGGAAGACGGCCATGGCAACGGCGCCCAGCGTCTCGTACTCGATGACGGTCCGGCTGGAGGTGCCCGCGAGCGGTACCGCGGTCAGCCAGCTGACCACGGCCGTGGAGTCCTCCGGTGGCTCCGTCACCGGCCTCGACGTGACCGCCTCCGGTCACGAGAAGCTCCGGATCGACGTCACCATCGCCGCGACCTCGACCGCCCACGCGGACGAGATCGTCGAGGAGCTGCGGGGCATCGACGGGGTCACCCTCGGCAAGGTCTCGGACCGTACGTTCCTGATGCACCTCGGCGGCAAGATCGAGATGTCGTCGAAACACCCGATCCGCAACCGTGACGACCTCTCCATGGTCTACACGCCCGGTGTCGCCCGGGTCTGCCAGGCCATCGCGGACAACCCCGAGGACGCCCGGCGGCTGACCATCAAGCGCAACAGCGTCGCGGTGGTCACCGACGGCTCCGCGGTGCTGGGCCTGGGCAACATCGGCCCCAAGGCGGCGCTTCCGGTCATGGAGGGCAAGGCGGCCCTGTTCAAGCGGTTCGCGGGCATCGACGCCTGGCCGATCTGCCTGGACACCCAGAACACCGACGAGATCGTCGCGATCGTGAAGGCCATCGCCCCGGGCTTCGCCGGGATCAACCTGGAGGACATCTCCGCGCCCCGCTGCTTCGAGATCGAGGCCCGGCTGCGCGAGGCGCTGGACATCCCGGTCTTCCACGACGACCAGCACGGCACCGCCATCGTGGTGCTCGCGGCGCTGACCAACGCGCTGCGGGTGGTCGACAAGAAGATCGGCGACGTGCGGGTGGTGATGTCCGGCGCGGGCGCCGCGGGCACCGCGATCCTGCGGCTGCTGATCGCCGCGGGCGTCAAGCACGCGGTCGTCGCGGACATCCACGGTGTGGTGCACGCCGGGCGCCAGGACCTGGTCTCCGCCGACCCGGAGTCCCCGCTGCGCTGGATCGCCGACAACACCAACCCCGAGGGCGTCACCGGCACCCTGCGCGAGGCGGTGCGGGAGGCCGATGTCTTCATCGGGGTCTCCGCCCCGAACGTGCTGGGCGCCGAGGACGTGGCCGCCATGGCCGATGACGCGATCGTGTTCGCGCTGGCCAACCCCGACCCCGAGGTGGACCCGGCGATCGCCCGCCAGACCGCCGCCGTGGTCGCCACCGGCCGCTCGGACTTCCCCAACCAGATCAACAACGTACTGGTCTTCCCGGGTGTCTTCCGCGGGCTCCTGGACGCGCAGTCCCGTACGGTGAACACGGAAATGATGCTGGCGGCGGCCCGCGCGCTGGCGGATGTGGTCCACGACGAAGAGCTCAACGCGAACTACATCATCCCCAGCGTCTTCAACGACAAGGTGGCGGGCGCGGTCGCCGGAGCCGTGCGCGACGCGGCCAAGGCTGTGACCGGTACCACGGCGGTCTAGGCCGGGCACGGCGCGTCGCGTGCTGTGGGGTCCAGGGCGCACCCATAGGGTGGCGGGCAGAAAAACGACCGCCCTGGCGCTTTTCGTGTGACTCTCCGGGGTTCCGGATTGGCGTTCCCGCCACAGGTGGGGGCAGGATGCGTTCCGGGCGCGAGGGTCTGAACAGCAGACCCGGGTCCGGGGACTGTCCGAGGGCCCTGGCAGCATCGGCTTCGATCTCACGCCTCATTGGCAAGATGAACACGGGAGTACAACATGAACCGCAGTGAGCTGGTGGCCGCTCTGTCCGAGCGCGCCGAGGTGACCCGCAAGGACGCCGACGCCGTTCTGGCCGCCCTCGCAGAGGTGACCGGCGAGATTGTCGCCAAGGGCGACGAGAAGGTCACCATCCCCGGCTTCCTGACCTTCGAGCGCACCCACCGTGCCGCTCGCACCGCGCGCAACCCGCAGACCGGTGAGCCGATCGAGATCCCGGCCGGCTACAGCGTGAAGGTGTCCGCGGGCTCCAAGCTCAAGGAAGCCGCCAAGGGCAAGTAAGCGTCCGTACGAAGGGGCGGCCACCCGTTGGGGTTGGCCGCCCCTTCGCCGTGTTCCGGGGCCGCTGAGCCGCCTTCTGGCGCCGTTCTCGCCCCGTTCACGCCGAGCGCCGGGCCGCGGGAGCGGCCCGGCGCCGGCTCAGGGGTCGGTCACGGGCGGATATGCCCGGAATGGTGCAGCCGGGTCAGACCGCGTCGCTGCCGCCCGGCAGCTCGACCTTGGCGCCCAGCTCCATCAGCTTCGCCATGAAGTTCTCGTAGCCGCGGTTGATCAGGTCGATGCCGTGCACCCGCGAGGTGCCCTGCGCGGCCAGCGCCGCGATCAGGTAGGAGAAGCCGCCGCGCAGGTCGGGGATGACCAGATCGGAGCCCTGGAGCCTGGTGGGGCCGGAGACGACCGCCGAATGGAGGAAGTTGCGCTGGCCGAAGCGGCAGGCGGAGCCGCCCAGGCACTCCCGGTAGAGCTGGATGTGCGCGCCCATCTGGTTCAGCGCCGAGGTGAATCCCAGCCGGGACTCGTAGACCGTCTCGTGCACGATGGACAGGCCGGACGCCTGCGTCAGGGCGACCACCAGCGGCTGCTGCCAGTCGGTCTGGAAGCCGGGGTGGACATCGGTCTCCAGCGCGATGGCGTTGAGCTTGCCGCCGGGGTGCCAGAACCGTATGCCCTCGTCGCCGATGTCGAACGCGCCGCCGACCTTCCGGAAGGTGTTGAGGAAGGTCATCATCTCGCGCTGGCGGGCGCCGCGGACGAAGATGCTGCCCTCGGTCGCCAGCGCCGCGCTCGCCCAGGAAGCGGCCTCCAGGCGGTCCGGCAGGGCGCGGTGGTTGTAGCCGCCCAGTTTGTCGACACCGGTGATCCGGATGGTCCGGTCGGTGTCCATGGAGATGATGGCGCCCATCTTCTGCAGGACGCAGATGAGGTCCTCGATCTCCGGCTCGACGGCGGCGTTGGAGAGTTCCGTCACACCCTCCGCGAGCACCGCGGTCAGCAGCACCTGCTCGGTGGAGCCCACCGAGGGGTACGGCAGCCGGATCTTCGTGCCGCGCAGCCGGTGCGGGGCCTCCAGGTACTGGCCGTCCGCGCGCTTCTCGATGGTCGCGCCGAACTGGCGGAGCACGTCGAAGTGGAAGTCGATCGGACGGCCGCCGATGTCGCAGCCGCCGAGGCCGGGGATGAAGGCGTGGCCGAGGCGGTGCAGCAGCGGACCGCAGAAGAGGATCGGGATCCGCGACGAACCGGCGTGCGCGTCGATGTCGGCGACGTTGGCGCTCTCCACATGCGTGGGGTCGAGCACCAGTTCACCGGCCTCCTCGCCGGGGCGCACGGTGACCCCGTGCAGCTGGAGCAGGCCGCGGACCACCCGGACATCACGGATGTCGGGGACGTTGCGCAGCCGGCTCGGCGCACTGCCGAGGAGAGCGGCGACCATGGCCTTCGGCACGAGGTTCTTCGCGCCGCGGACACGGATCTCGCCCTCGAGCGGCGTACCGCCATGGACGAGCAGGACATCGTTCTCGCGGGTCATCTGGTCTCGCGTTCCTGTGACGGGCAAGGGGCCAAAAGGTAAGAGTAATGGCCGCCGAGACCCCCTCCGTAAGCCTCCTGCACCGGTCGTGACGTCATGAATCGGACGGAACACGTTCCGTTTCCGCCGGGGAGCCGACAGTCACGTGCGCCGCTCCTGCTGTCGTACGCCCCGACCTGCCCTCATACGGGAGTCGGATTCCACTCCCCGTCCGGGGCGGATGTGCGGGATCATGTGGCCATGACGGAGGTGTCCTCGCTCACAGGACGGCTGCTTGTCGCGACACCCGCGCTGGCCGACCCGAACTTCGACCGCGCGGTGGTGCTGCTCCTCGACCACGACGAGGAGGGCTCCCTCGGTGTGGTGCTGAACCGTCCCACCCCGGTGGGGGTCGGCGACATCCTGGAGTCCTGGGCCTCGCTGGCCGGGGAGCCCGGGGTGGTCTTCCAGGGCGGTCCGGTGTCGCTGGACTCCGCGCTGGGCGTGGCCGTGGTGCCGGGCGAGAGCGGCCGGGAGTCGGCGCGCAGCGAGGACGGACCACTCGGGTGGCGCAGAGTGCACGGGGCGATCGGACTGGTCGACCTGGAGGCGCCGCCGGAGCTGCTGGCGGCCGCCGTGGGCAGTCTGCGGATCTTCGCGGGGTACGCGGGCTGGGGGCCGGGCCAGCTGGAGGACGAGCTGTCCGACGGCGCCTGGTACGTGGTGGAGTCCGAGCCCGGGGACGTCTCCTCACCGGCTCCGGAGCGGCTGTGGCGGGCGGTGCTGCGGCGCCAGCGTAGCGAGCTGGCGATGGTCGCCACCTATCCGGACGACCCCTCGCTGAACTAGTCCGGTGAACTGGGCGGGCCCGGGGCGGTCCTGGGCCGGTCACCGGCCGGAACGTGGCCGGTCGCACATCCGCCGCACCGTGCGGGCATGAGTACCCTAGGGCTGTATGAGCACTCTTGAGCCCGAGCGCGGGGCAGGCACGGGGACCCTCGTTGAGCCGACACCACAGGTGTCGCACGGTGACGGCGACCACGAGCGCTATGCCCACTATGTACAGAAAGACAAGATCATGGAGAGCGCGCTCTCCGGATCTCCGGTGGTCGCACTCTGCGGCAAGGTCTGGGTCCCGGGACGGGACCCGAAGAAGTACCCGGTGTGCCCGATGTGCAAGGAGATCTTCGAGGGCATGGGCTCCGGCGGAGACGACAAGGGCAAGGACGGCGGCAAGGGCGGCGGCAAGAAGTAGCCCCCCGGCGCCCTGAGCGGCGCCCCGCCCCCGCTTCACGGCCCCGCGCGCGGCACGTCCGGCCCGCGTCCCCACCCCGGGGACGCGGGCCGGACGTGCCGCGTTCCGTTTGGTGTTCCCCCTGGCGTTCCGCTTCGTCTTCCGCGCGGTGGTCCGGGGCGCCGCCCGCACCGGCCGGTGACGGTTGACGCGTTCCCGGCACCGCGGCCGTGCCCGCCCACTAGTGTCGCTCCCATGAGCGGGCGTGCGGAGAGCGGATCGGCGTCGCGTGCGGTCTGTCTGGTGTTCGGGGCGCGAGAACTCGATGAGTCCGGCGAGCCCGACACGGAAGCCGCGGGCACCTACTGCCAGTTCGAGAAGGACTGGGACGCCCAGCTGGCGCGCTGTGCGCGGCTGGTGGAGGAGCGCGGCTACGCGTCCGCGGGCAGTTGTGTGGTCTCGGCGTCGCAGCCGGCCCTGCCGCGCCTCCTGGACTGGGCGGACGACCCGGGGTGCGAGATCGTCCTCGTCGCGAGCGCCCGCGTCCTGGCGCGGATCGAGAGCTCCTGGCCGGACTGGAGCGAGGTGACGGACCGTCTGAAGCGGTCGGGCGCACGGGTGGAGGCGGTTCCGTACCCCGAACCGACCTACCCCGGCGAAGAGTTGCCGAAGCGGTAACGGCAAACTTCCTGTGTCACGGAGTGGTTGAGACCTCTTGTCGCGGGCACCCAACGTTCCTTAGCCTCACGCATGTTGTGCTGAGCGAAATGCGCGTTGCGTTATGTGCAACGCCCTGCTGCTAAGGGTGTCCATGAAGCTGTCCAAGCCCCCCATGCTCTCCCGACGTGTCACCGCTCCCGCGGCGGCGCTGGTCCTCGCGGGGCTGACCGCCACCGCCTGTGCGCCCTCCACGTCCGACAACAGTTCCAAGAACGACGAGAAGACCGGCACCATGCGGGTCTGGCTCTTCCGTGAGGTCAACAACAAGCCGAAGGAAGACGTGGTCGATGCCGCCATCGCCGACTTCAAAAAGGAACATGACGACGTAAAGGTCGATGTCAGCTACATTCCCGTCAACACCCGGGCGCAGAAGATCAAGGCGGCCTTCAACGACCCCAAGAGCGCTCCCGACCTGATCGAGTACGGCAACACGGACACCGCCGGGTATGTGAAGGACGGCGGACTGCTCGACATCAGCAAGGAGTTCGGGGCCTGGGACGAGGCCATGAACACCGACCCGACCACGGAGTACTCGGTCACCATCGGCGGCAAGGTGTACGGTGCGCCGCTCTTCGTCGGGGTGCGGGCGCTCTATTACCGCAAGGACGTCTTCAAGGACCTCGGCCTCAAGCCGCCGGCCACCCAGGACGAGTTGATTTCAACCGCCAAGAAGATCCACTCCAAGCGTCCGAATATGTACGGTCTCGCGGTGGGTGGCGCCTCCACCTATGCCGCGATGCCGTTTATCTGGGCCAACGGCGGCGATATCGCGACGGAAAAGGGCAAGTTCGGCTCCAACGAGTACGACGCGGCCATCGACAGCACGGACGCCAAAAAGGGCATCAAGGCGTACAGCTCGCTCTTCGGGGACGACAACTGCCCGGCCGCCAAGTGCGCCCAGTGGGGTGGCAACGACACCGTCCAGGCGTTCGCCTCGGGCAAGGCGGCCATGGCGATCGCCGGTGACTTCAACCACCAGGCCATCGAGGCGGGCAAGGCCAAGGGCAAGTACGCGGTCGTCCCGCTGCCGGGTGTGAAGAAGGGCCAGGTGGCCCCCGCGTTCGCAGGTGGGAACAATCTGGGCATCCTGAAGAGCACCAGTCACCGCACCCTCTCGGTCGAGCTGCTGAAGGTCCTCGCGGGCAAGAAGACCCAGACGAAGCTGTTCGGCGCGATGGGCTTCCTGCCCACGTTCACCGATGTCCGGGGTGCCGTCGCGCAGCAGGACCCGTTCGTCAAGCCGTTCGTCAAGACCCTCTCGGACAGCGCCAAGTTCGTCCCGGCCCATCCCGGATGGGCCGCGATCGACGCCCAGCTGGTGCTGCCCACCATGTTCCAGCAGGTCGTCAGCGGCCGGAAGAGCGTCGATGACGCCGCCTCCGACGCGGCGAAGAAAATGGACGAGGCATTCGCACAGTGAGTCCCGGCACCACCACCAAGCACGGCAGGCCGCGCGCGGCCGCGCCCGCCCACCGGCGCGGGCCGGGCGGGGGAGGGACCTCGGGAGCCAGGCGGCGGAGGGCCTGGACTCCCTGGTTCTACCTCGCCCCGGCCCTCGTCGTCCTGGCCGGGCTGCTCGTCTACCCGATCTACCAGCTCGGGCTGATCTCCTTCCTGGAGTACACCCAGGCCCAGGTGAGCGGTGGCGAGCCCACCACCTTCCAGGGCTTCGCCAACTACTCCCAGCTCTTCGGCGACAGCCAGTTCTGGGAGGTCACCACCGCCACCCTGGTCTTCGCCGCCGTGTGCGTGGTCTCCACCCTCGCGGTGGGCTGCGCGCTGGCGGTGCTGCTGACCCGGGTGCGCGCCCTGCCGCGGCTGGCGCTGATGCTGGCCGCGCTGGGCGCCTGGGCCACCCCGGGCATCACCGGCTCCACCGTCTGGGTCTTCCTCTTCGACCCCGACTACGGACCGGTGAACAAGGCCCTGGTGTGGCTCGGCCTCTCCGGGTTCGAGGACTACTCCTGGACCTACGACCGCTACAGCGCCTTCGCGCTGGTGCTGTGCGAAGTGGTCTGGTGCTCGTTCCCGTTCGTCATGGTCACCGTCTACGCGGGCATCAGGGCCATCCCGGAGGAGGTGCTGGAGGCCGCCTCCCTCGACGGCGCCTCCCACTGGCGGACCTGGCGCTCGGTCATGGCGCCCATGCTCCGGCCGATCCTGATCGTCGTCACCATCCAGTCGATCATCTGGGACTTCAAGATCTTCACCCAGATCTATGTGATGACCGACGGCGGCGGGATCGCCGGGCAGAACCTCACGCTCAACGTGTACGCGTACCAGAAGGCGTTCGCGTCCTCGCAGTACAGCCTGGGCTCGGCGATCGGCGTGGTGATGCTGCTGATCCTGCTGGTGGTCACCCTGGTCTATCTGCGGCTGCTGCGACGTCAGGGAGAAGAACTGTGAGCCGTTCCCGCGCCCGGCTGCGGGTGCGCCGCCCCTGGCGGCTGCTGGCCGAGGCCACCGCGCTGCTGGTGGCCGCCGTGGTCGCCTTCCCTCTCTACTGGATGGTGCTCTCCGCCTTCAAACCCGAGGGCGAGATCCAGTCCACCCACCCCCGCCCCTGGACCACCTCGCCCTCGCTGGACTCCTTCCGGCGCGTCTTCCAGCAGGAGGACTTCGGGCGCTACTTCCTCAACAGCCTCTTCGTGGCCGTCGTGGTGGTGGTCGCCTCCGCGCTGATCGCCTTCCTCGCCGCGACCGCGGTCACCCGGTTCCGCTTCCGGTTCCGCACCACTCTGCTGATCATGTTCCTGGTCGCCCAGATGGTGCCGATCGAGGCCCTGACCATCCCCATGTTCTTCCTGATGCGGGACCTGGGGGAGTCGGTGCCGGGCATCGGGCTCAACACCCTGGGCTCGCTGATCGTGCCGCATATCGCCTTCTCGCTGCCGTTCGCCGTCTGGATGCTGCGCGGCTTCGTCAAGGCGGTGCCCGAATCACTGGAGGAGGCGGCCCACCTCGACGGCGCCAGCCGGTCCCGCTTCCTGTGGCAGATCCTCTTCCCCCTGGTCTTCCCCGGACTGGTCGCGACGAGCGTCTTCTCCTTCATCTCCGCCTGGAACGACTTCCTCTTCGCCAAGTCGTTCATCATCAGCGCGACCGAGAACTCCACGCTCCCGATGGCGCTGCTGGTCTTCTTCAAGGACGAGGGCAACGACTGGGGAGGGATCATGGCCGGGTCCACCGTCATGACCATCCCCGTGCTGGTCTTCTTCGTACTCGTACAGCGCCGACTGGTCTCCGGGCTGGGCGGCGCCGTGAAGGACTAAGGACACACATCCATGCCCGGACCCGCCGGTCCCCACCCCGCCCCGACCCCCGCCCACGGTCTGATCCCGGCCCCGCGGACCAGCTGGGCCACCCGGCCCGGCGGCGGGGAGGGGTACGTACTCGACGAGCACACCCGGATCGAGGCCCGTCCCGGCACCGAGCGGGTGGCCCGCTGGCTGCGCGCCACCGTCGGCGCGGCCACCGGCCTCCCGCTGGCGCCGCACCACGCCGCGGCGGGCGACGGCGGGCACGTCGTCCTGCGCCTGGACCCCGGACTGGAGCGGCGGCTCGGCGCCGAGGGCCACCGCGTCGTGGTGGACGGCCGGGGAGCCGTCATCGAGGGCGGCAGCGAGACCGGTGTCTTCTGGGGCGCCCAGACCTTCCGTCAGCTCCTGGGCCCGGAGGTCTTCCGCCGGGCACCCGTCGACCCCGCCCGGCGCCAGTGGCGGCTGCCCGCCCTCGGCGTCGAGGACGCGCCCCGCTTCCGCTGGCGCGGTCTGATGCTGGACGTGGCACGGCACTTCCTGCCCAAGGACGGGGTCTTCGCCTATATCGACCTGCTCGCCGCGCACAAGCTCAACGTGCTGCACCTGCACCTCACCGACGACCAGGGCTGGCGGCTGGAGATCCGCCGCTATCCGAAGCTCACCGAGGTCGGCGGCTGGCGGCCGCGCACCAAACTGGGCCACCGCGCCTCCCCGCTGTGGGATCCGCGCCCGCACGGCGGTCACTACACCCAGGACGACATCCGCGAGATCGTGGCCTACGCCGCCGAGCGGCACATCACCGTGGTCCCCGAGATCGACATCCCCGGGCACTCGGGCGCCGCCATCGCCGCCTATCCGGAGCTGGGCAACGCCGACGTCGTCGACACCTCCTCGCTCGGTGTGCTCACCACCTGGCGCACCAATCCGAACGTACTCTCCCCCACCGACCACACGCTCCGGTTCTACGAGAACGTGCTGGAGGAGGTGCTCGAACTGTTTCCCGGTACCTTCGTGCACCTCGGCGGCGACGAATGCCCCAAGGACCAGTGGAAGGCGTCCCCGGCCGCCCAGGCGCGCATCCGCGACCTCGGCCTGGCGGACGAGGACGAGCTCCAGAGCTGGTTCATCCGGCACTTCGGGCTCTGGCTCCGGGAGCGCGGCCGCCGGCTGATCGGCTGGGACGAGATCCTGGAGGGCGGCACCGCGCGCGGCGGCGGACTCGCGCCCGGCGCCGCGGTGGCCTCCTGGCGCGGCTACGCGGGCGGTATCGCCGCGGCCCGCGCCGGTCACGACGTGGTCATGTGCCCCGAACAACAGGTCTACTTCGACCACCGGCAGGCGGCGGGCGACGACGAGCCGGCGCCCATCGGCTACGTCCGCACCCTGGAGGACGTCTACCGCTTCGAGCCGGTTCCCCCGCAGCTCGGCGAGGACGAGACGGACCGGGTGCTGGGCGCCCAGGCCAACGTCTGGACCGAGGTGATGGAGGACCGCCGCCGCGTCGACTACCAGACCTTTCCCCGCCTCGCCGCCTTCGCCGAGGTCGTCTGGTCCGCCCTCCCGCCGCCGTCCGAGCGGGACTTCGCGGAGTTCACCGGACGCATGACGGAACACTACGCGCGGCTGGACGCGCTGGGCGTGAGCTACCGGCCGCCCACCGGCCCCCACCCCTGGCAGCGGCGCCCCGGCATCCTCGGACGTCCGCTCGACGGAGCGCCCCCGATCGTGTGAGCCGTCCGCAAGCGGCGCACTCCGGCGCCCCGCCCCTGCCACCGTGGACCCCGCACACGCCCAAGTCGTACAAGGGTCCCTGAAACGTGGCAATCCACACCGGTCGGAGACGTCGCCATAAACCCGTACCATCCCCCAGGTCAGGGACGGATCCACGGATCACGGACCCTCGTGACGGCGGACTCCGAAGATGTGCCAGAGTTGCCACGTCCGGGCTGTCAGCACGTACCGTACGGCGCAACAGCCGGGACACCGGGGAAGGGGCAGCTGGGTTGACCACGCACGCACCGCAGGCGGCGCACACGGTGACGTTGCCGGGCTCGCTCGATGAGGCCGTGGCGGCACTGACCGCCATGCCTGCCGCCGTGCCCGTCGCGGGCGGCACCGATCTGATGGCCGCGGTCAACTCCGGCCTGCTGCGGCCCGCCGGACTGGTCGGCCTCGGCCGGATCAGCGAGATCCGCGGCTGGCGCTATCTGGACGGACACGCCCTGCTCGGCGCCGGACTCACCCACGCCCGGATGGGCCGCCCCGACTTCGCCGCGCTGATCCCGGCGCTGGCCGCGGCCGCCCGGGCCGCCGGACCACCGCAGATCCGCAACGCGGGCACCCTCGGCGGCAACATCGTCAGCGCCGCCCCCACCGGCGACGCGCTGCCGGTGCTGGCCGCCCTGGAGGCCACCGTCATCATCGCCGGGCCCGAGGGCTCCCGCCGCGAGATCCCGGTGAGCCATCTGCTGGCCGGGGTCGAGATGCTGCACCCCGGTGAACTCGTCGGCTTCGTCCGGGTTCCGCTGCTGCACGCCCCGCAGATCTTCCTCAAGGCCACCGGCCGCACCGGCCCCGGGCGGGCCACCGCCTCGGTCGCCGTCGTACTCGACCCCGCCCGGCGCGGGGTGCGCTGCGCGGTCGGGGCGGTCGCGCCGATGCCGCTGCGCCCGCTGGAGGCCGAGCGCTGGGTCGCCTCGCTGATCGACTGGGACGGTGCGCGCGGCCCTCTGGACCCGCAGGTCACCACGGCCTTCGGCGAGTACGTCGCCGCCGCGTGCATCCCCGACCCGGCACCGGCGGAGGAAGGTGGAGAGCCGGTCACCCTGCCACCCGCCGCACTGCACCTGAGGCGTACGGTGGCAGCCCTGGCCCGCCGAGCACTGGGGAGGGCACTCGCGTGAGTGACGAACAGCAGCCGCACCGGCCGGAACCGGGGAGCGGCTGGCAGCCGATGCCGCACGGCTCCGACTGGGACGCCGACTCGACGGCGTTCGTGCAGCTGCCGCCCGACTACGCCTTCCCGGACCCGGCCGACCCCTCCGCCGGCTGGGACCCGCTCGCCGCGCCCGGCACGGGCTACACCCCGCCGCCGCTGCCCGGCGGCCACGGCGGACACGACGGCCACGACGCGCCCTCGCAGGGCGGCCAGTGGCAGCCCGCGCCCGGCCACGGCCCCGGCGGCCACGACCCGGGCGCCACCGGGCAGTGGACGATGCCCGCCGACGTCCGTGCCGACACCGACGGCTCCGGCTACTACGGCGGCCACCCCGCCCCGTACGGCACCCACCACGCGAACCAGTGGCCCGCGCCCGCCGAGGACCCGCAGACCCCGCAGACCGGTCACTGGCCGGTGCAGGGCGCGGAGCCGGTGGACGACTGGCCGGTGCCCGCCTCCTCCGACGACGGCACCGGTGCGCCGGTGCACACCAGCCAGTGGACGATCCCGGTCGCGGGCGACGAGGTGGACGAGACCGGTGAGTACCGGGTCGACGACCACCCCGGCCCGGCCGCCCCGCCGTACGGCGGCGCCCCGGGCGGTCCCCGCGATCAGCAGACCACCGCCGAGTGGCGGATGCCGTTCGCGGACGCCGGGCCCGGACCGCGGCCGGACCACCAGCCCGGTCAGCAGGGCCGGACCGGTCAGTGGCCGGGCCCGGGCGCCACCGGGAACGGCGAGCACACGGACGCGTCCGGCGAGTACGCGGCCGAGGGCCGTGCCGCGCAGCGCCCGGCCCCCGCCCGCCGTCCGCTGCGGATGCCCGGCACCGGGGACCGCGTGGCGGACGACACCGCGGCTGGCCCGGCCGCCGAGCGGACCTGGCACGGCTCCGCCGGGGACTCCGGCGAGTACCCCGCCGGGGACTCCGGCGAGTTCCCGACCGGGGGCGCCCACACCGGTCTGCGCACCCCGCCCCACGGCAGCCCCGTTCCCGACGCACCGGTCGACGACTGGCCCGTGCCCGGTGACTCCGGCGCGTACCCGGCGGCCCCCGAGCACGGCGGCCGCAGCACCCCGCCGCACGGCAGCCCGGCCCCCGGCCTTCCGCAGCAGCGCGGCCGGCAGGGCGAGTTCACCGGGGAGACGCACGCCGGGGACAGCCACGGCCGGGACGCCCTCGGCCACGCCCCGCACCCGGCCCCCGAGGACGTGACCGAGGCGCCCGCCGGTGACACCGCGGACACCACCGCCCCGCAGCCCGGGACCGAGGCCGACGGCGCCGGGGACCGGGAACGGAGCGCGGCCGGGGACGAGTTCACCGAGTCCGGGGAAGCGCCCGGGACGGCCGCGTCCGACGAGGACCCGGACGGCACCCCGGAGGACGCCCCCGAGGCCGCTGACGCCCCCGCCGAGCCCCTTCCGGCCGATGCCCCGTCCGACCCGGAGTCCGGTGACCCGGAGCGGGACGCCCCGGCGGCGGACGCCGAGCCGGACCCGCTCCACAGCGAGCACCCGCAGGCGTCGTACGTCCTCCACGTCAACGGCGCGGACCGCCCGGTGACCGACTCCTGGATCGGTGAGTCCCTGCTCTACGTGCTGCGCGAGCGGCTCGGCCTCGCCGGGGCCAAGGACGGCTGCTCCCAGGGCGAGTGCGGGGCCTGCTCGGTCCAGGTGGACGGCCGGCTGGTCGCGTCCTGCCTGGTGCCCGCCGCCACCGCCGCGGGCTCCGAGGTCCGCACCGTCGAGGGGCTGTCCGTGGACGGCCGGCCCTCCGACGTCCAGCGTGCCCTGGCCGAATGCGGCGCCGTGCAGTGCGGGTTCTGCGTACCCGGTCTCGCGATGACCGTGCACGACCTGCTGGAGGGCAACCACGCCCCCACCGACCAGGAGACCCGCCAGGCCATCTGCGGCAACCTCTGCCGCTGCTCCGGCTACCGCCCGGTCGTCGACGCGGTGCGCGAGGTCGTCGCCGCCCGCGAGGCGGCCGACGAGGCCGCGGCCGAGGACGCCGAGGACGGGGCCGCCGCCCAGGACGGGGCCCGCATTCCGCACCAGTCCGGCCCGCACGGGACCGGCGGCGACGGCAGCGCGAACGGAACCGGCAGCGGCAGCGGAAGGGCATCATGACCGGAATCGCGGACGGCGCCGGAGCCGTCACCGCCACCCCCGCCGCCGGTACCCCCGTCCAGCCCCCGCCGCCCTCCATGGGCCTGGGGATCTCGCTGCCCGCGCACGACGCGGTGGCCAAGACCTCGGGCACCTTCCCGTACGCGGCCGACCTGTGGGCCGAGGGGCTGCTGTGGGCCGCCGTGCTGCGCTCACCGCATCCGCACGCCCGCATCGTCTCCATCGACACCGCCCAGGCCGCCCGGATGCCCGGTGTCCACGCGGTGGTCACCCACACCGACGTGCCCGGCGACGCCGCCCACGGCCGCCGGATCGCCGACCGCCCGGTCTTCGCCAAGGACGTCGTCCGCCACCACGGCGAGCCGATCGCCGCCGTCGCCGCCGACCACCCCGACACCGCCCGACTCGCCGCGGCCGCCATCGCCGTCGAGTACGAGGTGCTGGACCCGGTCACCGACCCCGAGCAGGCGTTCGCCGCCGAGCCGCTGCACCCCGACGGCAATCTGGTCCGCCACATCCCGCTGAGCTTCGGCGACCCCGACGTCGTCGGCGAGGTGATCGTCGAGGGTCTGTACCGGATCGGCCGCCAGGACCCGGCCCCCATCGGCGCCGAGGCGGGCCTCGCGGTACCGCGCCCCGACGGCGGTGTGGAGATCTACACCGCCTCCACCGATCCGCACGCCGACCGCGACCTCGCCGCCGCCTGCTTCGGTCTGGAGCCCGAGCGCGTCAAGGTCGTCGTCACCGGGGTGCCCGGCGCGATGGGTGAGCGCGAGGACCCCGGGATGCAGCTGCCGCTCGGGCTGCTCGCGCTGCGCACCGGCCACCCCGTCAAACTCGCCGCCACCCGCGAGGAGTCCTTCCTCGGCCACCCCCACCGCCACCCCACCCTGCTGCGCTACCGCCACCACGCGGACGCCGAGGGCAGGCTGGTGAAGATCGAGGCCCAGATCCTGCTGGACGCGGGCGCCTACGCGGACTCCTCCGCCGATTCGCTCGCCGCCGCCGTCTCTTTCGCCTGCGGCCCCTACGTCGTTCCGCACGCCTTCATCGAGGGCTGGGCGGTGCGCACCAACAACCCGCCCTCCGGCCATGTCCGCGGCGAGGGCGCCATGCAGGTGTGCGCCGCGTACGAGGGCCAGATGGACAAGCTGGCCGCCAAGCTGGGCATCGACCCCGCCGAGCTCCGGCTGCGCAACGCCATGACCACCGGCGATCTGCTGCCGACCGGACAGACCGTCACCTGTCCGGCTCCGGTCGCCGAACTGCTGGAGGCCGTGCGGGAGGCCCCGCTGCCGCCGCTCCCCAAGGACGACCCCGAGGAGGAGTGGCTGCTGCCCGGCGGTGCCGAGGGCGCGGGCGACCCGTCCGCCGTGCGCCGCGGCGTCGGTTACGCGCTGGGCATGGTCCATATGCTCGGCGCCGAGGGCACCGACGAGGTCTCCACCGCCACCGTCAAGGTCACCGGTCCCGTCGCCACCGTCATCTGCGCCGCCGTCGAGACCGGCCAGGGCTTCACCACCCTGGCCCGTCAGATCGTGCAGGACGTCCTCGGTATCGAGGAGGTCCACGTGGCCCCCGTCGACACCGACCAGCCCCCCGCCGGGCCCGCCTCGCGCGGCCGTCACACCTGGGTCTCGGGCGGTGCCGTCGAGCGCGCCGCCAAGATGGTCCGCACCCAGCTCCTCCAGCCGCTGGCCCATAAGTTCGGTATGTCCACCGAACTGCTGACCATCGCCGACGGCAAGATCACCTCCTATGACGGGGTGCTCAGCACCACCGTCGAGGAGGCCCTGGAGGGCAAGGAGCTCTGGGCCACCGCCCAGTGCCGCCCCCACCCCACCGAACCCCTGGACGAAACGGGCCAGGGCGACGCCTTCGTCGGCCTCGCCTACTGCGCGGTGCGCTGCGTCGTCGACGTGGACATCGAGATCGGCGCCGTCCGCGTCGTCGACATGACCATCGCCCAGGACGTCGGCCGGGTGCTCAACCCCCGCCAGCTCCGCGCCCGGATCGAGTCCGGTGTCACCTTCGGCATCGGCACGGCCCTCACCGAGAACCTCCGCACCTCCCGGGGTGTGGTCCGGCACCCGGACCTCACCGGCTACGCCCTGCCGACCGCCCTGGACGTCCCGGAGATCCGGATCGTCAAACTGGTCGAGGAACGCGATGTGGTGGCCCCCTTCGGGGCCAAGGCCGCCAGTGCGGTCCCCATCGTCACCTCCCCGGCCGCCGTCGCCGCCGCCGTCCGCGCCGCCACCGGCCGCCCGGTCAACCGGCTGCCGATCCGGCCGCAGTCCGCGGTGGTCAACCACGGCTGACGGCCGTCCCGCAGAACGGAGAAGGGGCCGTACCCGGACGGGTACGGCCCCTTCGTTCCGCGGGTGCGCGTGGTGTCAGGCGCGCACGTTCTCACCGGGCGAGCACAGGGTGCCCGAGGAGTTGGTCATGCACAGGTTGATGTAGAGCTTCTTGCCCTCGGCGATGTCCTTGGTCCGCTGGACGCGGTCGCCGGACCCACTGGTGCTGATCTTGATGCCGACGGACGCCTCACCGCGCGCGCCGAGGCCGTCGGCCATGAAGTCGGAGACGTACAGGGTGTCGCCCTTGGGGTACATGGTGCCGCCCGGGTCGGCCTGCCAGTGGGCCTCGGCGACGACGTTCCCATGGCGGTCCTTGGCCCAGATGGTGCCGTCGCCGCCCGCGTCGGCGCGGGACCCGAAGGAGACGTTGGGAAGCGCCGCCGCCGAGGCGACCGGCATGTGGTTGTCGGGGGCGACCGGCATGTGGTTGTCGGCGAGGGCGGGCGAGGTGAACAGGGCCGTGAGGACGGCCGCGGCGCCCGCCGCGGCAGCGGTGCGCGCGAGGATGGATGCCATGGTGGGATTCCCCCGTTTCAGTCGTGAAATGTACGTATCCACCGTGCCGTTCCGCCGCCGGGGCGTCGTTAGCGCAGAGCCCACAGCCGACTTGGCAATGCGTTCACACACGGGGCGTTGATGAGGTTTGTGCGAGATAGGTAACAGAGGGATCCCAACCCGCCGAGTTTCCGTCCTCCTGGGTGCGAGAGCGGCACAGGAGACATGGGGAGCGAAGCGGACATGGGACGGCACCGGATCATGGGGACGAACGGCCGGACGCTGGTGGCGGCCGTGGGTGTGGCGGGGGCGACCGCCCTCGCCGCCGTGTGGACGGCCCAGGCCGGTTCCGTGGAGTCGGTGCCGAGCGCGGCCCCGAAGCCGCGTCCGATCGTGGGCCAGACCTCGAAGCCGGATCCGAAACTGCCCGACCCCCTGGTCAACATGGACATCGCGCACGCCTCCGAGAAGGGCGCCAAGGGCGTCAACATCACCATCGACGACGGTCCCGACCCGAACTGGACCCCGCAGGTCCTGGAGGTGCTCAAGGCCAACAAGGCCAAGGCCACCTTCTGCATGGTGGGCCCGCAGGCACAGGCCCACCCGGACCTGGTGAAGGCGGTCGTCGCGGGCGGGCACCGGCTGTGCGACCACTCCCTGTCGCACGACACCTCGATGGACAAGAAGTCCCGCGCCTACCAGTCCAAGGAGGTCCTCGACGCCCGGCGGATGATCGTCAAGGCGTCCGGGGGCGTCAAGCCGCTCTACTACCGCGCCCCGGGCGGTGCGTTCACCCCGTACAGCCGTCAGATCGCCGCAGCCCAGGGCATGCGGCCGCTGGGCTGGAACGTGGACTCCAAGGACTTCGAGAAGCCGGGCGCCGACGCCATGGTCAACACCGTCAAGAACGAGATCCACAACGGCCCGACCGTGCTCTTCCACGACGCGGGCGGCGACCGCGGCCAGACCGTCGAGGCGCTGCGCCAGATCCTCCCGTGGCTCAAGGAGCAGGGCTACACCTTCGGCTTCCCCGTCCGCTGACGCGGACGCCCCGGCGTCACCAGTAGTCCGGGGTGGGGACCGCCCGGCCGAAATCGCCCGCGCGCAGCGCGCCGGTGGGGATCGACCAGTGCATCCAGCCGCCGTCGCCGCCGATCAGCCACTCGGCGTACGGCCCCAGCTGGAGCAGGTGGTGATAGTCCTCGGGGTCCTCGCCGGACGGCATCAGCGGTGCGGAGCCGGTCGGGAACTCCGGCCGCCCGAAGGCGATGTCCTCGGAGTCCAGTGCGCCCGGCCGCTCCTTCCATCCCGGGAGCCGGTCGCGGACGAAGACGTCCGGCATGGCCCTGGCCGTGTCGTCGGCATCGGGCCCCAGGTCGAGCTTGTCCCACGCCGGGTCCCAGACATCGGGGAAGGCGAACCCGGGGGTGACCGCCCACTCGACCGTGCCGAAGACGGTCGACCGCGCGGGTGCCTCGGCGGCGACGGCGTACGCGGAACGGGCCGCGACCACCCTGCTCAGCCGGGGGTCGGTGGGGCCGTACCGGGAGAACGGCTCCCAGGCCCCGGGGTCGTGCCGCTCGGACTCCACGTCCAGATAGAAGAAGTTGAGCAGGCCCGTCCCCGCCGGGAGCACACCGTCGAGCCAGGGTGCCAGGGCGTCGGTGTCGAGGACGGCGAACAGGCTCAGCGGAACGCCTTCGCACATCGGCCAGGGCGTGCCCGGTTCGAGCATCGCCCGCCCGCCGAACCGGCTGTGGCCGGTTTCCCCGGGAGCGGCCTCGGTGAGCGCGAAACCAGGCCGGGCGAGGTCGACGAAGCGGCCGGCGAGCTCCGGGCCGAGCCCCCGGGCGCAGAAGTCGCGCAGGGCGGCGAGGGTGGTCTTCGGGTCCGTGGCGGCGTCCATGACGGCATTCCAGCATCCGCCGCCGACAACCCGGGCCCGGGGTCACCCCGGTTGTCGGAGCCACGCGCTACGTTGCCGACATGGCTGAATACGTACTCGTGGCAGGGACCTGGCTCGGCGCGTGGGCCTGGGACGACGTGGTGGCCGAGCTGCGCGCCGCCGGGCACGGCGCGCATCCGCTCACGCTGTCCGGACTGGCCGACAAGCAGGGCGTACCGGCCGGACAGGAGACGCATGTCCGGGACATCGTCGACGAGATCGAGCGCCGTGACCTGCGGGATGTCATCCTCGTCGGCCACAGCTACGCCGGGATCCCGGTCGGCCAGGCCGCCGAGCGGATCGGGGGCCGGCTGGCCCGGATGGTCTTCGTCGACGCCAACGTCCCCGTGGACGGCGAGTCGTTCGTCATGAGCTGGCCGGACGGGCGGTCGACCGTCGAGGCGTCCTGCGCCGCCCACGACGGCTTCTGGGCCCCGCCCGGCGCCGGTGACTTCGCCGGGCAGGGCCTCACCGACGAGCAGATCACCCGTATCGTCACCGGCTCCACCCCGCACCCCGGCGCGAGCCTCACCGAGCCCGCCGCCCTCGCCCGTTCCCTCGGCGGCCTCCCGGCGACGTACGTCAAATGCCTCCTGGACGGCCCCGAGCCGGGCCCCGACGCGGCCCGGCTGCTGGCGAGCGACCGCTGGGCGCTGGTCGAGATGGACACCGGCCACTGGCCGATGTTCTCCCAGCCCCGTGAGCTGGCCCGGGTCCTCCTCGACACGGCGGCCTGAGAGGGTGACGCCATGGCGATGTTCGTCCACCTGACCTCCGCGGCCAACGCGCCGCGCGTCCGGCGCTCCGGGGTCCGCGCGTCCGCGCACGGCCAGGGCGGTGCGCGCGGGGTGTACTGCTTCCCGGTGCTGCCGTCGTACACCCTCACCCACCAGTGGCTGCGCGAGCTGGGCCGGTCCGGCAGCAGGGGCGGGCTGGTCGCCGTCCACGTCCGGCTGGACGACGCCCAGCCGGTCCTGGTCGGCCACTACCGCGACCGGGCGCGCGACGCCCAGGAGACCGTCCCGGCGGCCGAGGCGGTCCGGCGGATCGCCGCGCTGGACGACTCGCGCGGCTGGGAGGTGTTCGTCCCCCGGGCGATCCGCTCGCGCGAGATACACCGCGTCCGCAGCGCGCCCCAGGTCGTCGGCTGGCGCTACCGCCCCGACGCCCACGGCGTCCGCCCCTGCACCTGCAACGGCTGCCGGGTGCGCGGCGAGTACGGATCGCGGCGGCTGCGCGAACGGCTGCCGCACCCGCTGGACGGCCCGCCGCCGCCGACCAGGGTGCTGCTCGCCCGCATCACCGAGGCGGGCGACCCCGGAGACCCCTCGGTGCTGCGGGAGATCCTGCACTGGTTCTCCGGGCGCCGGCGCGGCCCGCTCGGCCAACTGGCGCCTCTCGCCGCCCATCCCGACCCCACGGTGCGGGAGGAGCTGGTCTGGACGGTCGGCCGCTGGACCACCCCCGGCGTCACCGCCCTGCTGGACGGCCTCGCCGACGATCCGCACCCGGACGTCCGCGAGGCGGTGGCGGAGGTCAGTGAGCCGTGGTGATCACCGGCTCCCCGGGGTCAGCTCGGCCCACACCGTCTTGCCGACCAGCCCCGGGGTGATGCCCCAGCGGTCGGCCAGCTCCTCGACGAGCAACAGCCCGTGACCACCTTCGCCCGGCCCCTCCTCCTCCGGCCTCCGGCGCACGGCGGGCAGCCGGTCCGTACAGGCGTCCCGCACTTCGATGCGGAGGGTGTCCCCGGTGACCTTGAGCGTCAGCCGGATGTTCCGCCCCGGAACGCGGCCGTGGAGGGCCGCGTTGGCGGTCAGCTCGGCGATGATCAGCGCCGCGTTCTCCACCGGCAGACCCCAGGTGACAAGCCGTTCGGAGGCCATTAACCGACCGAGCCGGGCGCCTTTGCGGGTGGCGGAGAGCAGCACGGTGAAGTGCGAAACGGAGGTGTCGGTTCGAGTGATTTGTTGGCTCACGTCACTCAGAGTGGCCGTCTGTGCCTAGGCTGAAAAGTAGCCACGGGAATACGGGCGGTGACTGTCCGCCCGTCGCCCGGCCATGTCCGGATGACGTTGGGAGTGGGCCGGTATGGAGGACGAAGAGAGTGCGGCCGTACTGCGGGCCGTCGGTCGTCAGATCAAGCTGTGGCGGGAGGCGGCCGGGCTGAAACAGGCCGAACTGGGGGCCGCGATCGGTTACGGAGAGGAACAGGTCTCGGCCGTCGAACGGGCCCGGCGGATCCCCAGCCCGGGGTTCCTGGACAAGGCGGACGAGGTCCTGGGGGCGAGCGGCAAGATCTCGGCGATGAAGAAGGATGTCGCGGAGGCGCGGTACCCGAAGAAGGTTCGGGATCTGGCGAAGTTGGAAGATGAGGCCGTTGAGTTGGGTGGGTACGGCAACCACAACATGCACGGCTTGCTACAGACAGAGGAGTACGCCCGTGCGCTGTACGAGATGCGACGACCGTCTTTCACGGAAGACGAGATTGAGCGCTACGTAGGCGCACGACTGGCCAGGCAGGAGATCTTTGAGCGTCGACCCCGGGTCATGTTGGCGTTTGTCCAAGAGGAGGTGACGTTGCGTCGCCCGCTTGGGGGCAAGATGGTGTTGCAGCGGCAGCTGGAACGCCTTTTGGAACTCGGCCAGTTGCGGCACGTCGAGATCCAGGTGATGCCGACCATCCGTGAGGATCACGCTGGCATGGGCGGCGAGTTGGGCGTGCTGAAGCTCAACGACGGTGCGACGGTGGGCTACTCCGAAGCTCCGCTCACCAGTCGCGTGATCTCCAATCCCAAGGAGGTCCAGATCCTTGAAATGCGGTATGGGATCATCCGGGCGCAGGCCCTCACACCGCGTGAGTCTCTGGCCTTCATCGAGAAACTGCGGGGAGAGACATGACCCTCAAGCCCGACGAGTGGATCAAGAGCAGCTACAGCGCCAGCAACAGCAACGACTGCGTCGAGGTCGCGTGGATCAAGAGCAGCTACAGCAGCAACGAAGGCCCCGACTGTGTCGAGGTCGCCGCCGACCCCTGCGGCAGCATCCAGATCCGCGATTCCAAGGTGCCCGACGGGCCCCGGCTGGCCGTCACCCCGGCCGCGTGGACCGCCTTCCTCGGCTACGCCTCGCGGCGATAGGCGCCGGGGGAGACGCCCTCCCAGCGGGTGAACGCGCGGACGAACGAGGCCGCGCCGCTCATGCCGGCCTCATGGGCGATGCGTTCCAGCGTCCATGAGGTCGTGCTGAGCAGTTCCCGCGTCCGTTCGTGCCGCACGGCGTCCAGCAGCTCTCGCCACGACGTGTTCTCGTCGCTCAGCGCGCGGCGTAACGTCCGTTCGCTGATCTGCAGGAGGGCCGCGATGTCCTGGGCGCGGATGCCGCGCAGGTCGGACGTCTGGAGTATCGCCCTGGCCCGGTTGGCCACCGATTCCTGGCGCCGGAGCTGCGCCAGCAACGCGTCCGCGTGGCGGCGGTGCAGGGCGGTGAGCGCGGGGTCCGTCGGGTTCCACTGCCGGTGGGCGTCCGCCGTCGGAACGACGATCTCGTAGCGGGGACGCTCGAAGAGCACCGGACAGCCGAAGACCTCGGCGTAGTGGGCGGGGTCCCCGCCGCAGGGGTGGGCGAAGGAGACGGAGCCGGGTGACCATCCCGGACCGGTCACCCAGCGCGCGGCGGTGATGATCCCGGCGAGCCCCGCTTCCACCTGCTGGGGCTCGACCGGTGCGGGCGGCACCTCGTACAGCAGCCGGGTGTACTGCCGCTCGCTGGCGAGGCTGAACCTCCCCGCCTCGTTGACCAGTGACTGGTACCGGATGCCGACCTCCGCCGCCTCGGCGAGGGTCGCGCAGTTCATGACGAGGTGGCCGACCACATGAAGGGCGCTGGGACGGCGCCGGATGCCGAAGTCGACCCCGGCGTGGGGATTTCCCGTGTCCTCCAGGATGGCGAGCCACAGTTCACGAACGGACGTGCACGCGATGCGCTCCTCGGACAGCGGCTGGGGCAGGGACTCCGCGGAGGCGGGAAATTCATCGGCCACCGCCTGAGCGTAACTGGCCGCGACAGACGGTTTCATGGGGTCGGACATCCGGCGCAGTCAACAGTTTGTCAGCCATGGGGTCAACCTGGGGGAAAGCCCTAGTGGCCGAGGTGGGGCAGCACGTTCCCGGCCGCGATTCCGACCAGCGTTCCGACCGCGCAGGAGAGGGTGTACACCAGATACGCGACGGAACGGCCGCCGGGTGAAGAGGGCGGTGGCGGACTCGTTCCGTAGCCCGCATTCTTGAGATGGAGGTACGCGGCCCCCGGCCACCAGCCCAGCAGTGCGGGCGGAAGGCTTTGGTACGCATACCGGTCCGGCTCTTCCAGGCGGTCGAGGCCGGCGGTGGAGACGAACGTGTCGCGTGCGCTTCTGTAGGCGTCCATGAGCGCGCTCCGGGGAATTCCGGTCACCTGGGAGGCGAGTTCCGCACTGTCCGATTCGATCAATCCATGCCACAGTAAACGCTGTTCGACGGCGGGCAGAGCGATGAAGGCGCGGTTGAGATCGATGCCTTCCGGGAGTTCCCAGAGGGCGCCCTGGGCGACCCAGGTCCGGAATCCGGGAGAGGCCACTGCGGGATTGCGTGAAGCCACTTTGACCGCCGCGTGGCGGACCCGGTCGAGCAGATGGAGCCGGACACAGCCCATATAGCGGTCGCGGAAGACGGATTCGACCGTGTGGATGGCGCCCAGCAGGTCGGCGAACGCCTGCTGCGCCAGCGCGCGGGCGGATGCGTCGTCCTGGACGCAGCAGCGCGCGTAGCAGAGCACCGCCGGGTAGTGGCGGCTCGCCAGCAGGTCGAACAGCCGTATCTCGCCGGAGCGGATCCTCGGGAACGTGGCCGCGTCGCTGGGGTTCGAGCGCGACGCGGGCTCGTGGGGGCGATCACCCATGGGTGGAGTCGTCGCCGGAGCAGTTCGCGTGCTCGAGCATGTCCGTCCGCTGCTGGCCGCTGAGGAGGTCATGGGTGTAGCCCGCCCCCATGCCGACCACCAGGCCCGCCGCGGCGAGGCCCAGACACGCCTTGCGGTCCACGGTGCGCGGGGCGCCCAGCCGTCTGTCGGTCCCCGGAAGGGACTGCGCGGCGTGCGGTGCCGGGGAGGGCGGCACCAGGGTCGCGCTCATGACCATGGCGATATCGGCCCAGGGAGTCCGGCCCACCGTTTTCTGCCGGAAGTACTGCCGCCCCGGCCACCAGCCGAGGACGGCCAGCGGCAGTTGCCGGGCGACGGTGGCGTCGAACCCCGCGATGCGGTGGAGGGTCCGGGTGCACCGGTCGCAGCCGGAATGATGGGCGTCGGTCAGTCCGTCCCCGCGCCCCTGGAACAGCCGGGACATCTCCTCCATGCACACGCTGTTTCCCAGGGTGGCGATGAGGAGTTCGGCATAGCGGTCGCGCAATCGACTGCGGGCCAGTAGGGAAGCGCCGGGAAGGAGATTCCGGTCCACCCCCGAAATGGCGGACACCAGCGGGGTTTTCTCGTCCTCCGCCGTCGTGTGCCACAGCAGCGTCTGATCTGTGGCGGACAATTGGTGGAAGGACTGCGATAATTGGGCCGCGTTCTCCGCGGGCCATGGGCAGCCGTCCGCCACCCAGCCCGCGAACGGTATCCGCCGTCCGGCCCGTCTGTGGCCGCAGCGCCGGGCAGCCTCATGACGGATGCGATGCAGGAGAAAGGCGCGAACGGATTCGGGGCGGAGGGTGTCGCGCGGTGCGGACAGCAGTGCCCGGAGCTGGGTGAACACCTGCTTCACAAGGGCCCGGCTGCGATTGCGGTCACCACCGGTGCAGCATGCCGCATAGGCGAAGGCCGCCCGGCAGTGCCGGAGGTAGAGCTTGCGGAAGCGAGTGGCTTCCGCTGTGTGTGTGGACCACAGCAGCGCTTGGTCGCTGTCGAAGCCGGGCAAGGCCACCGATTGGTACACGCTCATATGGACTTCTGTGCTCCCTCGGCCGGTGCTCGTCCTCTGCGAGGAAACTAGAAAAATCCTTCACCGATGTCATTGACGCAACCGGCCACATCGTTGACCCAACCGGTCTGCCGGGGAAGCGATGACCTTTCGGAAAGACCGATGCCCCGGCAGCCGGAAAGCGGCTGCCGGGGCATCGGCGGGTGTGTGGAGCGGAAGGGCTCCCGGGGTCGGGCCGGGGTCAGGCCGGAGCGGGTCCCAGCAGCGCGGGCTCGCGCTCGCCCTCGCGGGCCGCGAACGGGCACTGCCAGTCCGCGGGCTTCGGGCGGCCGGAGTAGCGGCGGGCCTCGGAGAGCTGCTCGTACTCGAGCAGGTTGGGGTTTATGTCGCCCTGGAGCTGGATGTCCTGCTTGCGGATCTTCTCCGCGAGCCGGTCCCACATGTTGGCGCCCTTGATGCGGTCGAACTGCTCATGGGAGTTGAAGGCCAGCATCGGGAAGGGAGGACGGCGGCCCCAGCGGCGGTGGGTCTCATGGAGACCGATGACGAAGAAGGGATGACCGGCAACGCTGTAGGCGAACTCCTGGGCCTGCGGATCGGAGGAATAGCCCTCTGCCCAGTGATAGGACCGGGCGTCCTGTTCGTGCAGCGCCTGGAGGTGTTCCCACAGCAGCTCCTCGAACCGCAGCTCGGACACCCCGCGCGGTTGCTCGAACGTCGCGATGAAACTCGTGAACGACCGGGCGCTCCAGTCAGCCCCGCCCACGAAGTCCGCGAGATCGAGTGCCATCAGCCGGGCCGAATCCTCGGATCCCATCAGGTCGTAGTGACGATGGGTGATACCACCCTTGCGCCAGGCGGAGCGTCCCGCCAGGCAGGCGAACCGGTCACCCAGGATGAACCGCTCCACCTCGTCACGTGCGTCCAGTGTCATGGCCAGCCTTCCTTCCAACTACGTGCCTCCTCGCTGGGAGCTCATCTCCTTCTCACATCCGAAGGCGCCCACCCTGATCACCTGCGTACGAGTGCGGGGGAACGGAGAGGGTCGCCTCGCTGATTGTGACCGCCGACGGCCCGTAGACGAAATCCGTTTGCGGCCCCGATGCCTTTGTGGCGGTGTGAGATGCGTCGGCGACGGAAGAGCAGGTTCCGCCTATACTGCGCCGCCCTCCGGCAGGGACTAGTGGTTCTTGCTCTATCGGCACGATCTTGAGCTGCCTAGGGTCGCCGGATGCACGGGGTATGGCTGTTCGGTCACAGGCGGGGAGTCCCGCGCGCGGCAGCCGGGTGGTGGCTGCCCCGGGGACGCTTCCGACTGGGTGTGACCGTCCTGTCACAGACCAGGGGCGGCGAGGACGTCGGTCTGGTGACGCTGCGGCCCGGGGAGACCGGGGCCGCGGCGGCCCGGGGGGAGACCCTCGGGCATCTGTACCGGACGCACCGGCTGTCCCTGGTGCGGCTGGCGGTGCTGCTCGTGGGCGATCAGGCGACGGCCGAGGACGTGGTGCAGGACGTGTTCACGGCGGTGTGCCGCCGATGGCGGGTGCTGGACGACGGCAGGAGCGCCCTGCCGTATCTGCGGCGGGCCGTGGTCAACCGGGCCCGGTCGGTGCTGCGGCGCCGCCCGGTGGCCAACGCGTTCCGGCCGGACCCGCAGCGGCACGCGGACTGCGCGGAGGACACCGTGCTGCTGGCGGCCGAACACCGTGAGGTGCTGGCGGCGCTGCGCGGACTGGCTCCCCGGCAGCGTGAGGTCCTGGTGCTGCGGTACTGGGCGGGGCTGTCGGAAGCCGAGATGGCCGAGGCGATGGACATCTCCAGGGGAGCCGTGAAGTCGATGGCCCACCGGTCCCTGGCCGCGCTGCGCAAGCGGATGGAGTCATGACCGGCGTGGAGCCTGGGGAGGGTCCGGTGGAACGGCAGACATCCGGGACGACCGGGACCGGGGACCTGGAGGAGCTGCTGCGGGCCGCCATGGTGGCGCGGACCGCGCGGGTCACCGGAGGGTCGCTGCGGCCGGAAGGGCTCCGGCCCGCGCGGGCCCGTACGGGCCGGAGGTGGCGGCCGCGGCCCCTGCTGCTCGCCGGGGGAGCGGTGGCCGCCGCGTTACTCCTGTTCGTCATGGCGGTCGTCGTTCCGCACTGGTGGGGCGATGAGGAGCGGCACCGGCAGGTGGCGCCCGCCGCCCGCCGGATCGCTCTGCACGGGGTGAGTTTCGAGGTGCCCCGGGGCTGGACGGTCTGGCAGCCCGACCGGGGCGTCCAGGCGTGTGTCCAGCCGCCCGGTGTCCCGCACGACATGGACCACTGTCAGTCCAGGGGTATCCAGATCGCCACGCGGACCGGGGACCAGAGCGAGGCCGTGGACCAGGACGACGGCTGGCAGGCGCAGCCGTTCTGCTGGACCGGGAGCGGGAAGCCGGCCCCGTTCGACGCGATCCGGACCAGCCGTCTGAAGGACCGGTCCACCCTGAAGGTCTCCGGCCTGCGGGCCCATTACCGGGCGTGGCGTGTGACGTGCGCCAGTGGCCAGGTCTTCACGGCCCGGCTGTGGTGGATCCCCCGCCATGAGCTGAGCATCCGTGCCTACCGGCTCGGCCAGCGGGACGTGGGCCGGGCCGAGCGGCTGGTCTCCTCGCTCATCGTGCGCTGAGGGTCGTGCGCCGAGCGTTGCGCACGGGCTCGGGAGCGGGCTCGGGGACGGCCCCGGGAGCGGGCCGGAAATTCTTCTGCGGACCCAGGCAACCTTCACGCGCCCCGCGCGTGTATCTGGCAGGTCGCCTCAGCGGCCCGGACCGGCCTATCCGCCGAGTCCCGATCGTCGAACGCAAGGCCGGGCCCGTGCCCGGCCGCCATCATGAACGAGGTTCCCCCCCATGACTTCCCGTTCCCGAAGCTGGATCGCCGCCGCACTGCTGACCGGGGTGCTGACCACCCTGTCCGCCTGCAGCGGCGACGACTCCTCCGGCAAGGACTCCTCCGCGAAGGGTTCCTCGTCCGAGGGCGCGTCCGGCAAGGAATCCGGCTCCGATTCCGGCCAGGACGGCTCCGGCCAGGACTCCCAGGTGGCTCCCGGGGAGAAGGACCCCGCCGGTGGCGGTGGCTCCGCCTGTCGCAGCCTGACGGCGACAGCCGAGGTGAAGGCGGCGGTGAAGGCCGCGTACTCGCGCTCGTTCCCCCAGTTCCAGCACGTCAAGCCCACCCCTGGCAGCTTCTACTACGGCCAGTGCGGCGGCACGCGCTACGCGGGCACCACGTTCTCGCTGACGGCGGGCCACTCGGAGAAGGAGGCGGTCGGCATGCAGGACGAGGGGGCGACCATGAAGTACTTCAGCTCCACCGGCGGCAACTGGTCCTACCTCGCGTCCGGCGCGCTGGAGCTGGCCGAGGGCTGCAAGGCCGTCAAGCAGATCCCGGCCGAGATGGCGCGGGTGTGGGGCGACTGCCGGGCCGGGTGAGGACACGGCCGTGGCCCGTCCCCCCCGGGGCCATGGCCGGTGCAGAGGCCCCGGCGGCGATCATGCCGTCAGGGCCCTTCGGCGATGACCGCCGCGGTCCGCGGTGCGGCGGCTACCGCGCCACCAGCTGGACGATCGCCACGGTGCCCACCGTGACGATGAGCGCGCGCAGGACCCTGGGACTGAACCGGCGGCCCACCGCGGCCCCTATCTGACCGCCCAGGGCGGAGCCGACCGCGATCAGGGCGACGGCCGTCCAGTCGAAGTGGGCGGCGAAGAGGAAGAAGACCGCGGCGACCGAGTTGACCACGGCCACGTAGACGTTCTTGGCCGCGTTGAGGCGCTGCAGGGGTTCGTCGAGCAGCATTCCCATCAGGGACATGTAGATGATCCCCTGGGCCGCCGCGAAGTAGCCGCCGTAGACGCTGGCCAGCGTCAGGCCGATGAAGAGCAGCGGTCCGCCGTCCTGGTGGACCGGGCCGCCCGCTCTCTCACGGCGTTCGCGTACCGCCCGGCTGATCCTCGGCTGGAGGATCACGAGCACCAGCGCCAGGCCCACCAGCACCGGCACGATCGTCTCGAAGGCCGTACTGGGCAGCGCCAGCAGCAGCGTGGCCCCGGCGAGACCGCCGATGACGGCGGCCGAACAGAGCTTCAGGATGCGGCGGCGCTGGCCGGTGAGCTCCTTGCGGTAGCCGATCGCGCCGCTGATGGAGCCGGGGACCAGCCCCAGCCCGTTGGAGACGGTGGCGGTGACGGGCGGCAGACCGGTGGCGAGCAGGACGGGGAAGGTGATCAGTGTCCCGGAGCCGACGACGGTGTTGATGGCCCCCGCGCCGGTGCCCGCCGCGAAGACGGCGGCCATCTCCCACGGAGTCACGCCGACTCTTTCATGGTGCAACTGGTACCCATGGGCGACGACGGTAGATCACGATCGGTCCGCTGACCAGCGGCGGCTGGACCGGTAGGGATGGCTGGCGATCTACTCTGCGTCATGGGTACACGACAGCACGCGGTGACGCCGCGCGAAGACTTCCCCCGTCTCTGCTCCGCGGCACAGGTGGCCGCCCTCGTCGACTCGCTCAGCGACCGGGCCGAGTTCCCGTACGAGCTGACCTACCTCGGCGACGGGAGCGAGATGTGGCGGGAGGGCGAGGAATCGTCCGACCCCGACGCCGCGCCGAGGCTGGGCGAGCTCGACACGATCATCACGCGTCATGCCGGGCAACTCCTCACCCTCGCCCCGGCGTCATCGGCGGTGGAGATCGTCGATCTCGGGCCGGGAACGACGCGTCCCATCCGCGGTCTGATCCGCCACCTGCTGGACGCCGACCGCCTGGCCGGTTATCGCGCCATGGACATCAGCGCCGAGATCCTCGAACTGGCCAGGCGGAACCTGCGGGCCGACTTCCCCGGTCACGCCGAGGGCTTCGAGCTGGGCCAGGGCGACTTCACCGGACCCGATCTCGCCCGGGTCCTCAGCGCCGGGCGGATATCCGGCCACGGTGGCGCCGATCCGGTCCGCTTCGTCGTGCTGGCCGGTGCGACGGTGTACAACTTCGCCGACCCGGCGCGGTTCCTGCGCCATGTACGGAGCGCCATGGGCGACCGGGACGTGCTGCTGCTGACCCTGCGCATCGACACCGGTGTCGACCGGCCCCCGTTCATGGACGAGGTCAGCGTGGGCGGCCCGTACAAGCCGCAGCAACTGGCGGGACTGGATCTGATCGGTGTGGACCGCTCCTGGTACGTCACCGAAACCGGGTTCGACCGCGAGCGCAGCGAAGTGTTCGTCCGGGCACGGTTCCTGGAGCCGGTCGCCGTGACCTTCGATGTCGGACCGGACCGGAGGACGGTGTCGTTCGAGCCGGGCGACACCGTGCTGGTCTGGCGCTACCTCTACCACGACAGCGCGGCGGTGGCCGATCAGCTGACACGCTGCGGGCTTCGGGTGCGCCTGTTCGAGCACGGCCAGGACAAGCAGATCGTCCTCGTGGCCGCGGAGCCGGAACGGTGAGCGCCGTGGCCCGCCCCTGCAACAACTGGACAAGATCTTATGGCGTGGGCAGGATCCGGCTAGATTTCTTCGAAATGGCGTTCTACGGCGAGGGGTTGAATGATGAATCTGAAGTTTCCCACCGCGGCCGAACTCCGTGAGGAGCACGACCTCGGCACGCTCAAGCCGGTGAGCCGGGACACCTGCTGGTCCGTCCAGCTCAAGGACGACGACGGCCTTGAGCCCGCCGACGTGCAGGTCGTCTGACGGTCCTGGGACCGGCTGGATCTCGTCGAAAAGTCTTTCCGCAGCGAAGGGTTGGAAGATGAATCTGAAGTTTCCCACCGCGGCCGAACTCCGTGAGGAGCAGGACCTCCGCACGCTCAAGCCGGTGAGCCGGGACACCGGCTGGAACGTTCACCTGAAGGACGACGACGGCCTTGAGCCCGCCGACGTCCAGGGCGTCTGACGGTCCAGGAGTGAGCTCCACGGCCCCCGTCGGCCACGCCGAACGCGGCGTGGCCGACACCGTACCGGGAGAGGGCGGAGTGCTCGCGCACACCGTCCTCTCGCCGGACGACACCCGCAAAGCCCGTGTGTCCGGTACCCACCGCGTGCTGGCCCCCGCCGAAACGCTGCGCCGGATCGAGCCACTGCTGCCGGTCGTCGGCATCACCCGGCTCGCCGATGTCACCTGGCTCGACGAGATCGGCATACCGGTCCACCAGGCCATCCGCCCCGGCTCCCGGACGATATCGGTCAGCCAGGGCAAGGGGCTCACCCACGAGCTCGCCAGGATCTCCGCCGCCATGGAATCGATCGAGTCCTGGCACGCCGAGCGCCTGGATCCCGGCGAAGTGACCGCGACCGTCGCCGACATGGAGCGGATCTGCGGCTATCGCGTCCGGGATCTGCCCCTGGAGCCCCGCCACCATCTCTGGCCCGGCGTGGAGCTCGAATGGACGGCGGCACGCCGCCTGGACGACGGCGCTGACACCTTCCTGCCAACCGAGCTGCTGCGCCTGGACGGCCGGGTGCGCGACACCTGGATGCCGCCCCTGTTCGTCCAGAACAGCAATGGGCTGGCCGCTGGGAACACCGTCGCCGAAGCGGCACTCCACGGCCTCTACGAGGTCATCGAACGCGACTGTCTGACCCGCGCCGGGACAGGCACCTCACCGGCCCTGGACCTGACCACCGTGGACGGCCCGGCCCGGGAACCGCTGGAGCTCATGGAGGCGGCCGCGGTCGAGGTCCGGGTCGAGGTGCTTCCCTCGCCCACCGGGGTCGCCTGCTTCCTGGCCACCATCTGGAGCGAGGAGTTCCCGGTGCTCTTCGCCGGTGCCGGGGCCCATCTCGACCGTGACGTCGCCCTGTGCCGCGCCCTGACCGAAGCCGCGCAGTCGCGCGCCACCCAGATCGCCGGGTCCCGGGACGACCTCACCACGGGCGCCTACCGGCGCGCCGCCGCCGAGTGGTCCGGACCTTCCACACCTCCTCCGGAGGCCGGTGGGGTCACCTACGACGACATCGCCTCCGTCCGTAACGCATCCCTCGCGGACGACCTGCGCACCACCGTCGCGAGCGTCCTCTCCGTGACCGGACGGGCCCCGCTGGTCGCGGACCACACCCGGCCGGAGTTGGGCATCCCCGTCGTACGGGTGGTCTGCCCCGGGCTCGGCCACGAGACGGCGTTCACCTCATGAACCGGTACCTCCTGATCGGCCCCAGCCTGCCGGACGCCGCCGACCTGCCCGCCGCCGACGGCATCACCGTCCTGCCGCCGGCGGCCGCGGGGGACCTGCTGGAACTCGCCCCCGGGCGCGGAGACGTCGTCGGCATCGCCGACGGCTACTTCCGCCAGACCCGGGCCGTCCGGCACAAGGAGATCCTCACGCTGCTCCAACGTGGTGTGACGGTCCTCGGAGCCGCCAGCATGGGCGCCCTGCGCGCGGCCGAACTCGACACCTTCGGCATGCGCGGAGTGGGCCGCGTCTACCGCGACTACCGTGACGGCCGGCTGACGGCCGACGACGAGGTGGCCATGGTGCACGGCCCGGCGGACGAGGGCTACCGGCCCCTCTCCGAAGCGCTCGTCAACATCCGGGCGACCCTGCGCCTGGGCGTGCGGGAGGGGATTCTCGACGCCCCCACCGCCGACCGCCTCATCGCCGCCCTGGCACGGCGGCCGTACCGTCTGCGCTCCTACCCGGCGCTCCTCCGGCTCGCCCGCGAGACCGGGACACCGCCCGCTCGGGTCGAGGCGCTCCGGCATCTGTGCACCACCCGGGCCGTCGACCTCAAACGTGACGACGCGCTGCGACTGGTCCACGCACTGCGCACGGCCGACGGGAGCCACGCGGAGGAGCCCACGGGCCATTCGCCCGCCCCGGACGTCGCACCCACGCTCTATGTGCACCGCTGGCAGTTGCTGGCCCGGTCCGTCGCGACCGGGGACGGCGAGGCCGCCGAGATGAGCGTGTTGCGGATGTGCCAGCTCTTCGCCCGCGACTACCCGGACTTCTACCGGGACCTGGTCCTCGGCCACCTGGTCCGGGAGTGCGCCGCCACCTGCCGGACCAGGCCCGCGGGAGCACTCCTCGACGGGGCGCTGGAGCACGCGCGGCATCGCCACGTCATCCCGGACCACCGGACGGGCGAGCCCGGGGACCTGGCCTTCCTCGATCTGTGGCTGACCCCGGCGGAGCGGGCCGCACATCCGCTGACGGACCAGCTCGGCCGCTTTCTCGTGCGGAGCTTCCAGCTCACGCCCGGAGCCCCCGCGGACCATCTGGCACTGGAAGCGCTGCGCCGGCGGCCGGTCTTCCCGGCGGCGGCGAAGCTGGTGACCGCGGCACGGTCGGTGAACGGCCACGCACAGCGGACCCAGCCCGCCTTCGACGTCCACACCCTGTCGGCGAGCCGTGTCTCGGCCCACCTCGGCGAACGGTGGGAAGTCGAGGACGGGGACCTGGAACTGCACGCCCGGGACCGGGGCATGGGCTCGCGGGACCTCCTGATCGCCGCGGCCCGGCCGTACCACCTGCTGTCCACGTACAACCCGGAGCTCATGGAGCTGTGGATCGGCCAGGCGGACGGGAGCCCGTGGTCCGGGAGCCCGTCCCGCGGGCTGTCGGAGGCCGTGGCGGGATTCGAACCCACGTAACTCGCTTTGCAGGTTTGTCCGGACTAGTCAGGGCTTGGTCCGGGAGCGTTCGCACCCGTTCAGTTCCGTACGGATGTTGCGCCCACAGAGGTAGGCTGAACGGCTCCGGACGGCCGCGTACGTTGATGTACGAGACGGAAACTGAGACGGGACGGGCCGAACAAATAGCGGCTCCAGCAGGACCGGCGCTCTATGACGCCGGTCCTGCTCAGCGCACGCCCCTTTGGGGGCACTCGCTAACGGGCGTTCGCCTTGCCGCCGAAGAGACCCCCGCCCTGAGTCAGAATCCGCTGCTCCACGTTCACGAGTCCAAGCAGGGCTGCCGACAGCGCCTGAGGCGTGAGTAGCTCGCTGACGTCATCCTTGCCGATGGCGACGGACTCACCGGACTCCGTGCGCGCCACGAGTGTGCCGTTGAGGTTCTGAGCGTGCACGACGTGCGCGACGGCCTCCTCGCCGTACACGCGCTGGACCAGTCCATGCACTTGCGAGGAGTCAGGCTTGGGCCAAACCTCGTTCGCCCAGTAAGTGAACTCCTGTTGGAACACGGGATGATCGGAATTGAGGTACACCACTCCACGGTGCTCCAGGCCGTCGATCTCACGCGTTTCGTTCTGTACGTAACGCGCGAGGTACTTGGCCTCCTCTACGTCAAAGGAGTCCCAGACGAACGCCGGATAGCCACCGCGTGTAGCAGTGGTGGCGCCAGTCAGCGATCCGCCCCGTGCCGGCTGCAACACTTGCTGGGGGACCGAGGGGCCTCGACCTGCGACGCCACCTCCTCCCGAACGCCTCGAAGACGTGCCCTCGCGGCGCCCTGCGACGGCTGTTCCGGCCGGGACGCCGAGGATCCGCCCGGCGGCTGACGTGGTGAGACGCGAGGCCTTGAAACGAGCGTTCAGCCGGTCCAGGATGCGCGCAATGTTCTTGCCCATCGACGCGTCTGCACGTGCTGCACTCTGGCTGCGAATGTCGTCCAGAACCTTCTTGAGCGGTTCCGGGAAGTCCGCGAAGAATCGATCACCCCACGCATCCCACGGGAGTTCGCCGCCCCCTTTGGGGATGAGAATGTGCCTGGAAGCCTGGGTGAGCACACCCCACTGAGTCGGCCGACTGTCACTGAACACAGGCGGATGCAGGATCACCCATGTACGGCCCTTGATCTCGTCAGTGATACCGAACTGCCGATACCGGTGCTTGGTGTGGTCCGAGTGGTATGCCTCGCCCTGGTAGTCGACCACCACAACGGGTCGCTGGGCGATGTAGTCGTTGGTTCCCTTCACCGGAGCGTCAGGCTCGGGAACATAAAACCACTCGGCGACCGTCCCGTGGTCGTCGACCTGGACCGAGCCTGTCAGGTGCGTCTCGGGAATGTAGTGCCGTAGGCCATAAACACGCCTGGGGCGCCACACCATCGACGTCCCATCAGGCAGCTCGACCGTCTTGTCCTTGGTCTCCCGACGCCCCGTCTCACCCTTGCGATAGAGATCGATGACCGTTGTCTCCAGCGGCTTGCCCTGCCGCTCCGGAACCTCGATGACGCGACCGTTGAGGTAGCGCACGAGTCCGTCCACGGACTCGTGCCGAGCAGAGTCAGGGTCCCCCTCCCAGGTGTCGCTCTCCGCGGAAGCGCCCAGGAGCACCATGATCGTCCCGGTCTTCATCCAGTCGGGACGGATCTCTCCCCAGTGACAGCCGTGCGCCTCGTCCGCGTACGGGAGCATGACGTCGTCGCGGCCGAGATACATCCCGTCCTCATCATGGACGTCCCATTCCTTGAACGTGTAGCTGTCGCCCTCGCGGTGGATCCAGACCATGGCGCCATCGGGCGTCTGCTCGGTGTAGCTGATGACGACGACACCGTAGGGATTCCAGGGAAGGACCGAAGACTTAAATCCCTGACCGAAGTTGCCATCGACGCCGATCGGCTTACCACCCCCGCCGAAGGAAGACAGGAAGACCAGAAGGTCATCGGGGATCATTCCCGATCCGTTATCCATGATAGTGCGTCGAAGAACACCCTTATTGCGTGCAGCTTGTTCCTCAATCCCGAAATGGATGACTGAGGCGCCGCTCTCCTCAGAGTTGCGCCACGCCTCTCGCGCCCACTGGTAAGGGCCACCAGCTTCGTACGCCTGACGAATGAGGTTCTTTACTGCGTGGACCGGGACCTGGACTCGTCGAGCCATATTTGGTTTTCTCCTTGGGCTTCCTAGAGCAAGTGCCCTAGAAACTGCGCAAGAGCGAGCGCCCTTGCGGGGGCCACCATACTCCCTCGACGCGGCACAGCACTTGAAGATTCCTCTGTTCTAATGAGCACTCAACTGCACGTGACTCGGAGGCTCTTGCACCGTTGAGACTCCGCGCCGCCCCTGACCTGCACAGGAGTATCGGGTCCACCTCGCGACGCGCCCTGCGTCGGAGGTGTGTGCTGACTCCAACGCGGACCGTGTCCGGCTGGCAGTGCGGGCACGACTGCAGGCGCAGTGCATCGAGGGCTCGCGAAACGTGCGCTGGGCGGCTCGGACACAGGTGTCACGTCCACCAGGGGAAGAACCAGACGCCCACCAGGCCCCGCAACAATCTCCATGAGACAGGACTAAATCATTAGAGGCGACATGAAGGTACTGGCTTCCTATCTTATGACGTCAGTACCCGCCCTCAGCGCCTCTTCGGTGAGCGTCCGGCAAGCTTGTCCCCTCCTGTCAGGCTGTGGGTACTGGGCAGAGCATGATCCGACCGCGATCACCACCGTTCATTCGTGTACGGATGCTGTGCCCGCCAGACATGCGACTCTTAAGGTTCTACACGGGTGAGCAGAGAGGGAGAACGAGTGTCGCAGCAGGCCAGTCCTCGGGGGACCTTCCTGAAGATCGCCGATGCAGTGAAGGCGCGAGTCGAGGCGGACCCAGCCATGACGGAGCTTCCGTCTGCGGCTGAACTCATGAGCGAGTACAAGATCTCGCGTGGAGTCGCCCTCCGTGCCTTTACGGTTCTCCACAGGGATGGCGTCGCCGAACCGGTGCCGGGCGGGCGTTGGCGTGTCGTACGGGCAGGTGAGCGGACTGGCCGCCGCCCGTTGGAAGAGCGCATCGCGCACGTGATCGTGGAGGAAGGTTTGACGGTCGGGGCAGCGTTCCCCAGTGCGTCTGCTCTGGCCGAACGGTTCGGAGTCTCACGCCCCACCGTGACCAAGGCTCTCGACAAGTTGGAAGCCGCGGGCGTGCTGGCAAGTGGAGGGCAGGGCAGGGTGCGGACAGTCCGCGCCCTGCCGATTCGAGAGGAGCGTTCGTAGGTTGTCGGAGCTGACGGAGTGGGCCTACCCCTTGGCTGAGTCCCTGCTTGCGGAGCCGCTACCGCGCCGCTGGAAGCACTCGCTGGGGGTCGCCGAACGGGCGCGTACCATCGCGCCCATCCTCGGGCGGGATGCGGAGCTACTGGAAGCCGCTGCTGTCCTGCACGACATCGGCTATGCGCCGGACCTTGCCAAGACCGGCTTCCACCCGCTCGATGGCGCCCGCTACCTCCGCGACATCGCCCACGCTGACGAACGCGTCGTGAACCTTGTTGCTCACCATTCCTGTGCATGGATGGAGGCCGAAGCGCGGGGCCTACATGAGGAGTTGCAGGGTGAGTTCCCGCGCGAAACCGCGCAGCTGAATGACGCGCTCTGCTACTGCGACATGAACACGACGCCGGACGGCGAACCGACGAACCCTGTGGACCGGGTCAACGAGATTGCCGGCCGCTATGGGCCGGACAGTCTGATCGGCCAGTTCATCCGTCGCGCCGAGCCGGAGATCTGCGCGAGTGCGGCACGTGTGCTTGAGCGGGTCACTGCCGCCAAGCGTCAGCCGATGTAGGGGGTCGTCCGCGTCCGGTCCATGGCGTGCTGGATGCGGAGCTGCATCGTGGGGTGCACATCCAGCTTCGACAGGTCCGCTGGGTCAACCCAGCGGACCTGGGTCGTTTCGTTGCTCGTACGAGTCTCGCCGCCGATCGGCCGAGCGCGGAAGCAGATGCTGAACTGCTGGCGGACCTCTCCGTCGTCGTACTGCATCACGTGCCCCGGGTCGGTGTAAATCCCGGACACGTCGAGGACTTCGGCCTTGATGCCGGTCTCTTCCCAGACTTCGCGCACCACGGTGTCGCTGATGGACTCGCCTGGGTCGTGCCCCCCACCTGGCAGTGCCCAGCGCCCGTTGTCTGACCGCTGGATCATGAGGACCTGCCCTATGTCGTTCTGGACGAACGCCACGACGGAGGGCACGACCGAGTTGGCTGGCGGAGCGTCCGGGTCGTGCAGGTAGTCAATGCGTCCCATCGTCAGGCTCCCGTGATGTCGCTGTCTGTGACCTGGCGAGCGCCTCCCCAGGTCTGTTCGATGCTATTCGCGTACATGTCGAACAGGCCGCCGCCTGGCATGCGCCGCAGGTGGAAGACGGGTGCCATGTATGCGCCGATGCCGTAGACGTGCGGGTTGACCAGCATTTCGTCATCGGATCGGTAGATGGAGTTGTAGAGCGTCGTGGCGTGCAGCCGGACGCTGACCTCCGGGTGACTCTTGAAGAGAGGCCGGTAGTTCACCAACGCATTCCGGATCTTGCCATCCATGACCCGGTGGCCTTCATCGATGCCGCGCTGCCGAACAGCTTCACAGCCTGGGTCCCCCAGCAGGATGCGCACCTGAGTCGTCCCCTCGACCTTCTGCTTCAGGAGGTCGTGGAATTGGGGGTTCTCCGACAGGAAGAGCCCTGAGTAGACGAGAACGTCAAGGTTCCTGTCGGCCCGCGCGTACATCTCGCGCCACAGACCCGGCGGCACCGTGTGACGGTGTGGATAGACGGCCACAATCTCCGCCTTTGTCAGGTCCGTTGCGCTCTCCAGCGTGCGGCCGTCATCCCACAGCGTAGTGACGTCGACCTTTAGCGCTGCGGCAGTCGCGTACTGGTGCCGCCGGTACGGCACCTTCCCTTGCGAGATCCAGCGTTCGACCGTCTTCGGGTTGACGCTGATCTCTTCAGCCAAGCTCTGCACGGTCATGCCGCGCGCCAACAGAGCTGACCTCAGGCGCTCGTTGGACATCTGCACCCCCCGGCGGGACATCTAGGACTTCATGACCGTAGCCAGATGTCCCTGAGGTTTCCAGGGAGGGGGTAACTAACTCCCCTGACCTGCGGCGATTCTGATTGTGCGCCAAGAAGTTCCCGGCGCGACACCAAGGGAGTCCGCCACCGTACTTGACGGGCCCCCATGCAGTACCTGTAAAACAGGTACTGCAGCGAAACGACGCCCGGAGAGTCCCCGGAAGGGACTCGAAGGAAGCGCCCGTTCCTTGAGAACTCAACAGAGTGCTTTGAACTTGGCGGGGCCTGGCCCCGTCCCCGCGACGGCCGGGTGATGACCGTCGACGGCCGTTTCCGGTGCCGGATTCCTGTTGGGGAGCCTGCCTGGTTCGCGGTCGTTCTGCTGGCGCCGAGCAGTGCGAATAGGGCGCCCCGACAGTTCGAGGGTCGGGGCCGGGTGGCCGTGGCGACGGCTCCCGGTGAACTCCTCGTACTCCTCTACCTCAGCCCCGGTATGCAGCCGAGAGGGCGCGGGATCAGATCCCGCCCGGGGCGCTTGGCCTGCCGTCTCTTGCGGTGTTGGCCCTCATTCCCGGTGCGGCGGCACTCCCGGACAAGGACAGCCCGCCGCGCCTGGTCTCCCATCCCGACGCAGTCAGGAGTCCTTCCATGACCGAGCGCACCATCCCCGTGAACGTCATCGGCCCGATCGCCCTGGACCTGGCGATGAACGCCGGCAGCATCCGCGTCGCCGTCGACCCCACGCTGAAGCAGGCGCAGGTGGTCTTGAAGACCGACGCCGCTTCGGGTCCGTCGGCTGACGCGATCCGCGACACCGCCGTCAGCCTCAACGGGCAGAACCTCCGCGTCCGAGTCCCGGACGTGGTCGGCGGTATGAGCGGCGGCACCACCATCCGCATGGGCGGCAGCACTATGACGTTCTCCGGCGGCAACGGCGTACAGATCGTGGGCGGCAACGTCCACATCACCGGCCCCCATGGCGGCGGCAAGGTCTTCATCAACGGCCGCGAGGTCACCGCCACTGGTCCGGCCGACGACGTGGTCACGCCGATCACCGCCGAAATCCACCTGCCCGCCGGGTCCGTGGCGCTGATCAGCACGCACACCGCCAACACCGCCGTCAGGGGCGCACTGGCGCGGCTGGAATACGACGGCACCTCTGGCAACCTGACCGCTGAGCGGGTCGGCGACCTGGAGGCGACGGTCACCAGCGGCAGCGTCATGGTCGGCAACGTGACCGGCCCGCTGGACGTCAACCTCACCTCCGGCAACCTCGACATTGGCGCCTACAGCGGCAGCAGCGCGAGGCTGAACCTCACTTCCGGCAACGTCCGGATGGCTGCGACGCCGCAGGCCACCGGCCGTCTCACGGTGGCCCCCACGTCTGGCTGCGCACGCATCACCGGCGCGGTTCACCTGAACGTCCGCCGCCGGGTGACCAGCGGCTCCGTCCAGGTCAGCTAGCACCCACTCCGCACCCTTCACCATCTGCCCCCGTTCGCGGGGCGGTCGCACTCCCGGACAAGGACAGCCGACCGCCCCGCGCCCTTCCCGACGCTTTTAGAACGAGGAGAGAACCATCATGCGCATGCGCACCTTCGTCGCTGGCCAGGAGGCCCACACCGATTCGGAGTTCGCGGAACTGGCGCTCGGTATCGACGTCGACCTGTTCCGTGGCCCGCTGGAGCCCGAGACGGCCGAGGAGCGGCGCGCCCGTGAGGACGCGGCCGGTGACATCCTCGCCGACCTGCGCGCGATGGGCGAGGCCGGTGACGAGATCGCCGGTTGGGACGCCCTATACGCCGACGCGCTGACCCGCACGGTGCCGTTCCTGCGCGCCGCCCGCACCTACCGGTCGGGGACGGGGGAAGCGGCATGACTGAGACGACCGCGCGGAAGCCGCTGAGCAAGGTTCAGGTCGGGGTGCTGACGGCTGCGTTCGTGCCGATGCTCGCCACGGGCGTTGTCGGCGGGATCGGGACTTACAGCAACATCGGGCACGCCTATGGCACGGGGACCGCGCTCGGTGCGCTCGGTGCCGGTGAGGGCGCCACGGCCGTTCTGGCGCTGGTGCTGTTGGGGCTGACCATGCTGGGGCAGTCCTCGCCGCGCGTGGTGCGGTTCGGTCTGTGGGCGCTGCCGGCCGCCGCCGCCGTTATGGGCGCCATGGCCGCGCCGGACCTGGGGCGGACCGTGATCTACGCGCTGACCCCGATGGGCATGTCGGTGTCGGCGGAAGGTATGGCGTTCCTCGCCCGCCGGATCGTCGTCCACACCGACGGTCGCGACGCGGAGAACGAGCGGCGCACCGCCGACATCGTCCAGGCCCTCGCCTACCACCGCGCCCGCGCCGCACACCACCCGAGCAATCGGATCAAGTGGTGGTCGGAGCGCAAGTCATGGCGCCTGGCCCGCAAGGTCGGGGTCGGCGATGCCGCACTCGGATCGAGGCTGCTGAATGTCCAGCGCGACCGGATCACCGCCGGTGCGGATGCCGCGCTCGGCTCGATGTTCGGCGGCACCGACCCCGCACCCGCACCGATCACAAATGCGGAGGAATCTACCGAGACCGAGAGGAATCGGTCTACGGCTGACCTGCCGGAATCGACCCCGGCGCCCGTCGCGCTGACGCGGCTGCCGGTGCCCGATCCGGTGCCGGTCGACTGCGGAAAGTCGACCCTCCCGCTCAAGCCCGTCCCGGCCATCGCACCGCCGGTCGAGTCGACCAAGTCCGATCTGGCGCCGGTCGAGTCGAGCAAGCGGCGGGCGGTGGCGGCCGACTCCCCCCGTTCCCGTCGGGCGACTGGTCGGGTTCCCGAGGCGGCACGGTCGCCCCGGCCGAAGCGGACGCGGGCCCAGTTGCTCGATGAGGCACGTACCGCGACGGCCGATTGGCCGGACAAGCACATCACCGCCGAGGGCATCCGTCGCGAGATCCGCACCTCGCCCGCGAACGCGCGGATGCTGCGGGACACCCTCCTTGCTGAGCGTGCCGAGCGCGACGCCGACCAGGTCGAGGGGACTGCGGCCTGATGTCGCCGGCCTTCGGCAAGTGCTACGACCCCACCGGCACCACCTGGGGCGTCCCCACGTACCCGTGGCGGCTGGCGCCGGACGGTCTTGCGACCCGCCGGCAGTTACGGGCCCGTGGCCTACGTCCCGGTGGTCAGCCGATAGCGGCCCAGGTGATGCGTCGCTCCCGCCGCCGGAAGTCCTGCGCCCTGGTGGCCTACCTGTACCGCCTGGACCTGGCCAAGCGGGTGCGCCCGATGACCCCGGGCAAGCGGGCCGCGCTGGACAAGGCGATGACCGCCCGCCGCACCTGCCCCCAGTGCCGCACGGACGCCGGTTACTGCATCCCCACCTCGCTCGGCGTATGCGTGACCTGCGCCTATCCCGAGGAACAGCGCGCTGCCTGAACCACCCGAACCCGGGTCCGGCCGCCCACCTTCCACAGCAAGCCGGCCGGACCCTTCGACTCCCGCGAAGGAGCAGATACATCGTGACGGAAACCACCGCGTTCCCGCCCCCGGACGAGCCCGAGGGCGCCGAGGAGCGGACGGCCGAAGTGCTGCCGTTCCCGCTCAAGAAGAAGACCGACCCGGCGACCGCGCCCGCTGAGGGCGAGGTCAAGCCGGGGGAGTGGGAAGCCGAACTTCCCGACACCGACGACCCCGAGGCCGGCGACGTGACCGAGGGCGCCCCGGTCGACCCGCCCCGCGAGGTCTACCCGCCCTCGGTGGCGGAGTGGATGGAGGCCAAGGACAAGGCCCGGATGCCGGTGCTGCCGGACTGGGTGAAGCTGCCCGACCAGCGCACGGCCGTCCGGAAGTGGGCGGTACGCCACTACTCCGCCGTGGTCGGCTACCACGCGGTGCGGCTGCCGCTCGTCTACACCCCCAAGGTCGTCGTCTACTCGCCGCGCGGTGCGTGGCGGTGGTCAGCCGCGATCGGGCGGTGGGTGTTCGACGCGGAAGGCAAGTCCCTGCGGCTCGCCGCCGTGGCGTCGGAGGACGCGGGCGAGTACCTGAAGCTGTCCCGGCAGCGCAATGACCGGGTCAGGCTGCGGGGCGTCGTCGCGACGATCGGTGCGTTCATCGGTCTCGCCGCCGCGCTGACCCTGTACGTCATGGCGCCGTCGTGGCTGCTCCTGCTGTCCGTCGCCGCTCTGACGACGACGCTGGGTGTGGTCGGGGCGCCGGCGGATCGGCCGCTCATCGACCTGGCCAAGGTGACCTTCCGCAAGCGGCGGCTGTCCTCGGACATCATCACCCGCGCCTTTGAGGCGGCACGGCTGACCATGAAAGACCAGGGCATCGCCTTCCCGCGGCCGATCGGCCGGGACGGTGACGGCTGGCGTGTGGTGGTCGACCTGCCGTACGGCAAGACGTTCGCGGACGCGGTCAACGCCCACGAACGTCTCGCGTCCGGCATCGACATCGCCCCCACTCAGCTCTTCCTGGACAAGGACGAGACGAGCGCGCGGCGGGTGTCGATGTGGATCGCCGACCGTGACCCGCTCGCCGTTCCCTCCGGCAAGTCGCCGTTGCTGGGAGCGACGCGGGTGGACTTCTGGAAGCCGTTCCCGTGGGGCGTGGACGAGCGGGGAAACCCGGTCATGGCCACCATGCTGTGGCTGTCGCTGCTGGTCGGCGCCGTGCCCCGGCAGGGCAAGACGTTCTCCGCGCGCACCATCGCCCTCGCTGCCGCGCTGGACCCGTACGTCAGGCTGTACGTGTTCGACGGGAAGGCGTCGCCGGACTGGCGCAAGTTCGTGCTGGTCGCGCACCGAATCGGGTTCGGCATCGTCCCGAAGAACGGGTTCGATCCGGTCGTTCACCTGCTGACCTCGTTGCGTGAGCTGAAGGCGGATGTCGAGGACCGGTACCACCGGCTCTCGGAACTGCCGCTGCACATCTGCCCCGAGGGCAAGCTCACCCCGGAGATCAGCAGGGACAAGAAGCTGAACATGCCCCTGACGCTGTTCGTGGTGGACGAGGTGCAGGAGTACTTGCAGCACCCCGAGCACGGCAAGGAGATCCTGTCTCTGCTGGTCTACCTCGCCCGCGTCGCCCCGGCGGTCGGTGTCTCGGTGATGACCTCGACGCAGAAGCCGGACGACAAGGCGTGCCCCTCGGAGCTGCGTGACCAGCATCAGGCTCGGTTCGCGCTGCGGGTGGGCGCCTACCAGGTCTCGGACACCATCCTTGGTGCCGGGTCCTACAGCGAGGGTCTGGACGCGTCCAAGCTGCTGAAGTCCCACAAGGGCGTTGGCCTGCTCAAAGGCATGTCGGACGACTCCGGCATCGTCCGGACGTACCTCGCCGACGGCCGCGACGCTGAGCGCATCCTGACCCGCGCCGCCGCGCTGCGTGAGGCCGAGGGCACGCTGTCCGGTGATGCGGCTGGCGAGGCTCCGGCCCCGGAGGCGTCGGCCACGATCCTGGACGATGTGGCGGCCGTGCTCGGCAAGGGTGAGGCCAAGGTGTGGTCTGAGACCATCGTGGATCGCCTCGCCGACCTGCGCCCCGAGGTCTACGGCGCATGGGCGGAGTTGGAGCCCAAGCCCAAGGCCGAAGCGCTCTCCAACGCGCTCAAGCCGTTCGGTATCGGCACGGTTCAGATCAGCCGCCGCGTCGATGGCGAACAGCTCAACAAGCGCGGCATCAAGCGCGACGACATCGCCACGGCGATTACGGAGCGCAACAAGAAGAGGGACGCCGGATAGGTCTCACGGACTGCTACCGGTAGCGGCAGGGGTCGCTACCGGTAGCAACCCTGCTAGCGACCCAAACCGCCCCTGATCAGGTCGCTAGCTTCTAGCGGCCCACCTGCGGAAACCCATCAAACCCGCCCTGAGAGGCCCCTGATGAGCCTTGCCGTCCTCGCTACCGCCTTCCTGCTCACCATCACGCTCGGTTACAGCGTCAAGTGCTGGCTCAGCCCGTTCGGGGACTGTCGCAAGTGCGCCGGCATGGGCCACGGCTTCAAGACCGACCGCAAGGGACGACTCAAGCGCGGCAAGGACTGCCGCCGCTGCCAGGCAACCGGCAAGCGCATACGCGTCGGCCGCTGGATCTACAACCGCGCCGCGCGCACCTACCGCGCCGGCACCCGCTGACCACCCCGGGAGGGCCCGTGGTCATCACCATCCCGCTCGTCCTGCTGCTCGCCGTCGTCCTCGCGCTGCTGCTGCGCTTCCGGGCGCTGGGCGCCGGCGCGGCCGTCGCCGCCGCGCTCTTCGGCTTCTACCTCGCCGGCACCGGCGCCAGCGACAACGTCAACCAGCTCGTGACCGCCATCACCGGCGCCCTCGCCGGCATTGGCCGCTAGAAGGGAGACCAGGACATGACCGGACCCACCGAGTACCACCCGCCGGCGGCCGTGGAAGTCCACCACCCCGCCCCGATACCGCCCGCGCACACGGCGCCGATCGTGCCCGTGCAGCCGGGCAGCGTTCCGGCCGTGACGAGCGTCGTCCTCCCGGACGGCCGGGTCATCACCGGCTACGCCATCGAGCCGGCCAAGCCGGAACCGGTCGCGGCCAAGCCGGTCATCTCCCGCGCGGCGGTGAACATCGCGCTCGGCGGCATCGGGTTCGCCGCCATCTGCGGCGGGCTTGTGCTGCTGACCACGTTCATCGCCGCGCTCGCCGCGCTCATCCATCAACTCATCATCCTCGCCGCCGTCATCTTCGGCGGCTGGATCGCGGTGCAGGTTCTCGGCGCCGGCCGTGGCCGGAGCGGCGGAACGACGGTCAACATCCGCAAGGCCGTCATCAAGCGCAACCGCTTCTACGGCTGAGAAGGGATCTCCGTGCTGCGACTCCGTATCCAGCGCACCGCGCTGCCCCGCAACGCGCTGGTCCTGGCCGATACCCCCGACCCCGACTGCCGCAACTGCGAAGGCGTAGGCGGCATCCCTCACGACTACGGCGACTACGAGACCGGCGAGTACGCGGGCACCGACTGGGAGCCCTGCGAGTGCTGGAGCCAGTGGCGCATGCTCCTGCTCCCGCTGCCGCGTCTGCCCCGGTGGCTGCACCGGCGAAGCAGTGGCAGCGACCCGTGGGGCCCCGGCGGCTACAGCAACGAACCGCCCTTCTAGCTACGCCCGAGGGCGGCGGCACTCCCGGACAAGGACAGCCCGCCGCCCTCGGTCTCCGTATCCCGACGAAGCAGAACAGGAGACCCACAGCATGGCCCAACCCATCACGATCCCGCGAGTCGACTCCCGGCCGCGTCTACTGGATCTGTTCTCGTGCGCCGGCGGTGCCGCCATGGGGTACGCCCTGGCCGGGTTCGCCGTGGACGGCTGTGACATCGCCCACCGGCCGAACTACCCCTTCCCCTGGCACCAGGGTGACGCCCTCGCCTACCTCGCCGCCCTGATCGAATCCGGAGAGATCAAGCGGTACGCGTTCGTTCACGCGTCCCCGCCGTGCCAGCACGGATGCGCGCTGACCGTGGGCACCAACGCTTCTCAGGGGTGGGGTCGTGCCCATGTTGACCTGGTGGCGTCCACCCGCGAACTCTTGGACCGCACCGGGCTGCCGTACGTGATCGAGCAGCCCAACGGGCGCGCGAAGATCCGCAAAGACCTCACGCTGTGCGGCGAGATGTTCGGTCTCGGGGTCATCCGTCACCGCAACTTCGAGTTGGGCGGATGGATCGCCGAGCGGCCGGCGCACGTCCCCCACCGGGGCCGGGTGCGCGGGTGGCGGCACGGTGAGTACTTCGACGGCCCTTACGTCGCCGCCTACGGCAACGGCGGCGGCAAGCCGAGCATCCCCGAACTTCAGCAAGCCATGGGCATCACGTGGACCGACGTCCGCGAGGAACTGACGGAGGCCATCCCGCCCTCCTACGCCGAGTGGATCGGCCGCGCCTACCTCGCCGCCACCACGACGATGGGGGTGGCGGCATGACCGCGACGTCCAGGCACCTGCGCACCGCCCTCGCTCTGGCGGCGGCCGGTGTTCCGGTGCTGCCCCTACGGCAAGGCAAGACCCCGTTCGGCAACTGCCGCACCTGCAAGGACAGCGGCTGTGGAGACCGGCCGAACATGAAGGCCGCGGGTCCCTGCCGGTGCCCGGCCCCTTGCCATGGGTGGGCAGCAGCGACCGCCGACCCGCACGCGCTCACCTCGCCGATGTGGGCCCCGGCATGGCGTCAGGCCGTGGCCGTCGCCTACCACCCCGGTGGGGCCGGGCTGACCGTGGTGGACCTGGACAACGCGGCGGCCGTCGAGTGGGCGCGTGAGGCCCTGCCGGCCACGCGGACCGTGCTGACGACACGTGGTGAGCACTGGATCTACCGGGGCGCCATGCGGTCGTCCAACGCGGTCCGGCCCGGTGTCGACATCAAGTCGTCCATGTCCTACGCCCGATGGCTCGGCCCCGGCACCGGCACCATGACCACCCTGCCGGACGTCGTCCGCGCGCTGGCCGAGAAGGAACTTGCCACGGTACGGCCCGCGCCGCACAGCGTGAGTGTGCCCGTGCGGGTCGGGGGCGGGGAGTGCCGACACCGCACGCCTGCCTACCTGGACCGTGGGATCGCCATGGCAGAGCAGCGCATCACTGAAGCCTCCAGCGCGGTCCACGCCACCGTCTACGGGACGTTCCTCGCCGTGCTGTCCGCTCATGGCCGGTGCGGCTGCCTCACCGGCGCCCACATGCAGCGGCTGTTCGCCGCCGCGCAGGCCAAGGGCGAAACCGTGCGGCACTGCGCCGATGCGTGGGCCAATGCCCGAACTCGGTTGGGACTGTGACCATGACCGACGACGACAAGACCCCGGCCCGCGACGTCATCGCCGACTACGCGCAAGCGCACTTCCGGTACTTCCGCACCGCCGACGGCATGGTGTACGCGCAGAAGAACGGCCACCCCGTGGCCCGCCCGATCCGCTCCCAGGGCACCTCGGGCAGCCACCGCCAGGAACTCATGGTCGGCCTCTTCCGCGATGGGCACGGCGTGTTCAACGGCACCGCCCTGAAGGAAGCACTGGACCTGATCGAAGCCCTGGCGCTAAGTCAGGACGTGCAACCGGTCCAGATCCGCGTTGCCCCGGGGGTCGATAGTGCAACGTGGCTCGACCTCGGCCGCGACGACGGGCAGTCCGTCCGCATCCACCCGACCGGGTGGGACATCGTCACCCCTGACCCGAGGGAAGTGTGCTGGCGGCGCACCCAGCTCACCGGCGAACTGCCCCTGCCCGCCAAGGACACCGACGGCAAGGGCATCGACCTCCTGCTGAGGCTGTGCAACTTCGCCAACGCAGAGACCGAGTGCCTGGCCGTGGCCTGGCTGATCGGCTGTCTGGGGCCCTCCATGCCCGTTCCCGCGCCCTTCCTCACCGGTCCCCAGGGTGCGGGGAAGTCCACCGGCGGGCGGATGCTGGTGCGGATCATTGAGGGGATGAGCGGTGACCTGCGCCGGGCGCCGAAGGATGAGGAGAACCTGATCGCGGCCGTGGCCGCCGGCTGGGTCACCGCGCTGGACAACCTCTCGCACCTGGCACCGGACCTGTCCGACCTGATGTGCTGCATCGTCACCGGGGCCGAGACCATCAAACGCGCCCTCTACACCGATGGCGACGTTGTCCGCGCACGCTACCGGCGGCCCCTGCTGCTGACCGGCATCGACGTCGGAGTCATCCGTCCCGACCTGGCCGAACGTCTCCTGCCGCTCCGTTTGGAGCGGCCCCGCACCCGGCGTACGGAGGCGGAGCTGTGGGCGGAGTTCGAAGAGGTCCTGCCCGTGATTCTCGGCTCTCTGCTCGATCTCACCGTCCAGGTCCGCGCGGCTGAGGTGGACATCCCCACCGACCTGCGCATGGCGGACTTCGCCCACCTGTGCGCACAGCTCGATGCCGCCACGGGGCTTGGGGCACTGGCCGCTTACCGGACCAGCCTGGATGACCTCAATGACGACGTCATCGAAGGTGACCTGCTCGCGCAGACCGTCCTCAAGCACGCCTCCAGCCTCGCGGCGGGCGTTGAGGCACGGATGACGTCCTCCGAGTGGCTGCACTGCCTCACGGGCCTCTACAGCGGCGAGGACTGCCGCCCGTTGCCTAAGGGGTGGCCGACCACCGGCAAGGTCCTCTCAGACCGCCTCAAGCGTCTCCAGCCCACCCTGGCGGCCCGGGGCGTCGTCGTCGACTGGGGCCGCACCAAAGAGGGCCGTTACATCGAGATGACCCGACGCCCCACTTCGCCACCACAGCAGCAAGAACCGATGCTCTGACCGGTCGGACAAGCAAGAAGAGCACCAGGCGCCGCAGCGGGGTGCTCTTCTTGCTGTTCGGCGGCTTGCCGCCCCCGGTGGTCGCGCCGCGAAGCGGCTCCTTCTTCACGCCTTAAGGCCAGCACGACAACAGACACCCGCCCTCTCTTTTTCCTAAGAGGGGAGACGCTGCGTCACCTGCGTCACCACGGGGTGCGAAACGGCCCGTGAACTGCCACTACAGCGGTGACGCAGGGCGGCCGTGGCTGCGTCATCCCGCGTCACCCGCGTCACCCGGTGACGGAAGCCTGCGTCACCCGATGACGCACCCCGAAACCTCTGCGTCACCCAAAACCCCAGGTCAGAGACCTGAATGACGCAGATGACGCGGTGACGCAGAAATCCGCACCTCGGACAGACGCGGACCCCCACCCGCGAACACAGTCAGAGCTGGAGCGACCGTGGACGAACACGACACCCTCACGACCCCCGCCGACGACGATCCCACCCTTGTTCTCCTCACCGTCGAAGAGGCAGCCCGCCGACTCCGCATCGGCCGGACCACCTGCTTCGCGCTCATCCGCACCGGAGAGCTGGAGTCCATCGACATCGGCCGACTCCGCCGCGTCCCCGCCGACGCTCCGGCCGCGTACCTCGCCCGCCGGCGCGCGGCCCAACGCGTCGCTTGACGACGCCCGGGGCGGCGGCACTCCCGGACAGGACAGCCCGCCGCCCCGGTCTCCATCCCGACACCATGAACAGGAGTCTGCCTGTGGCAGAGAAAGAGAAGCGCACTCGACAGCCGAACGGCCGCAGCTCGATCTACTTCGGCAAAGACGGCAAGTGGCACGGCCGGGTCACCGTCGGCGTTCGTGACGACGGCAAGCCGGACCGGCGTCATGTCGAGCGGAAGACCCGTGCGGAGGTCACCGAAGCCGTGCGGGAGCTGGAGAGGCAGCGCGATGCCAAGACCGTGCGCAAGCCGGGCAAGCCTTGGACGGTCAAGGCGTGGCTGACGCACTGGATTGAGAACGTCGCGCCCCTCACGGCCAACGACAACACGATGGTGGGGTACGGCGTCTCTGTGCGGAAGCACCTCATCCCCGGCCTGGGCGCCCATCGCCTCGACAGGCTTAAGCCGGAGCACATCGAAGCGTTCTACGTGAAGATGCAGGCCAACGGCAGCAAACCCGCGACGGCCCACCACGCGCACCGCACGCTTCGCGCTGCCCTCAACGAGGCGGTACGGCGCGGCCATCTCGGGAAGAATCCGGTCTTGCTGGCCAAGGCTCCGAAGGTGGACGAGTACGAGGTTGAGCCCTACACCGTGGCTGAGGTGCAGCGTCTGCTGAAGGCCGCCGCCCGGCACCGTAACTCTGCACGCTGGGCTGTAGCCCTCGCCCTCGGTCTACGGCAGGGGGAAGTGCTGGGCCTGAAATGGGAGGACGTAGACCTTGACGGTGGGTTCCTGATGGTCCGCCGCAGTCGCCACCGCCCGCAGTACGCGCACGGGTGCGCGGAACCCTGCGGGCGCAAGGCCGGGTACTGCCCGCAGAAGCGACGCAGCAACCCGGAGACGTCCACCACCAAGTCACGTGCCGGCCGCCGTGCGGTCGGCCTCCCGGAACAGCTCGTTGACCTGCTGCGCGCCCACCGCAAGGCGCAGGATGCGGAACGGGAGGCGGCCGGGAAGCGCTGGCAGGAAGGGGGGTGGGTGTTCCCTGACGAGTACGGCCGCATCTCTTCCCATCGGAAGGACTGGGCCGAGTGGAAGGCGCTTCTGGCAGAGGCGAGCGTTCGTGACGGGCGTCTGCACGACGCACGCCACACGGCCGCCACGGTCCTGCTGATCCTCGGTGTTCCCGAGCGGGCCGTTATGGGCCTCATGGGGTGGTCGACCACCGCTATGGCCGCCCGGTATCAGCACATGGTGGACGCCGTGCGGGCGGACGTTGCGAGGCAGGTAGACGGTCTGATCTGGAAGACCGAGACGGACCGGCCGGACGACGACGGTGCTGCTGGCGCACTCGTACCGGCCCAGTGACCCTGAGGGGGCAGGGCTCCACCCTGCCCCCTCAGGCGTGCGTCACTACCTGGCAGCCGTCGATCAGTCGTGCCAGCACGCTGAACGTGGCTAGCTGCTCCAAGGCTTCCTGTTGCGCCAAGTCACCCGTCTCGTGAGCGGCAGGGTTCCGGAGCGCAAAGTACGCCCCCTGACCGAGTTGGAGGGCGCCACGCTGCCGTGTCTGAACTCCGGGATCTGTTTGGTCGCCTGGTATCCGGAGCCGAGGCTTTCCCGTCTCCGGCGCCTTGTCGCTGAAGGCTTCCTGGATGAGCTTGGCGTCCGACAAGTCGCGTCGGCCAAGCTTGTTCTGAAGGTGGGCGTTGATCGACGTGGCGGCGGCGTGGACAGCAGCTCGATAGTGCGCGGACTCCCAAAAGGTACGTGCTGCATCCCACACCCACGGGTGGAGCCGATCGGCGGGAAGAGACGGAGAATCTGGCGCCAGGCGCGTCTTCCACTCGTCCATGTCGGTCAGGATGCCTATGCCGCGCCTGACCTCGTCAACGTTTGTAGTTAGATCCTCCCAATCGCTCTGCCCAAGTACCTCGACGTCCGGCATGTCGGGGTTCAGGCGGCGCAAGATCCTCACGACGGTGGGCTCAGCTTCAAACAGGTTCTTCCGCTCTTCCGCCGTATCGCCGTTGGTGTACTTGACATTCCAGTACTGGGTCACTAGGTGGTCGAAGAATTCGAGTTGCTCATGCATCCAGTCGCGATCCACATGTGGAGGGTAGAGGGCACTGCGTCCGGAGAGGTGAAAATTCTGGCTCGGCCGGGCCAACTGAGACGAGAAGTGAGACGGACGACCGAAAGGGCGGCACCCCCGGAGGGGTGCCGCCCTTTCGTTTTTCCTGGTCAATGACCTAGAGGCCGTGGCGGGATTCGAACCCACGTAACTCGCTTTGCAGGCGAGCCCCTGAACCACTCGGGCACACGGCCGGTGTGTCGTGCTGTGCTTCGACGATAGGACGGGGTCCGGCGGGGTATCAACGCGTCGGCCGGGGCTGCCATACGACTGACACGCCCCGTTCACAGTGGGCCCGGGACCGGCCCCGCCGGTGGTTCACGGACGGCCGGGGCGGCCCGCGAGGAAGTCCTCGACCAGCGGGCGGAAGAGGTCCGGCTCGTCCACCCACGGGTAGTGGCCCACTCCGTGCAGCGGCTGGGCCCGGCCGTCGGGGAAGGACTCCGCGACCAGCTCCCCGGCGCGTACGCCGGTCACCGCGTCCCGGTCGCCGGTCACCGTCAGCACGGGGCAGGGGACTTCGCGCAGCCGGGCCAGCACCGCGCGGCGCCCCGCCTCGTCGACGCCCTGCCAGAAACCCGCGCGCGGCACCGGGCCGAGCTGTTCGCCCTCGGCCGCGGCGTGCGCCCGCTGGGGTTCGTCCCAGCGGCCGTACGCCATCGGGGCGGCCTGCAGCAGCAGCCTGCGCACCTCGGTGAAGTCGGAGGTGTCGGGCAGCAGCTGCACCGCGGCATACGCCTCCTGCCACCACGGCTCGTCCGCGCGCGATTCGAAGATCTCCCGGGCGTCCTCGGGCAGTTCGCCCTGGAGCCGGGCGCCCGGACAGACGAGGACGAGATGGGTGAGGTGCTCGGGGTGTGCCGCCGCGTACGCCTGGGCCGTGGCCGCCGCCGCGTCGTGCGCCAGCAGCGGGAAGCGGTTCAGCCCCAGGTGGCGGCGGAGCGCCTCCAGGTCCTCGGCCAGCCCGGGGAAGGAGTAGCCGCTGGGGTCGGTGGCCGGAGGGGAGTCCCCGGTGCCGCGGCTGTCGGGGATGATCAGCGTGTGCTGCGCGTCGAGCCCGCCGAGGTCGCCCAGGTAGGCGGCGTCCCGCCCGGGCCCGCCGGCCAGGCAGATCAGCGGTGGCCGCGCGGAGCCGTCCCGGGCTTCCAGGACGCGGTAGGCGAGCTCGGTGTTGTCGTACGACGTGTAGTGCGGCATAGAGGTCAGCTTGCCCGAAGAGCCCCGGCTCAGCCCGAAGACACCGGGGCGTGTGACAGCGGTCATCGCCTCGGGGGAGTCCGTCAGGGTTTGCGCGCGACCCCGCCGTAGGCGGCGATGTCGCGCACCCCGGCCAGCTCGGGATCGGGGCGGCGCCAGTGCGTGATCTTCCCGAAACCCGGCTGGAGCAGCTCGAGCCCGTCGAAGACGGTGCGCAGCTGGTCCTGTGCGCGCGGGATGTAGGGCACACCGCCGGACTTGCTGTACTCCTCGCACATCCGCACGTAGTACGGGCTGTCGGTGGTGCCGTCCCAGTGGACCAGATGACTGCCCGGGGGCACCGCGGCCAGCACCGTCCTCACGATGCGCAGCAGGTCGTCGTGGGTCCTGGCGTGTCCGAGCACGCCCATGAACATCACGCCGACCGGCCGGGTGAGGTCGAGGATGCCGCTGACCTGCTCGAGGATGCGCTCGGGGTCGTTGAAGTCGGCCTCCACGTAGGTGGTGACACCCTCGTCGGTCACGCTGGTCAGCAGGGCCCGTGCGTGGGTCAGCACCAGGGGGTCGTTGTCGACGTAGACGACGTGGGCGTCGGGGGCGATGTCCTGGGCCACCTCGTGGGTGTTCCGCATGGTGGGCAGGCCCGTGCCGATGTCGAGGAACTGCCGGATGCCGACCTCGCCGGCCAGATGCTCGACGGCGCGGATCAGGAACTTGCGGCTCTCGGTCGCCATCTCTCCGATGTCGGGGTCGATCTCCAGGGAGGCGTCGCCGACCTGACGATCGATCTCGTAGTTGTCCTTGCCGCCCATCCAGTAGTTCCAGATCCGCGCGGAATGCGGGATGTCGGTGCGGATCTCGTCGGCCACGGGGAGGGTCCTCCAGCGTCGTCGGTCACGGACGCGCACCATCCAACTACTGTGCGCGCACGGCCCGCAACCGCCGGGCGGACTCCGTTCACGGAGTGCTGAGAACCGGGCCGGGCTGCCAGGTGTGATCCATGACTCAAAAGCGATGGTGGGGGTGATCTTCTCCCGACCCAATATGTGCTTATGTTTTCCGCCTATGATGCGAGGGTGTTCGATTCCCGGCACATCAAGACGTTCCACGAGGTGGTCAGCGCCGGTTCCTACTCGGCGGCCGCCCGTGCCCTCGGCTATACCCAGCCGGCCATCACCCAGCAGATGAAGGCGCTCGAACGTGCCGTCGGCAGCCCGCTGTTCATCCGGGTCGGCCGCGGGATGCGGCTCACCGAGGCCGGGGAGACCCTGGCCCGGCACGCGGACACCATCCTGTCCAGCATCTCCGCCGCCCAGCAGCAGATGAACGCCATCACCCGGCTGCGCTCGGGCCGGGTGCGGGTGTGCGCCTTCCCCAGTGCCAACGCCACCCTCATCCCCGAGGCCATGTCCCGGCTCGCCGCCAGTCATCCGGGGGTGCGGGTGGAGCTGCTGGAGGGCGAGCCGCCGGAGTCGCTGGAGCGGGTGGTGCGCGGCGAGTGCGACATCACGCTCGCCTTCACCTACCCCGGGCTGCACGAGGAGGTCCCCGCCGACCTGGTGGCGATCCCGCTGATGGAGGACCAGCTCACGGTGCTGCTGCCGGCCGGCCATGCGCTGGCCCGGCGGCGCGCGGTCAAGCTGGCCGAGCTCAGCGAGGAGCGCTGGATCGCCGGATGTCTGCGCTGTCGCGCCAACTTCCTGCACGAATGCGCCGAGCAGGGCTTCGCCCCCGATATCGCCTTCACCACCGATGACAACCTGGTGGTGCAGAGCATGGTCGCGGCGGGGCTGGGGGTCGCGATGATGCCGGGTCTGGTGCTGTCGTTCCTGTGCCACCAGAAGGTGACCGGCCGCGCCCTGGACCCCGCCTCGCGGCGCCAGGTCTCGGCGTACGTGCTGCGGGAGCATCTGGAGATCCCGGCGACGGCGCGGGTGCTGGAGGAGCTGAAGACGGTGGCGGGGAACCGGGTCGGCTGCTGACCGCCGCCTGATTCTCGCCCGGCTCCCGCTCGACCCGCGCTCGATCCCCGCTCGATTCCGGCGGTGCTCCGGAGGGGTCATCCATAAGCAGAATTTAGAGGACGCCAAGAAATCGTCGTTGGACGTGATGGAGTGCGCGGCCGCACGCTGCCGTTATGACCACCACGCCGACCGAACCCACCGTCTCCCGCGTCACGGCGCGCCTCGGCGCGTTCGTCGACGGCGTACGCGAGGCCGTCGGACGCGGCCTGCCGCCGGACGTCACCGCCTACCTCGTCGGTGAGCGGCTCGCGCCCTTCCTCGGCGCGGACGACCTGCTCACCCCCGAACAGCGCGAGGGTCACGCCGACCGCTACCGCCAGCACGTCCTGCACGCCGAACCGGACGGCAGCTTCTCGATCGTCGCCCTGGTCTGGCTGCCCGGCCAGCGCACCTCGATCCATGACCATGTGTCCTGGTGCGTGACCGGTGTCCACGAGGGCGAGGAGCACGAGCGCCGCTACCGGCTGGTGCCGGACGGGCTGAGCTCGCGGCTGGTCGCCGAGAAGGACGTCGTCAATCCGCAGGGTTCGGTCTGCGGGTTCGCGCCGCCAGGAGATATCCACAGGGTGTGGAACGCCTGCGGGAGCAAGGCGATCTCGATCCACGTCTACGGCGCGGACATCGCCCGGCTGGGCAGCAGCGTACGGCGGGTGTACGAACTGCCGACGGAGGACGAGCTGTGAGCGCCCGCCGCTCCACCCGTCCGGCCCGTGGCGCGGTGACGGCGTGGCGCTGACCGGGGCGCGGGCCGCCGGGCGGCTGACCGCTGTACCTCCCGCGGCGCGCGCCGGAGCCGCCGTACCGGGCCGTGGGCTGCCCGCCCCGACGAAGGGGCTCGCCCTGGCGGCGGCCGGGGTCGCGGTCGCCTGGTGCGTCCACCGGCTGGTACCGGCCGTCCCCCTGCTCACCGCGGCCGTGGTGCTCGGCATCACGGCCGCCCATCTGCCGGGGGTGCGCGGGCTGGTGCGCGGCGCCTGCCGCCCGGGGCTCTCGCTCGCGGGGAAGCGGCTGATGCGGCTGGGCATCGTGCTGCTGGGGCTCGGACTCGGACTCGGCGATGTGCTGGGCCTGGGCTGGGCCACGGTGGCCATGGTGTTCGGCGTGGTCGCGGCCACCTTCTTCGGCACCTGGTGGCTTGGGCGCCGGATGGGGCTGCGCGGTGACCAGCCGCTGCTGATCGCCACCGGCTACTCGATCTGCGGCGCGTCCGCGATCGGCGCGGTCAGCGAGGTCTCGGAGAGCGACGAGCGGGACGTGGCCACCTCGGTGGCGCTGGTGACGCTGTGCGGCACCCTCGCCATCGCCGTACTGCCGCTGCTCCAGGGCCCGTTGGGGCTGAGCGACGCGGAGTTCGGCCGGTGGGCGGGTGCGAGTGTGCATGACGTCGGCCAGGTGGTGGCGACCGCGCAGACCGCCGGAGGCGCCGCGCTGAATGACGCGGTGCTCGTCAAGCTGGTGCGAGTGGCGCTGCTCGCACCGCTGGTCGCGGCACTGGCGCTGTCCGTACGGGCACGCCGGAACGCGACCAGGGCGGCCGTGCGGACCGACACGGCCGCGGGGGGCGATGAAGCCGGGGACGCGGGGGGTGCGGAGCGGACGGGGACGCGGCGGCCGCCGCTGGTTCCGCTCTTCGTCCTCGGCTTCCTGGCCATGGCGGCCGTACGCAGCACCGGGGTGCTGCCCGCGGTCGCGCTCGACACCGCCGGTGACGTACGCGAACTGCTCCTGGCCGCGGCCCTCTTCGGTCTCGGCAGCGCGGTCCATCTGCCCTCGCTGTCCCGCACCGGGGCGCGGGTGGCGGCGCTGGGGCTGTGCGCGTGGGTGGTCATCGCGGGGGTGTCGTACGCGGGCGTCCTGCTGACGGCCTGACCGTACGCGCCCCCGGGGCGGCCCGGCGGTGACAATCCCCGGTGAGCGGCGCGCAGTCCGGCGGGCGCGGTGTGAGCCTGGTCCCACCCGGGGGTGGTCTCGTGGCGTACCCCCGAAGCGTGAACGGCGGCACAGGTAGGCTGACGCGGTTCCCGAACGACGCCGCCGAGCCAGCCCGACGGAGACCGTGAGTACTACCGCCGCCAGCACCAGTCACCACCTCTCGCCCGCCTTCCCGGGCCGGGCGCCCTGGGGTACCGCGAGCAAGCTGCGGGCCTGGCAGCAGGGCGCCATGGACAAGTACATCCAGGAGCAGCCGAGGGACTTCCTCGCGGTCGCGACGCCCGGCGCCGGCAAGACGACCTTCGCGCTGACCCTCGCGTCCTGGCTGCTGCACCACCACGTGGTGCAGCAGGTGACGGTCGTCGCGCCCACCGAGCACCTGAAGAAGCAGTGGGCGGAGGCCGGGGCGCGGGTGGGGATCAAGCTGGACCCGGAGTACAGCGCGGGCCCGCTCGGCAAGGAGTACCACGGGGTCGCGGTGACCTACGCGGGCGTCGGCGTCCGGCCGATGCTGCACCGCAACCGCGTCGAACAGCGCAAGACACTGGTGATCCTGGACGAGATCCACCACGCCGGTGACTCCCGCTCCTGGGGCGAGGCGTGCCAGGAGGCGTTCGAGCCCGCGACCCGGCGGCTGGCGCTCACCGGTACGCCGTTCCGGTCGGACACCAACCCCATCCCCTTCGTCACCTACGAAGAGGGCAACGACGGCATCCGCCGCTCCTCCGCCGACTACACCTACGGCTATGGCAACGCGCTCGGCGACGGGGTCGTGCGGCCGGTCATCTTCCTCTCCTACAGCGGCAACATGCGCTGGCGCACCAAGGCGGGCGACGAGATCGCGGCCCGGCTGGGCGAGCCGATGACCAAGGACGCGGTCTCCCAGGCGTGGCGCACCGCGCTGGATCCGCGCGGCGACTGGATGCCGAACGTGCTGCGCGCCGCCGACCAGCGGCTGACCGAGGTCCGCAAGGCCATCCCGGACGCGGGCGCGCTGGTGATCGCCGCCGACCAGGAGTCGGCCCGCGCCTACGCCAAGCTGATCCGTGAGATCACCGGCAGCAAGGCCACGCTGGTGCTGTCCGACGAGGCCGCGGCCTCGCAGCGGATCGAGGACTTCAGCCACTCCGAGGACCGCTGGATGGTCGCGGTCCGCATGGTGTCGGAGGGGGTGGACGTACCCCGGCTGGCGGTCGGGGTGTACGCCACCACCATCTCCACCCCGCTCTTCTTCGCCCAGGCCGTCGGCCGTTTCGTACGGTCGCGGCGGCGCGGTGAGACCGCGTCGGTCTTCCTCCCCACCATCCCGATGCTGCTCGGCTTCGCCAACGAGATGGAGGTCGAGCGCGACCACGTCCTGGACAAGCCGAAGAAGGACGGCGAGGAGGAGAACCCGTACGCGGAGGAGGAGAAGCTCCTCGAGGAGGCCGAGAAGCAGCAGGACGAGGACACCGGCGAACAGGACCAGCTGCCCTTCGAGGCGCTGGAGTCGGACGCGGTCTTCGACCGGGTGCTCTACGACGGCGCCGAGTTCGGGATGCAGGCACACCCCGGCAGCGAGGAGGAGCAGGACTACCTCGGCATCCCCGGGCTGCTCGAACCCGACCAGGTGCAGATGCTGCTCCAGCGGCGGCAGGCCAAGCAGATCGCGCACAGCCGCAAGCGGCCGGACGCGGAGGCCGATCTGCTGGAGATGCCGGCCGAGCGGCGTCCGGTGGTGACCCACAAGGAGCTGCTGGAGCTGCGCAAGGAGCTGAACACCCTGGTGGGCGCCTATGTCCACCAGAGCGGCAAACCGCATGGAGTGATCCACACCGAACTGCGCCGGGTGTGCGGCGGGCCGCCGAGCGCGGAGGCCACGGCCGGGCAGATCCGCGAGCGGATCAAGAAGGTCCGGGAGTGGGCCACGCGGATGCGCTGACCGGCGTGCGGGACGCGCTGCGCGGCGCGCGGGGCGCTCCCGGTGGTGGATGAGGTGGTGCGGCGCACGGTCGCACTACCCCTCACACCCTTCACAACCTCTTTTATGGACCGTCGCCAACTCGCCACTCAATATCCGGGCATATGGCGCTAAACACCTCAATTCACAGCCCGAGAGGGCGATGGCGGCGGAAACCTGTGCTCGGATTCTGGACGGGCTCTTCCGCTCAGCGGACCGGCTCGCTAGCGTTCGGGCACGCACACGCCCCGTGGCAGCGCCGCCGCGGAGCGCAGCCGGATGCGTAACTGCGTAACCAGCCACCGCGACCGGCGGCCTCTGCGCGCGCCGTCGTCGGGACCGGCGGTGCACCTCCGCGAAGAGCCGCCCACCCATCACCGAGGAGGGGGCGTCGTGACCGCGGAGACCTCCCAGACGCTCGACCGGGGACTGCGCGTCCTCAAACTGCTCGCCGACACCGACCACGGGCTGACCGTCACCGAGCTGTCCACCAAGCTCGGCGTCAACCGCACCGTCGTCTACCGACTCCTGGCCACCCTTGAGCAGCACTCCCTGGTCCGCCGCGACATCGGTGGCCGGGCACGCGTCGGGCTGGGGGTGCTCCAGCTCGGCCGCCAGGTGCACCCGCTGGTCCGCGAGGCGGCACTGCCCGCGCTGCGCTCCCTCGCCGAGGACATCGGCGCCACCGCCCACCTCACCCTGGTCGACGGCACCGAGGCCCTCGCGGTCGCGGTCGTCGAGCCGACCTGGACCGACTACCACGTGGCCTACCGGGCCGGGTTCCGCCACCCGCTGGACCGGGGTGCCGCGGGCCGGGCGATCCTGTCCGCCCGCGCGGCCCTCGCCGACGACCCGGGGTACGCGCTCACCCACGGCGAGCTGGAGGCGGGCGCGAGCGGCGCCGCCGCCCCGCTGGTGGGGGTGACCGGGATAGAGGGCAGCGTGGGCGTGGTGATGCTCTGCGACGCCGTACCGGAACGGGTCGGCCCGAGGGTGGTGGACGCCGCCCGGGAGGTGGCCGAGGCCCTGAGGTGACGGGCGCCGGGGCCCTGAAGACGACGGGCGGGGAGAAGATCGTCCCGCGCGTCAACTAGATTCACCCCATGCCTGCCGTCTCCCCCCGCGCCCGCACCCTCCTGATCTGCTCGGCGATCGTGATCGCCCTGCTGGCGGTCGCCGCGTTCGCCCCGCTGCCGTTCACCGTCGCCCAGCCGGGCACCACGGTGAACGTCCTGGGCTCGGACCGCGGCAAGCAGGTGATCACCATTTCGGGGACCGACACCCGCAGGACCAGTGGACAGCTGCGGATGACCACGATCCAGGCGACCGGGCCGGACGCCACCGTGCGGCTGAAGGACGTGGTCGGCGGCTGGCTGGACACCGACCGCGCGGTGATGCCGCGCGACTCGGTCTACGTGGGCGGCACCACCGAGGAGATCGAGCGGCACAACGCCGAGGAGATGGAGAAGTCGCAGTCCACCGCCACCAGCGCCGCGCTCGGCTATCTCCACCGGTCGGCGAAGGACGTCAAGGTCACCCTGCGGCTGGCCGATGTGGGCGGGCCGAGCGCCGGACTGCTGTTCTCGCTCGGCATCGTCAACAAACTGGACGGCGACGGCCGCGGCGGCGACCTCACCGGGGGGCGGACGATCGCGGGCACCGGCACGATCGACGCCAAGGGCAAGGTCGGCGCGGTGGGCGGCGTCCCGCTGAAGACACAGGCCGCCAAGCGGGACGGCGCGACCGTCTTCCTGGTGCCCGAGGCCGAGTGCTCGGACGCCGAGGCCGAACTTCCGAAGGGGCTCCGGCTGATCCCCGTCACCACCCTCAAGGGCGCGGTGTCGGCTCTCCAGGCCCTGCGCTCGGGAGGGGCGGTCCCGCACTGCTGAGCCCGACCGCGGCGGGGCCCGGGGCGTGGCTCCCGGCCACGGGTTCACGGTCCAGACCGCACCACACCGGGAAGGTCAGCGGGCTCAGCGTCACCAGGAAGTACACCCCGCCGGTCACCAGGAACGCGGTCGTCAGCCCGGCACCGTCCACCAGGTAGCCGGCCGCGAGCCCGCCCAGCGGGATCGCCACCCACACCCCCGCGGTGATCGCCCCCATCACCCGGCTGCGCAGCTCGTCCGGTACGGCCTCGTAGGTCACCGTGGTCAGGATCGGATTGAGCATGCCCGCCGCGATCCCGCTGATCACCATCGTCACGGCGAGCGGCTGGAGGCCGGGGACGAACCCGGCGACCAGGAACCGCGGCAGCCCGCAGAGCAGGAAGCAGACACCGAAGACGGTGCGGCGGGAGAAGCGGTCGCCCAGCGCCCCGTAGAGCAGCGCGCCCGTCAGCGCACCCCCGCCGAACAGCGCGGACACCAGCCCGAGATCGACCGAACCGTCGAGGTCGCGTTCGGCGTGCACGGGCAGCAGCACCGAGGAGTAGCCCTGGTCGAGGCCGTTGGTGGCCATCACCATCAGCACGATGGCCAGCAGCAGCCGGTGGCGCAGCAAGAAGGCGTAGCCCTCGCGGAGTTCGGCCCGGTACGCGCGGAGCGAGACCGGGGCGGCCGCGCGCCGCGGGGCGGCGGCGGGCAGTCCGCGCAGCCCCGCCGCGATCAGCAGCGCGGAGACCCCGAACGTCGCGGCGTCCAGGAGCAGGACGGAGGCCGGGCCGAGGAAGGCGATGAGCACGCCCCCGAGGGCCGTGCCCACCATCCGGGCGCCGCGCGAGGCACCGTCGTAGAAGCTGGCCGCGCGGCTGAGGGTGGTGCCCGCCCGTTCGGCCAGGGCCGGCACCAGCACCTCGCGGGCCGTCTCACCCGGTGCGTGGAGCAGTCCGGCCACCGCCATCAGCGCGCACAGCTGCCAGAACCGCAGCACCCCGGCGAAGTGGAGCAGCGGGATCGCGGCGACGGCCACCGCGCACAGCGCGTCGGAGGCGATCGAGACCCGCCGCCGCCCCAGCCGGTCGATGACCGGTCCGCCGATGACGGCGGAGACGATCACCGGAAGGGTGGCGCAGAAGGCGACGAGCCCGGCCCTGGCGGCGCTGCCCGTGGTCTGGAGCACGAACCACGGGACCCCGATCAGGGTGAGTGAATTCCCCGCGATGGAAACGGTGTTGGCGGCGAGGACGAGTGCGAGTGGCCGCCGGTCGGGTCTGTCGTCCCCTGTTCCTTTGTTGCCGTTCATGGTCCCCCCTGTGCGTCCCGGTCAGTAGTCGAGCCGTGCCGTCAGTGCCGTCCGTGCCGTTCCCGGGCCGCGCGGTGTCGCCATCCGCAGCCCGACCTCCACCAGCGTCCAGCCCACCCGGGTGCGCAGCGGCTGGGCGTCGGGGCGGCGCGCGGGAGCTTCCCGGGCCTCGTGCTCGAGTCTTTCGGCGCGGATGCGGTGCAGCCGCAGATGGATGTCATCGCCGTACATGGTGTTGTCCCCCCTGGGATCAGCCGCTCAGTCGTCGTCGCGCGGGAAGGTGTGCAGATGGATCCGGACCCTGGCCGAGTTCTCGGTGTCCTTCGCCACCTCCCTCTCGCGGTAGCTCTCGATCACTTCGTGCAGCTTGTTACGCATTTCATCGGCCAGTTCGGGCGTCAGCCGGAAGGCGAAGTCGCTCATGTCCGCGGCTTCCCGCCACTGGGCGGACCAGGTGTCGATGCTGCCGATCCAGGTCGACAGCTCCTGGCCGTGAACGGTGGCCCACTCGTGCAGCAAGGTGTTGATCGCTCCGCGCACGGCGGGGTCGGGGTGGGTGTGGAAGTCGTTGCCCACGCGGGTGCCCCGCTGCGCCGACTTCCACCACCGCTCACGGCCCTTGCCGCGCTCGGGGTCGTCCGTGACGAAGCCGTGTGCGGCGAGCTGCCGCAGGTGGTAGCTGGTGGCACCGCTGGACTCGCCCAATCGCTCGGCCAGTTGGGACGCGGTCGCCGGTCCGTACTCGCGCAGCGCACCGAGCAGACGCATCCGCAGCGGGTGGGCGAGCCCGCGCAGGGAGCGCGGGTCGAGCTCCCGCACCTCGTCGTCGGGCAACGGCTTCTCGTTCTGTGCCATGTCCGGAAGCGTAAGCATGCAAAGACTCCGTTGCAAGCATTTCTTTGCAACGGAATCTTTGGATCCGCGGACCGCCCTCCGCTCAGTCCCGCGCCGCCTGCTGCACCAGCGGGATGATCCGCAGCGGTACCGGGTTCTCCATCACGATCGCCGTCGAGGCCCGGACGATCCCCTCGAACCCCACGACCAGGTCGATCACCCGTTGGAGGTCGGCGTTGGAGCGGGCGACCAGACGGCACAGCATGTCGCCGTGGCCGGTGGTGGTGTGCAGCTCCAGCACCTCCGGGACACCCGCGAGATGCGTCCGTACGCTCGCCCCCTGGCCCTGCTTGATCTCCAGCGTGGCGAACGCGGTCACCGGATAGCCCAGTGCCGCCGGATCCACCTCCGGGCCGAAGCCGCGGATCACCCCCTGGGCGCGCAGCCGGTCCAGCCGCGCCTGCGCCGTACCGCGTGCCACGCCGAGGCGGCGGGACGCCTCCAGCACGCCGATCCGCGGTTCGTGCGCGAGCAGCTCGATCAGTCCGGCGTCGAGCCCGTCGATTCCCATGGACACCTCCCGGCACAGGGTGACCACCCCTGTGATGGTGGTCACTGTGTGCAGAATGCCGCGCAGGAGCCGCGTATGGCTATACAGAGTGCACAGCAATTACGCGAACTGTTGCGCACCCTGAGTCCCGGGGAGACGCTTCCGATATGACTGAGATCCTGAACCCCACCCCGTCCACCGCGCGGCAGGCCGACCCCTTCCCGGTGAAGGGGATGGACGCGGTGGTCTTCGCGGTCGGCAATGCCAAGCAGGCGGCCCACTACTACGCCACCGCCTTCGGCATGAAGCTGGTGGCCTACTCCGGACCGGAGAACGGCAGCCGGGAGACCGCCTCCTACGTCCTCGTCTCGGGCAGCGCCCGCTTCGTGTTCACCTCCGTCATCAAGCCCAGCACCGAGTGGGGCCGCTTCCTCGCCGGGCACGTCGCCGAGCACGGTGACGGGGTCATCGACCTGGCCGTCGAGGTGCCGGACGTACGCGCCGCGTACGCCTACGCCGTGGAGCACGGGGCCACCGGCATCGAGGAGCCGCACGACATCAAGGACGAGCACGGCACGGTGGTGCTCGCCGCCATCCGCACCTACGGCGACACCCGCCACACGCTCGTCGAGCGCACCGGTTACGACGGCCCCTACCTGCCGGGGTTCGTGGCCGCCGACCCCATCGTGGCACCGCCGGAGAAGCGCACCTTCCAGGCCATCGACCACTGCGTGGGCAACGTCGAACTCGGCAGGATGAACGAGTGGGTCGCCTTCTACAACCAGGTCATGGGCTTCACCAACATGAAGGAGTTCGTGGGCGACGACATCGCGACCGAGTACTCGGCGCTGATGTCGAAGGTCGTCGCCGACGGCACCAAGAAGGTGAAGTTCCCGATCAACGAGCCCGCGATCGCGAAGAAGAAGTCGCAGATCGACGAGTACCTGGAGTTCTACGGCGGCCCGGGCGTGCAGCACATCGCGCTCGCCACCAACGACATCGTCTCGACGGTCCGGACGATGCGGGCCGCCGGCGTCCAGTTCCTCGACGTCCCGGACTCGTACTACGACACCCTCGGCGAGTGGGTCGGTGACACCCGGGTGCCGATCGACCGGCTGCGCGAGCTGAAGATCCTCGCCGACCGCGACGAGGACGGCTATCTGCTCCAGATCTTCACCAAGCCGGTCCAGGACCGGCCGACCGTCTTCTTCGAGATGATCGAGCGCCATGGCTCGATGGGCTTCGGAAAGGGCAACTTCAAGGCCCTGTTCGAGGCGATCGAGCGCGAGCAGGAGAAGCGCGGCAACCTCTGATCCACCCCCACCGACGGCCCCGGGCGACCCCCCACCGCCCGGGGCCGTCGGTATGCCCGGAGCGGATGCCGGGCGGCCGCGCACCCGCCTGTGCGGGTCCCGCGAGAAAAATCTGAACCACGGGTGGGAGGGGCATCCACGGCGTCTACACTCTCGGCGATCTGATCACTCCAACATGGCGTGGTCACATGGGAGTTGTGGAGTTCGCATGCCCGAGGACACATCCGACACGGGGCGGTTGACCAGGCGCAGGTTCGCCCTCGCGGGCGGCGCCGCGGCCGCCGGGGCGTTCGCCGCCTTCGCGGCCCGTACCGAGGCGTCGGCGGCGGTCGAAGGGGACCGGTTCGACCTGACCGTGCCCTCCACCCAGCTGCTGCGCGAGAAGACCCCGCACAACAGCACGGTGCTCCAGTCCTTCGCGTTCGACGACACCAACAAGCACCTGTACGTCATCCAGCTGATGGAGGGCGGGATCCGGCTGGACGGTGAGCCGGGCCCCGTCTCCGGCGCCGACCGGGCCGCGCGCGGCGACCTGTGCCTCACCAGGATGTCGCTCACCGGCACCGAACTGGGCTTCATGTACCTCAAGGGGTTCGGGCACGGTGTGGCCATCGGCTGTGAGCCGGCGGGAACCACCGCCCAGCTGTGGGCCGAGTCCGACGCCGACCCCGACTCCGGCTACGGGCGCGCCATCAGCCGCTTCCGGTTCGCCGCCGGAACGGTGCTGTCCAGCGGTTCGTCCTCGCTGGTCAAGCATCGGCCGGTACCCGGTTCGACCGCCAACCAGCCCGCCGTCGACATGCTCAACAGGCGGCTGCTGATGCGCTACCGGCTGGGCGGCGTGCCCCGCTACCGGCTGATGGAGCTGGCCGACGTCACGGCCGGGCGGTACTCCGCGGTGCACGACATACCCCAGACCGGGGTGGCGGCGGACGAGACCTTCCAGGGCTTCGCGGTGCTCGGCGACTACGTCTACCAGCTGACCGGCACCGCCTACACCGGCGAGGACGGCACCAATCCGCCCTCCGGCCACGGCAACACCCATGTCTCCTGCCTCGATCTGCGCAGCGGCGAACTGGTCCAGCGGGCCCGCACCGAGGCCGCGTACTCGCTCGACTACCGCGAGCCGGAGGGGATGGCGATCCAGCTGACCGGTCCCCGGCGGCTGTGCATGGGCTTCGCCTCGGGCACCGGGGGCGACCGCAAGGTGAGCGTCTACTACAAGTCCCAGTAGCCCGGCCGCACGGCCCGGTCCGGCGCGCGGCGGTGCGATCTTCCCCGGCGGGCGGCCGGGTGCGACGCTGGACACATGACCGACCTCATCGAGCTGCTGCGGGAGGGCCTCCCCGAGGAGGCGGTGCTGACCGACCCCGATGTCACCGGGGCGTACGCACACGACATGGCGAGCTTCTGCGAGGCGGGAGCGCCCGCCGCGGTCGTCCTCCCCCGCACCGTCGAGCAGGTGCAGCACGTCTGCCGCACCGCGACCGCCCTGCGCGTCCCCGTCGTCCCGCAGGGTGCGCGCACCGGACTGTCCGGCGCGGCCAACGCCTCCGACGGCTGCATCGTGCTGTCCCTGGTCAAGATGGACCGCATCCTGGAGATCGACCCGGTGGACCGGATCGCGGTCGTGGAACCGGGCGTGGTGAACGCGGCGCTGTCCCGCGCGGTGATGGAGCGGGGGCTGTACTACCCGCCGGACCCGTCCAGCTGGGAGCAGTGCACCATCGGCGGCAACATCGGCACCGCGTCCGGCGGGCTGTGCTGCGTGAAGTACGGGGTCACCGCCGAATACGTCCTCGGTCTCGACGTGGTGCTGGCGGACGGGCGGCTGCTGAGCACCGGCCGCCGCACCGCCAAGGGCGTCGCGGGCTATGACCTCACCCGGCTGTTCGTCGGCTCCGAGGGCAGCCTCGGCATCGTCGTGCGGGCGGTGCTCGCGCTCAAGCCCAGCCCGCCCCAACAGCTCGTACTGGCCGCCGAGTTCCCCTCCACCGCCACCGCGTGCGACGCCGTCTGCCGGATCATGGAGCGCGGGCACACCCCGTCGCTGCTGGAGCTGATGGACCGCACCAGCGTCCGCGCGGTCAACGCGATGGGCGCCATGGGACTGCCGGAGACCACCGAGGCGCTGCTGATGGCCGCGTTCGACACCCCCGACCCGGCCGCCGACCTCGCCGCCGTCGGGGAGCTGTGCGCGGCGGCGGGCGCCACCGAAGTGGTCCCCGCCGAGGACGCCGCCGAATCGGAACTGCTGCTCCGGGCCCGCCGGATGACCCTGACCGCCCTGGAGGCGGTCAGGGGCGTCACCATGATCGACGACGTCTGCGTACCGCGCTCCCGGCTGGCCGAGATGATCGACGGGACCGCCGCCATCGCCGAGAAGTACCGGCTGACCATCGGAGTGGTCGCGCACGCCGGGGACGGCAACACCCACCCCACCGTCTGTTTCGACGCCACCGACCCGGATGAGTCCCGGCGGGCCCGGGAGTCGTTCGACGAGATCATGGCCCTCGGCCTGGCACTGGGCGGCACCATCACCGGCGAGCACGGGGTCGGTGTGCTCAAACGGGAGTGGCTGGCCCGTGAACTCGGCCCGGTGGGCGTGGAGTTGCAGCGCGGCATCAAGGGCGTCTTCGACCCGCTGGGCCTGCTGAACCCGGGCAAGCTCTTCTGATCACCGGTCGCGGGCCGGGGTCGACGCGCTGCCGGACCCCGACGGGGTGGGCGTGGCCGTGCCCGACGGCGTGGGTTTGGGCCCGGGGCGGCCGGTCGACGAGGGCTTGGGCGGCCGGGGGGTGTGGCTGGGCCGCCGGGTCGTGGGTTCCCCGGACGGTGTGCGGGTGGCCGACGGTGACGCGCTGGTCTCCTCGGGCTCCGGTTCGCCGGTGCTCGGGGACGGCCGGGGCGCGGGCGTCGTGGGCGGGGGAGCGGTGAACGTGGGCCGCGACTGTCGGCTGGCCCGGTCCGGAGCGCGCGACGCGGGCGACGCCGCGTTGCCGGGGGTGGTCTCCGGCGGATCGGCCTCCGGCTTGCGGGGCGTTCCACCGTCCCGCTCCGACACCGTGTGCGACGGGCCCTGGGAACGCTGCGTCAGCAGCAGCGAACCGGCGGCCAGCCCGCCGACCACCGCGAGCGCCGCCACCGCGACCGCCCTGCGCCGCCGCTTGCTCCCGCCGGAGGCGCCGCGCCGCCGTGCGTGGGCGGGCTCGGTGAGCGTCAGGGCGCCGGGGCCGAGCTGCGCGGTGAGCGGGGCGACGGTCTCCGACGCGGGCGCGCCCCCTCTGCGGCCGGGCCCGAAGACCTCTTCGGCGATGGCCTGCGAGCTCAGCGCCTTGGGATCGGCCGGTCCGGCCAGCGGGTCGTACGCCCCGCATTCCGGACAGGTCACGGCCGCGTTGAGAGTCCTGCGGCACGACGCGCAGTAGTCCATCTGTTGCCCTTCCGTTCGTCGGCGCGTTCCGCGCCGCCCCTGCTGGGGCGATCGGCCCGGGTGCGGCTCGGGTTCCGCGCCGGATGGTGCGGTCCGCCGTCCGGAGCGATGTCACGTCACGGTAACGGCCGACCGAAACGAGGTACGCCGGACCACCCTCAGGTGTTCAACCCCAGCCCCGCTCGACCCCCCACCGTGGCCCGACTCACACCGGCCCGTGAGGGTGGGTCAACACGGCGGGGCGGGTCGGGGGGTGGTGCCGCGGGGACGGTGCGCGGCGATGCCGGGCCGTCCCTACTGGCGCGTACGGCTCGCACGGGAGGGTGGCGCGAACGCGTGACGGGCACATGACGCCGTCACGTCTGATAGACCTTGAACCGCGCGCTCCGTGTTGCACTGCGGCTCTTCTACGGCAGACTGCTGAGGCCCCCCACCCGCGAGGCACCGCTCAGGCGCAGCGCAGGAAACACGGCAGAAGCAGATATGGGATATCGGAGATCATGAGCGCCTCTACCTCAGGGTCCACGGACGGCAGCTCCATTCCTGGCTTTTATCCGGATCCGTCCATCCCCGGCTACATCCGTTACTGGAACGGCGCGGCCTGGGTGCCGGGCACCAGCAGGCCCGCGCCGGCCGAGGGCGAGTCCCTGCCCGCGCCGCCGCCCGGGGTGACCCACACTCAGGTGCTCCCACCGGTGGGGGACGAGACCGGTCCGATGTTCCTGGACGAGGACCCTCCGCCAGGACCGGCGCAGGGGACCGGCGGGGCACTGCCGGAGGTACGCCCGCGCGGTGAGATGGACGTCCGGGACACCGGTACGGGTGGCGCGGGGACCGGACCGGTGCCGCCCGGCGGGACGACGCCCCCGGCGGACTGGGACGATCCGCGGCGGCTGCACGGCTCCCGGCCGGCACCCGCCACCGCCTGGCAGGCCGACACCGCGCGGCAGGCCGGGTTCGGCGGTGAACAGGACCGGCGGATCTCCTGGGGCGCGGAACACGACGGTCCCGGCGGTGCCCCGGCCGGACCACTGCCCGGGGTGCCCGATCCGCGCCGTGCGGCGGAGGACCCGGCGAGCGGCGGCGACCAGCGGGGCGGCGGCCCGGACAACTCCACGCTGACCATGCGCGGGGACGGCACCCAGCCACCGAAGGACCGTTCCACCCATGTACTGCCGTCGGTGCGGCGGAACCCGGAACTGCCCCCGGCGGACGGTGGGGAGAACACCCCGGCCGCGGGCCAGGGCCAGGGCCAGGGCCAGGGGCGGGACCGGGGGACGATGGCGTTCGGCCCGGTCGGCAGTGGCGGAGCGGGCCAGGGCGCCGGTACGGCCGGTCCCGCCGGTGCCGCGCCCCCGGCCCAGCCTCCGCAGCAACAGCGTCCCCAGCCGCAGCCGCAGCAGGCCCAGCCGCAACCGCAGCAGGCCCAGCCGCAACCGCAGCACCCGCAGCCTCACGGCGGCGTGCCCCCGCAGAGCGGCGCCCCGGGTGCACCGGCCTGGCAGCAGCAGGTGCACCAACTCGCGCAGCAGGGCGCGCAACAGGGCGCCGCGCAAGGCGCCCCGCAGGGCGGTCCCGAGGGCGTCATCCCGTGGAAGCCGCCTGTCGACAACCCCTTCCTCCAGGCCGCGCAGACCCAGGGACGGCCCGCCGCGCTCGGCCGCCGGCTGCTCGCCCGGCTGATCGACACCGTCGTCCTGCTCGGCATCGTCGGCGCCGCCGCGCTGCCCCTGTGGAGCAGGGCGAGCGACCACATCGACGAGAAGGTCGAGACGGCGAAGCAGACCGGTGAGACCGTCACGGTCTATCTCCTGGACGGCACCACCGGGGCCTACCTCGGCGCCGTGGCCGGGCTGCTGCTGGTCCTCGGCATCCTGCTGGAGGCGCTGCCCAGCGCCGTCTGGGGCCGCACCCTGGGCAAGAAGCTGACCGGGGTACGGGTCCTGGACATCGAGGGGCACGACAAGCCGTCGTTCGGGGTCGCGCTGCGCCGCTGGCTCGTCTACTCGGTGCTGGGACTGCTGGTCATCGGGGTGCTGAACGTGCTCTGGTGCCTGTTCGACCGCCCGTGGCGGCAGTGCTGGCACGACAAGGCGGCGGGCACCTTCGTGGCGGCGTCCGGCTGAGGCGGATGGACCATCCGGGTCGCCCGAACGGGGTGTGCCGGATGCGGTGACCCCGGCTCCGGGTTCGACTCGGGCCATGAGCACCGACCAGCCGCCCCCCGGGGCCGATGAGCCCCGGGACCGGGGCAGCGATCCGTTCGCCAAGCATCCGCCGACCGAGGGCACCGGCGGTACCGGGGGTACCAACGGCACCCCGTACGGCGAACACCGTGACGAGGGCGATCCGCTCGCGGGAATGCCCCCGCTGGCCCATCTGGGCCGCCGTCTGATCGCCCGGATCATCGACGCGCTGCTCATCGGTATCCCGGTGGGGCTGATCATGGCTGCGATCCTGGGCGGATACGACCCGGTGGACGGCAGCGCCCGTTCGTCCAGCGTCACCGTGGTGTACGCGTTGGTGTACTTCGTCTACGAAGGATTGATGCTCACCCGCTACGGCCAGACAGTGGGGAAGAAGGCGATGAAGATCCGGGTGGCGATGCTGGAGAACGGCCAGCCACCGGTCGGTCAGCCCGGCTGGGTGCGGGCCGGGGTCTACGCCCTCCCCGAGATCGTGCCCTGTTGCGGGTTCATCTTCTGGCTGATCAACGTCTTGTGGTGCACCTGGGACCGGCCGTATCGACAGTGTCTGCACGACAAGGCGGCCAAGACCGTGGTGGTGTCCGCCGCGCCCTGACGCCGGATCCGCGCGAAGCCGCCGCCGACCCTGAGCTACCGGGCGGCCAGGGGCTGCTGATGTAATCGGGGCATGAACCCCGAGCCGCTGTCGCCACCGCAGACGCCCCAGCTCCCCGGGATGCCCCCGCTGGCGACGCCCGGTCAGCGCTTCGCCGCGCGGCTCATCGACACCCTCGTCCTCGGAGTCGTCTGGGCCGTCGCCCTGGCGGCGACCGGTGCGCTGCAGTACTCGATGGACCACCCGGGCGAACAGGACATGGCCAGGGTGATCCTGGCGCTGGTGCTCACCATGGCGGTCTATTTCGGCTACGAGGGCACGATGCTGTCCCGCACGGGCCAGACGCTCGGCAAGAAGCTGCTGCGGATCCGGGTCGCGATGCTCGCCGACGGGGACGTCCCGGCGCGCCGGGGCTGGGTGCGGGCCGCGGTGTACGCCCTGCCGGGGATGCTGGTGCCGGTGCTGGTCGGCACGGTGTTCTGGCTGGTCAACTCGGTATCGCTGTGCTGGGACAAGCCGTACCGGCGGGCGCTGCACGACAAGGCGGCGCGGACCGTGGTGGTGACGGCGTGAACCGAGCGGTCTCAGCCGTGGAACGAGTGCTCGCCGACGCCCGCCGTACCGGCTGAGGCGCGCGCCGCGGTACCCGCGCGCGGCCGGTGCGTACGGACCGCACGGGAGTTCCGGGGCGCGTGGGGCGCACGGGCCGCGCGGGCGAACGGGCCGGTGACGGCCACCAGGAGCCCGAGCAGCAGACCGGCCATCGCGATGAGCCCCACCCACAGCGCTGACCTGGCCTGGGACACCAGCAGCAGGGCGAAGGTCGAGACGATGACGGTGGCCGAACCGTAGGCGAGCTGTGCAGGAGTCGGACGCGGCATGGCGAGATCCGTCCTCAAGGCATCGGTATGCGGGGGGTTATGCGTCTGGCAGGAGTCAGGCTGATGTGCACCGCCGAAATGACTCTACGGTGCTGGATGCCCGACGGGGAACGCCGGTAAGCGTGACCTCACCCACGGTGCCGTTGCATGAGGGGCGCACGGAATCATCACGCCGTCCAACTGGCGAGATGGGCGCGCCCGTTGATGTCCGGTGACCGGTATCCGGCGGACCGGTTAACGTACTTGTCCTACCAATCCAAGTCAAGGTCTGTCTTTTCTCCTGCCACTCCGGTCAAATGTCCGCACCGGCGTAAAGGGGAGGAATCAACAAGTGAAGAGTCAACGGAGGGCGGCCAGATCGGCTGCCATAGCCACGGTGGTGACCGCGCTCGGTGCTGCGGCCCTGTCCACCGGCATGGCACAGGCGGACACCCCGTCTACGCGAGTTGAGCGTCAGGACCCGGCGCCCGCGAAGACGGATGTGAAACACGATCTGGCCGGCCCCTACAGCAAGACGCAGGAAGCGCAGCGCGAGGAGGCCCTGCGTCAGGTCATCTCCGGGGACGCGAAGGCCGCCAAGCGCGGCGGTTCGCAGGTGGTGAAGCTCGGCAAGGGGAAGTACGTCGAGCTGGCCCGGGAGAAGACCGACAAGATCTTCACCATCCTGGTCGAGTTCGGCGACAAGGTCGACAACACCACGATGGTCGACCCGGACGGCGACGGTCCGAAGCCCCCGGTCAAGAAGTACGGCGGCGACCCGGGCCCGGCGCACAACACCATCGCCGAGCCGGACCGCAAGGACGACAACAGCACGGACTGGAAGAAGGACTTCAACCGCAAGCACTTCCAGGACATGTACTTCTCCAAGGACAAGAAGAAGGAGTCCCTGAAGAAGTACTACGAGCGGCAGTCCTCCGGCCGGTACTCGGTCGACGGTGAGGTCTCCGACTGGGTCAAGGTCGACTGGAACGAGGCCCGTTACGGGTCCAACTACTGCGGTCAGACCAACTGCTCCAACGCCTGGGACCTGATCCGCGACGGGGTCAACCAGTGGGCCAAGGACCAGAAGGCGGCCGGCCGTACCGACGCGCAGATCAAGGCCGATCTGTCGAAGTACGACCAGTGGGACCGCTACGACCACGACAACGACGGCAACTTCAACGAGCCCGACGGCTACATCGATCACTTCCAGATCGTGCACGCCGGTGAGGACGAGTCCGCGGGCGGCGGTGCCCAGGGCGAGAGCGCGATCTGGGCCCACCGCTGGTACGCCTACGGCACCGACGCCGGCCGCACCGGCCCGGCCGAGAACAAGGCCGGCGGCGCCCAGATCGGTGACTCCGGCATCTGGGTCGGCGACTACACCATGCAGCCGGAGAACGGCGGCCTCGGTGTCTTCGCCCACGAGTACGGCCATGACCTCGGTCTGCCGGACGAGTACGACACCAGCGGCAAGGGTGAGTCGTCGGTGGCCTTCTGGTCGCTGATGTCCTCCGGTTCCTGGCTGGGCACCGGCAAGGACTCCATCGGTGACCTGCCCGGTGACATGAACGCCTGGGACAAGCTCCAGCTGGGCTGGCTGAACCACGCGAAGGCCAAGGCCGGGAAGAAGTCGACCCACACCCTGGGTGTCGCGGAGTACAACACCAAGGACAAGCAGGCGCTGGTCGTCGAGCTGCCCGCCAAGCCCGTCACCACCGAGGTGGTCAAGCCCGCCGAGGGCGCCAAGCAGTGGTGGAGCGGGATGGGTGACGACCTGAAGAACACCCTCACCCGCTCGGTGGACCTCACCGGCAAGTCCAAGGCCACCCTGGATCTCCAGGGCTGGTGGGACATCGAGGAGAACTACGACTACCTCTACGCCGAGGTCTCCACGGACGGTGGCGCCAACTGGACGCCGGTGGACGGCACCGCGGACGGCAAGGCCATCCCGCGGGACGCCGGTGACAAGCCGGCCCTGACCGGCACCTCCGGCGCGTACAAGAAGCTCTCCTTCCCGCTGGACGCCTACGCGGGCAAGAAGATCGACCTGCGCTTCCGCTACCAGACCGACGGCGGGGTGGCGCAGAAGGGCTTCGCCGCCGACTCCCTCACGCTGACCGCGGACGGCTCCCCGGTCTTCTCGGACAACGCCGAGGGTGACGACAACGGCTGGACCACCAAGGGCTTCTCGCGCATCGGCGGCTCCTTCACGAAGGACTACCCGCAGTACTACCTCGCGGAGAACCGCCAGTACGTGTCGTACGACAAGACCCTCAAGACCGGTCCGTACAACTTCGGCTGGACCTCCACCCGTCCCAACTGGGTCGAGCACTTCCCCTACCAGAACGGTCTGCTGATCTGGAAGTGGGACACCTCGCAGCCGGACAACAATGTGAGCGCCCACCCGGGCAGCGGTCTGATCCTGCCGGTCGACGCGCACCCGACCGCCGAGAAGTGGGCGGACGGCTCGCTCATGCGGAACCGGTTCCAGGCGTATGACTCGCCCTTCAGCCGCTTCGCCAGCGACGGCTACACCGTCCACAAGGACGGCAAGGCCGCGAAGGTGAAGAGCAAGGCGGGCATTCCGGTCTTCGATGACGGTAAGAACACGTACTGGGACAGCAGCAACCCCACCGGTGGTGTGAAGATTGCTGACACCGACACCCGGATCAAGATCCTCAAGGAGCGCAAGGACGGCTCCAAGATGACCGTACGCGTCGGACCGTCAGCTTCATAGTTCAACAAAACTTCGTTTTCGCAGGTCAGAGCGGTAGCGGCCGTCGCCCCCTAGCGGGCGGCGGCCGTACGCGTTTAGATGCCCCTACGACCTTCTTATTGACACGACGTCTCACGGGGGACATGAACCGCATGGCCGATGGAGGATTCACCAAGCTGCCCGGCGGCAGTGTGGTGGTCGCGATCACACTGCCGCGCCCGCTGGGCGAGGGCGGCGTCCGCGTCCTGGTCCACGCCGCCAACCGACAGCGCGCCCTGACCAGGCTGCGCAATCTCGGGCTCCGCGCCGTCTATCTGCGCGGCAACGCGGCACCGCCGACACCGGATGAGGTGACGGCGGTCCTGCACCATCCGGACGGGCTGGTCTGGCGCACCGCGCCGGACGGCGGCGGGGAGCTCTGGCACCCCATCGCCGCCCTGCTCAGGCCCCCGGTCGCGCAGAGGTCCTAGAGCCCGTCCCGCGGGACCGGCGAGGGCCCCCGGCCGCTTCGGCGGCCGGGGGCCCTCGTGGCTGTCCCCGTGCGTCAGACGACCGGGGCGCCGGTCAGCTCCACCCCCGCGGCCCGCATCTCGTCCACGGCCCGCCGGGTCGTCTTCTCGGCGACCCCGGCGGTCAGGTCCAGCAGGACATGGGTGCGGAATCCCTCACGCCGGGCATCCAGCGCGGTGGCCCGCACACAGTGGTCGGTGGCGATGCCGACCACGTCCACCTCGGTCACCCCGCGGTCGCGCAGCCAGTGCGCCAGCAGGGTGCCGTGCTCGTCCTTGCCCTCGAAGCCGCTGTACGCGGCGGTGTACTCACCCTTGTCGAAGACCGCTGCGATGGCCCCGGAGAGGACCGCGGGCGCGAAGTTCGGATGGAAGCCGATGCCCTCGGTGCCCGCGACGCAGTGCGGCGGCCAGCTGTCCACGTAGTCCGGGTTGGCGGAGAAGTGGTCACCGGGGTCGATGTGGTGATCACGGGTGGCGACCACATGGCGGTAACCGGCTGTGGCCGCCCCGACCAGATCGGTGACGGCGGCGGCGACATCGGCCCCGCCCTTCACCGCGAGGCTGCCTCCCTCGCAGAAGTCGTTCTGGATGTCGACGACAATCAGTGCCCGGTGCATGACACATGCCTTCCGACGGAGGACGGACAGGACCGGGAAGCGCCTCGGCCCGAAGCGGGTGATGTGGTACTGGCTGTCACCGAGGGTAGACACTCGGCGCCGGATACGGCAGTGGGCATGAGCCTTGTCGCCCCCTTCAATTCCGCGGGTATTCGGTGGGGAGCACCGGCTCGCCCCGGGAGAGCTGGGTCGCCGACAGCGGCAGCCCCGCCCGCGCCACCCTATGCCGGTCCCGTGCCGCGTCCAGCGGCTCGCGCCCGACGATCTCGCCGCCGCGCACCAGCTCCACCAGCAGCTCCTGTCCGGCCAGCTCCGGCGGGAGCGCGCCGCCGCCGACCACCTCGGCCTCGGCGACCCCGTCCGCGTCCAGCCGCCGCGCCGCCCATTTGCGGCCGCCCAGCGAACTCTTCGCGCCCATGGACTTCTTGGCCACCGGCAGCAGCGGCGCCCCGGGGCCGTCCGAACCGGCCCGCGCGACCAGCTTGTAGACCATCGAGCAGGTGGGGTGGCCGCTGCCGGTGACCAGCTGGGTGCCGACCCCGTACGCGTCGACCGGCGCCGCGGCCAGCGAGGCGATGGCGTACTCGTCGAGGTCGCTGGTGACCACGATCTTCGTGCCCTTGGCGCCCAGGTCGTCCAGCTGCTGGCGCACCCGGTGGGCGAGCAGCAGCAGATCGCCGGAGTCGATGCGCACCGCGCCCAGCTCCGTCCCCGCGACCTCCACCGCGCAGCGCACCGCCTCGGCCACGTCGAAGGTGTCCACCAGCAGGGTGGTGGCGCTGCCGAGCGAATCGACCTGGGCGGTGAAGGCGTCGCGCTCGGTGTCGTGCAGCAGGGTGAAGGCATGCGCGCTGGTGCCCACGGTGGGGATGTTGTAGCGGAAGCCGGCCGCGAGATCGGAGGTGCTGGCGAAGCCGCCGACGTACGCGGCGCGCGCGGCGGCCACGGCGGCCAGCTCATGGGTGCGCCGCGCGCCCATCTCGATCAGCGGGCGGTCGCCCGCGGCCACCGACATCCGGGACGCGGCGGCGGCCACCGCGGAGTCGTGGTTGAGAATGGAGAGGATGACGGTCTCCAGCAGGACCGCCTCGGCGAAACTGCCCTCCACCCGCATCACCGGGGAACCGGGGAAGTAGACCTCGCCCTCGGGGTAGCCCCAGATGTCGCCGGTGAAGCGGTAGTCGGCGAGCCAGGCGAGCGTCGGTTCGTCCACGATCCGGTGGTGCGCGAGGAAGTCGAGCACCGCGGTGTCGAAGCGGAAGTTCTCGACGGCGTCCAGCACGCGGCCGGTTCCCCCGACGACTCCGTAGCGACGGCCTTCCGGCAGCCGGCGGGTGAAGACCTCGAAGACCGAGCGGCGGTCGGCGGTGCCGGACCGCAGCGCGGCCTGGAGCATGGTGAGTTCATACCGGTCGGTGAAGAGTGCGGTCGACGGCACGTCCACCGGCAGTCCCAAGTCCGCAGTGTCCATGGTACCGATGCTACCCCATTTCTCGTCAGAGTGACGAGATCTGGGTGCCGGTGTGCGGGACGGCCCGTACGGGGTGGCAGCATTGGGGGTGTGAGCGTCCCCGTGGAGATCGAGCGTCCAGAATCCAGTGAAGCGCCGTCGATGGTGCCGGAGCCCGACGTTCCCTGGGTGACGGTGGTGCACAACGACCCCGTCAACCTCATGAGCTATGTGACATACGTCTTTCAGAGCTACTTCGGCTACTCCAAGGACAAGGCGCACCGACTGATGCTGGACGTCCACCACAAGGGCCGCGCGATCGTTTCCAGCGGCAGCCGCGAGGAGATGGAACGCGACGTGCAGGCGATGCACGGCTACGGCCTGTGGGCGACCCTTCAGCAGGAGCGCTGATGTCGGGACGATTCGAACCGCTGCCCGGCGGCGGTGCCGCGCTCGCCCTGGACGAGGTCGAGATCTCCATCCTGCGCAGTCTGGCGATGCAGCTCGCCGAGCTGATCGGCCCCGGCGACCAGCCGGAGGGGCCGTCCGACCCGCTGGACGCGCTGTTCGCCGAGGGGCCGAGCAAACCGCCCGCCGACCCGGCGCTGGCCCGGCTGTTCCCGGACGCCTATATGGCGCCCGACGCGGAGCTGGGCGCCGACGAGGAGAAGGAGGCGCGGGCCGCCTCCGCCGAGTTCCGCCGCTTCACCGAGAACGACCTGCGGGCGCGCAAGCGCGATGACGCCCTGGCGATGGTGCGGGATCTGGACGCGCTGTCCTCGGCCGGGCTCAGCCGGGACCCGGCCGTCCTGGAGCTGGAGCCGCAGAAGGCCCGGCAGTGGCTCGGCGCCCTCAACGACCTGCGGCTGGCCATCGGCACCCGGCTCGAGGTGACGGATGACGAGGACGGCGGCGAACTGCTGGGGCTGCCGGACTCGGATCCCCGCAAACCGATGGTGATGGCGTATTTCTGGCTCGGCGGTCTCCAGGAGACCCTCGTGGAGACACTCATGTCGTAGTTACGGAGTGTTCGTTTAGAGGATGCTCAAGTCCGGATAACGATCGCGTCACCTCGGTGGCTCATTTTGTTCCTCCGGTTCACATTATGTCCGCTTCTTCCTGTGGTCTGCCCCACAAACGCCTGAGTGGATCAGTGCTGCCGGCGTGGTAAATCTTCACGATCGCCAGCCGCCACAGAAGGAAAGGCGCAGCAATATGACCTCAGTGGCTCCTGAAGAGGGCTATGAGCGCGGCCTCGGCAGCCGCCAGGTCCAGATGATCGCCATTGGCGGTGCCATCGGTGTCGGCCTGTTCATGGGCGCCGGTGCGAACATCGCCAAGGCGGGACCCAGCATCATCCTGATGTACGCCCTCGCCGGCGTGATCATCTTCTTCATCATGCGAGCGCTCGGCGAGCTGCTCCTCTATCGGCCGGTCTCGGGTTCCTTCGCGGAGTACGCCCGTGAGTTCCTCGGCCCGTTCTTCGGTTATGTCACCGGATGGACGTACTGGTTGATGTGGGTGGTGACCGGCATGGCCGAGCTCACCGCCGCGGCCATCTACGTCCACTTCTGGTTCCCCTCGATCCCGCAGTGGGTCAGCGCCCTGGTCTTCCTGGTGGTGCTCTTCGGGGTCAACCTGATCTCGGTCAAGATCTTCGGTGAGGTCGAGTTCTGGTTCTCGATGATCAAGGTCACCGCGATCATCGGCATGATCGTCATCGGCCTCGGTGTGCTCACCCTGGGCTTCTCCGACGCCGGTGACACCGCCGCCGCCTCGAACCTCTGGTCCCACCACGGCGTCTTCCCGAACGGCATCGGCGACAGCCTGATGACCCTCCAGGGCGTCATGTTCGCCTACCTGGCCGTCGAGCTCGTCGGCGTCACCGCCGGTGAGTCCGAGGACCCGGAGAAGACCCTGCCCAAGGCGATCAACACGCTGCCGTGGCGCATCCTGATCTTCTACGTCGGTGCGCTGGTGGTCCTGCTGGCGGTCGTGAAGTGGACCGAGTTCTCCGCGGGTGAGAGCCCCTTCGTGCACGCCTTCTCGAAGATCGGCATCCCCTTCGCGGCGGGCATCGTCAACTTCGTCGTCCTCACCGCGGCCCTGTCCTCCTGTAACTCCGGTATGTACTCCACCGGCCGGATGCTGCGTGACCTCGCCTCCAACAGCGAGGCCCCCGGGGCCTTCGGCAAGCTCAACTCCCGCAAGACCCCGGCCGTGGGCATCACCGTCTCCGTCGCCCTGATGGGCATCGGCGTGGTCCTCAACTACGTCGTCCCGGAGAAGGCGTTCACCTACGTCACCTCGGTCGCCACCGCCGCCGGTATCTGGGCGTGGATGATGATCCTCGTCAGCCACATCAAGTACCGCCGCGCGGTCACCCAGGGCCGTCTCCCGGCCTCGTCCTTCCCGGCCCCGGGCGGTTCCGCCTTCAGCTGGGTGGCGCTGATCTTCCTGATCATGGTGACCGGCATGATCGCGTACGACAAGGACGCCCGCGTCTCGCTGTACGTCGGTGCCGGCTGGGCGGTCTGCCTGGTGATCGGCTGGATGGTGCTCAAGCGCCTCGGCCGTGTCTCCGCCCTTCCCCGGGTCGAGCAGGGCGCCGAGGGCGAGAAGGAGTTCGCCCGCAAGTAAGCACACGGCGGTGCCCCTCCCGGGCACCGGCCGCGAAACGGGCCCCGGACCGCCGTCCGGGGCCCGTTCTCGTGTCCTGCGGTCCGCTTTCCTATTCTGTGGCCATGCTGACCATCACCCAGGCCCTCCGTGACCAGATCGTCGCGCACGCCCGCGCCGACCACCCCGACGAGGCGTGCGGCGTGATCGCGGGCCCGGCCGGGAGCGGCCGCCCCGAGCGGTTCATCCCCATGCTGAACGCGGCCCGCTCGCCCACCTTCTACGAGTTCGACTCCGGCGATCTGCTCAAGCTCTACCGCGAGATGGACGACCGGGACGAGGAGCCCGTCGTCATCTACCACTCGCACACCGCCACCGAGGCGTACCCCTCGCGCACCGACATCTCCTACGCCAATGAGCCCGGCGCCCACTACGTGCTGGTCTCCACCGCCGACGCGGACGGCGCGGGCGAGTTCCAGTTCCGTTCCTTCCGGATCGTGGACGGTGAGGTCACCGAGGAGCAGGTGGAGATCGTCGAGGCGTACTGAGCCCGGACCCGCGGCCCAACGATCCCGGATGCCGATACCTACCCGTCCGTATCCCGGGACGCCCTTCCTGGGGTCCGAGCGGGAATCGATACGATGAGTCCATGGTTTTCGATGATGTGAGCGACAAGACGCCGGGCATGCTGCTCGTGGCGCGGCTCCACGTCGACCTGTGCAGGCTCGCCAGCGCGATCTGTCCGCACCGCGCCGTGGCCGCCTGACCCCGCGGCACCCGTACAGCCAGCCCTGCCCGGCGCCGTCGTGCGCACCCCTCACGCCCGCCCGGAGCCCCTCCGGGACCCGCCTTCCACCCAGCCCTCCGACAGGAGCCCCTGACATGGCCATCGAGGTCCGCATCCCGACCATCCTCCGCACCTACACCGACGGCCAGAAGGCGGTCGAGGGCAGCGGGACCACGCTCGCCGAGCTCTTCGCCGACCTCGAGTCCCGGCACGGCGGCATCCAGGAGCGCCTGGTCGACGGCGGCGAGCTGCGCCGCTTCGTCAACGTCTACCTGAACGACGAGGATGTCCGGTTCCTGGACGGCATCTCCACCAAGCTCTCGGACGGCGACAGCGTGACGATCCTCCCGGCGGTCGCCGGTGGGATGCGCTGATGCGGTACGACAGTCCCCTCGCCGCGGTCGGCAACACGCCGCTCGTCCGCCTGCCGCGGCTCTCGCCCTCCTCCGACGTGCGGATCTGGGCGAAGCTGGAGGACCGCAACCCGACCGGCTCGATCAAGGACCGCCCCGCGCTCCACATGATCGAACAGGCCGAGAAGGACGGCCGGTTGACCCCGGGCTGCACCATCCTGGAGCCCACCTCCGGCAACACCGGTATCTCGCTCGCCATGGCGGCCAAGCTCAAGGGCTACCGCATCGTGTGCGTGATGCCGGAGAACACCAGTGAGGAGCGGCGCCAGCTGCTCGCCATGTGGGGCGCGGAGATCATCTCCTCGCCCGCCGCGGGAGGCTCCAACACGGCCGTCCGGGTGGCCAAGGAGCTCTCAGCCGAGCACCCCGACTGGGTGATGCTCTACCAGTACGGGAACCCGGACAACGCGGGCGCCCACTACGCCACCACGGGTCCGGAGATCCTGGCCGACCTGCCCTCGATCACCCACTTCGTGGCCGGACTCGGCACCACCGGCACCCTGATGGGCGTCGGCCGCTTCCTGCGCGAGAACAAGCCGGACATCCAGATCGTGGCCGCCGAGCCGCGCTACGACGACGTCGTCTACGGCCTGCGCAACCTGGACGAGGGGTTCGTCCCCGAGCTGTACGACGAGTCCGTCCTCACCACCCGCTTCTCCGTGGGCTCCGAGGACGCGGTCTCCCGCACCCGTGAACTCCTCGCCGAGGAGGGCATCTTCGCGGGCGTGTCCACCGGCGCCGCGCTGCACGCCGCCCTCGGGGTGGCCCGCAAGGCGGCGCGGGCGGGCGAGAGCGCCGACGTGGTCTTCGTGGTCGCCGACGGCGGCTGGAAGTACCTGTCCACCGGCGTCTACACGGCGGCCACCACCGAGGAGGCGATCGAGACGCTGCACGGTCAGCTCTGGGCGTAGCGGACCGCGGGAGGGCCGCGCGCGGGCCCTGGCGGACCGCGGAGGGGCCGCGGGGGCGGCGGAAGCCGGGTCCCTTCGGCTCCGTCCTGGTGATTCCGCCCACAACGCGGGCCCATGGAGGAGCTACCTGGGCTTTAGCGCCTTACGCTCGTGGGCACCGCATGACCCCCCGCACCCGCCCATGGCCCTCGGCATGGGGACCCCTCAAGGAGGTTCCTGCTCCATGAAGCTCACCGTCGTCGGATGCTCAGGGTCGTTCCCGTCCGCGGAATCGGCCTGTTCGAGCTACCTCGTAGAGGCCGACGGCTTCCGGCTGCTCCTCGACATGGGCAATGGCGCCCTCGGCGAGTTGCAGCGCCACTGCGGTCTCTACGACCTCGACGCCGTGCTCCTCTCCCATCTGCACCCCGATCACTGCATCGACATGTGCGGATACTTCGTGGCGCGCTACTACCGCCACGACGGCGGACGCGCCGAGGCGATCCCCGTGTACGGACCGGAGGACACCGAGCGGCGGCTGGTGCAGGCGTATGACGACGTGCCCGACGAGAAGGCGATGCGGGAGGTCTTCGACTTCCGCACCCTGGCGCCGGGCAGCTTCGAGGTCGGCCCGTTCACGGTGCGCACCGAACGGGTCTGCCACCCGGTGGAGGCGTTCGGCTTCCGGATCGAGCACGGCGGGCGCACGCTGGTCTACTCGGGCGACACCGGTCCCTGTGAGGCCCTGGTGGAGCTGGCCCGGGACGCGGACCTCTTCCTGTGCGAGGCGGCCTTCACACACGGCAAGGAGGACATCCCGGGGCTGCACCTCAACGGGCGCCAGGCGGGCGAGCACGCCCGGCGCGCGGAGGCGGCCTCGCTGGTGCTGACCCATATCCCGCCGTGGACGGATCCGCAGATCAACCAGCGGGACGCACAGGCGGTCTTCGGGGGCCCGGTGGAGCTGGCGAAGGCGGGCGCGGTCTACGAGGTCTAGCCGGTTCCGAGACCGGTCGGCTCCGAGGTCCATTCGGCGCCGTTGTGGCGCCGAATGGTAAAAACAGACATCTCAGTCTGAAGCTGGCATCTCTGATCCATTCGTATCGCCTTCCGTCATGAGCCGCTTCCGAGCCGGAACCGCACCACGCAGGGCCGCCCTGGTGTCGTGCGGGGCTCTGCTGATCGGGGGCTGTGCCGCAGCCCCGGCCTTCACGGCCCTCTCCGGCCCCGCGTCTCCGCCCGCGGTGACGGCGGACACCGCCTCCGGCCCCACCTCGCCGGCGCTCAAGCCGATCGACCCGGTCCGGTTCCGGACCGCCGTGGAGCGTGCGGCCAAGAAGCTGATGGTGCCCGGCGCGGTGGTCCAACTCCGCACCCCCCAGGGGAACTTCCGGGCGGCCGTCGGCACGGCCGAGCGGGGCGCGGCGGAACCGCCCACCACACGTGACCACTTCCGGATCGCCTCCAACACCAAGACCATGACCGCGGCGCTGATCGGCCTCCTCGCCCAGGACGGCAGGCTCCGGCTGAGCGATCCGGTGTCCGACTACGTCCCCGGGGTGCCGGGCGGCGAACGCATCACCCTCGAACAGCTGCTGATGATGCGCAGCGGCCTCTACAACTACACCGACGCACCCGAACTCGCGGCGTCCCTGGACGCCGACCCCGGCAGGGCGAGGACGCCGCGGGCCATGCTGGACATCGCGTTCCGCCACCCGCCGGAGTTCGCGCCCGGTACGTCCTACGCGTACAGCAACACCAACTACGTACTGCTGGGGCTCGTCGCCGAGAAGGCGGGCGGGCGCCCGCTGGCCCGGCAGTTCCAGGACCGGCTGTTCACCCCGCTCGGTCTGACCGGGACCTCGCTGCCGGGTATCGAGGACCGGTCCCTCCCCGCCCCCTCCGCACACGGCTACATGTACGGCGGTACGGCCTACGCGCTGGTCGACCGGCCCTATCCGGCCGACGTACGGGCGGCGGCGAGGTCCGGGAAGCTCCGCCCGGTGGACTACACCCACCAGAACCCCTCCTACGCCACCGCCGCCGGAGGCGTCATCTCCACCGCGGACGACCTGTCCACCTGGATCCGGGCGCTGGTGACGGGGAAGGTGCTCGGCCACGCGCTCCAGCGGCAGTGGCTCCACAGCCCGCGGGCCGAGGACCCGGGCGCGCGCGACGGACAGGAGTACGGGTACGGCATCGCCCACCAGCGCTTCGGCCCCGACGCCGCGATGTACTACCACGGCGGCGAACTCCCCGGGTACAACTCCTTCATCGGCTATGACCCGGACAACCGGGTCACCCTCGTGATCTGGACGAGTCTGACCGTGTCGCCCGGTGGCCGGGCCACCGCCACCGCCCTGCTGCCGACCGTCCTCAACCAGGTCTACGCCGGGCTCTCCCTGCCCACGGGCGGTGGGTAGCGGCCCCGGTGGGGCCGCGGACACGACTCGCCCCGCACCGGGACGGTTCCCGGGGCGGGGCGAGGGGAGTTCGCGGGGTGCCTGGTGGGGCGTCAGCCCTTCTTGCCGCTCTCGGCGGTCGCCGCGGCGTCGTCCACCGTGTCGTCCGGTTCCCGGCCCGGGGTCGGGAGGTTGAACTTCGTGATCACGAAGCGGAACACCACGTAGTAGAGGACGGCGAAGGCCAGTCCGATCGGGATGATCATCCAGGCCTTCTCGCTGTGCGACCACCCCAGCAGGTAGTCGAAGAGGCCGCCGGAGAAGGTGAAGCCGCTGCGGATGCCCAGCGCCCAGGTCAGTGCCATGGAGACACCGGTCAGCACCGCGTGGATGCCGTAGAGCACCGGCGCGATGAACATGAACGAGAACTCGATCGGCTCGGTGACACCGGTCACGAAGGCGGTCAGCGAGACCGAGAGCATCATGCCCATCACGGCCTTGCGGCGCTCGGGGCGGGCGCAGTGGGCGATGGCCAGACCGGCGGCGGGCAGGGCGAACATCATGATCGGGAAGAAGCCGGTCATGAACATTCCGGCCGACGGGTCGTCATGGAAGTAGCGCGCGCTGTCGCCGTGCCAGGTGTGGCCCGCCGAGGTGAAGTCACCGAACTGGAACCAGGCGTAGGTGTTCAGCAGCATGTGCATGCCGACGGGTATCAGCAGCCGGTTGACCACACCGAAGATCCCGGAACCCGCGGCGCCGTTGTCCGAGAGCCACTCGGAGAAGTTGTTGAGGCCATCTCCGATCGGCGACCAGAGGTAGCCGAAGGCCACACCGTAGAGCAGCCCCGCGAAGGACATCAGGATGGGGATGAAGCGGCGGCCGCTGAAGAAGCCCAGCCAGTCCGGGAGCCGGGTGCGGTGGTACTTCTCCCACAGCACCGCGGCGGTGATGCCGACCACGATGCCGCCGAGCACGCCCGGATCCTCCGGCTTGCCGGTGACGTCGCTGACGAAGCCGGTCAGCACGTTCTTGTAGACGAGGAAGCCGACGAGGGCGGCCAGGGCGGTGGTGCCGTCCGACTTCTTCGCGAAGCCGATGGCCACGCCGAGGCAGAAGAGCAGGGCCAGGTTCTCGAAGAGCGCGCCGCCCGCGTGGGCGAAGATCTCCGCCAGCTTGTTCCAGCCGAGGCCGTCCTTGCCGAACACATCGTCCTGGCCGAGACGGCTCAGGATGCCCGCGGCGGGCAGTGCGGCGACGGGCAGCTGGAGGCTGCGGCCGATCTTCTGCATACCCTTGATCAGACCGGCACCCCGCTTCTGGGCGGGCGCAGCCGAGGCGGTGGCCGTACTCATCGGATTCCTCCTGGTGAGGCGGGCTCTCGGTAAAGGGGGCGGCCCGCAGTATGGTCTACACCACAAGTGGTGTAGACCTGTTGTAGCACGTGAGGATCCGATAAAGGAATCCATTGTTCCCTGTGGTCTGAACCACCGATGTCCAGGGGGTCAGGGTGCCATCCCCGGCATCAACCCGCATAATGGTGTAGACCACTTGGGAGGGCGACCATCATGGCCCTGCGAAGGTGGGCCGGCGTGGTTAACGTGGATGAACCGCTCGCCGGTATCCCGGAATCCCGAAGGGCCGAGACAACAGGAGTGGACATGGCCAGCAAGGCTGAGAAGATCGTCGCGGGGCTCGGCGGACTCGACAACATCATCGAGGTCGAGGGCTGCATCACGCGCCTGCGCACCGAGGTCAAGGACCCCTCCCTCGTCGACGAGGCCGTCCTGAAGGCCGCGGGCGCACACGGCGTGGTGAAGATGGGCACCGCGATCCAGGTCGTCATCGGCACCGACGCCGACCCCGTCGCCGCCGATATCGAGGACATGATGTGACCACCCCGTGAGTCACGGCTCCGTCCTGTGAGGGCCCCGTTCCGACCGGACCGGGGCCCTTCGCGTTCCCGATAGGCTCATCCCATGTCTCGTATCGACGGCCGCACCCCCGATCAGCTCCGTCCCGTCACCATCGAACGCGGATGGAGCAAGCACGCCGAGGGCTCCGTCCTCGTCTCCTTCGGCGACACCCGAGTGCTGTGCACCGCGAGCGTCACCGAAGGCGTGCCGCGCTGGCGCAAGGGCAGCGGCGAGGGCTGGGTCACCGCCGAGTACGCGATGCTGCCGCGCGCCACCAACACCCGCGGCGACCGCGAATCGGTCCGCGGCAAGATCGGCGGCCGCACCCATGAGATCTCCCGCCTCATCGGCCGCTCGCTGCGCGCCGTGATCGACTACAAGGCGCTCGGCGAGAACACCGTCGTGCTGGACTGCGATGTCCTCCAGGCCGACGGCGGTACCCGCACCGCCGCCATCACCGGCGCCTATGTGGCCCTCGCCGACGCCGTCGAGTGGGCCCGCGGCAAGAAGCTGATCAAGGCGTCCCGGCAGCCGCTCACCGGCACCGTCGCCGCGGTGAGCGTCGGCATCATCGACGGCGTTCCCATGCTGGACCTCTGCTACGAGGAGGACGTCCGCGCCGAGACCGACATGAACGTCGTCTGCACCGGTGACGGCCGCTTCGTCGAGGTGCAGGGCACCGCCGAGGGTGAGCCGTTCGCCCGTGAGGAGCTCAACGCCCTGCTCGACCTCGCCGTCGCGGGCTGCGGCTCGCTGGCCGGGATGCAGCGCGCGGCGCTCTCCGACGAGGGCTGAGCCCCCGCGGGGGCGGGACTAGGGAAACGCGGGAGATTGAGTAATCGACCGGGCAACTCCCACCCAGCCCCCCGGCGTGTAGTCAGGTAGCACACAGACCGATCCACGGTCCCGGGGTCCGCGCCCATGCGCCCCGGGACCGCTTCACGGGAGGAACCGTTCCATGGCCGCGCGCCGTCCCCATCGCCGTACCACCACCCTCGCTCTCGCCGCCGTCGCCCTCACCGTCCCCCTGGCCGTGGGGTGCAGCGCCGTGGAGAAGGCCTTCGACTGCGCACAGCTCGCGGTCGACATATCCCACGACGTCGACAAGCTCCAGAAGGCCGTGAGCGGTGTGGCGGCCGACCCCACCGAGGCCAACCAGGCGGTCGACAGCCTCGACAAGGACATCGACAAGCTGGACGACCGCACCGACAACGAGGACGTCAAGAAGGCCGTCAACAACCTCCAGACGGCCGTGCACAACGTCAAGAAGTCGCTCGACAAGGGCAACACCCCCGACCTGACCGCGGTGAACGAAGCCGCGAGCGAGCTGACCAAGGAATGCAGCCCCTGATCGCCCCTCGATAATCGAGAGCTATGGAACGCTCTGAGGGACAACCCCCGCACCCCCGCCGTCTGATCCTGGCCACCCGCAACGCCTACAAGATCACCGAACTCCGTTCGATCCTCGGTGAATCCGGGCTCGATGTGGAACTCGTGGGCGCCGACTCCTATCCGGAGGTCCCGGATGTCAAGGAGACCGGCGTGACCTTCGCGGAGAACGCCCTCCTCAAGGCGCACGCCCTGGCCCAGGCCACCGGACACCCCGCCATCGCCGATGACTCCGGCCTGTGCGTGGACGTCCTCGGCGGCGCCCCGGGGATCTTCTCGGCCCGCTGGTCCGGCCGCCACGGTGACGACCGCGCCAACCTGGAGCTCCTGCTCGCCCAGGTGGCCGACGTCCCGGACGAGCACCGCGGCGCGCACTTCGCGTGCGCCGCCGCCCTCGCCCTCCCCGACGGCACCGAACGCGTCGTCACCGGCCGCCTCAGCGGAACGCTCCGTCACGAGCCCACCGGCGGCGGCGGTTTCGGCTACGACCCGATCCTCCAGCCCCACGGCGAAACCCGCACCTGCGCCGAGCTGACCCCCGAGGAGAAGAACACCATCAGCCACCGCGGCAAGGCCTTCCGCGCCATCACCCCGGTGGTCCGCGAACTGCTGGGCTGACCCCGCCCGCCGGAACGCCACAGGCCCGGCCCGCGATGAGCGGGCCGGGCCTGTGCTGTCCGTTCGTGCGGCCGGTGGGACTCGAACCCACACGGGATTTCTCCCACGGCGACCTAAACGCCGCGCGGCTGCCAATTACGCCACGGCCGCATTCGCAGGTCATGCTACCGGGCTGGCAGCGGTGAGAGCATCCGTGCGTCTGTCCCCGCTGCGGCGCCGGCTTCACGCTCCTGGGCCTTTCTTCGGTTCCGGCACCAGGTGTCTGTGATCGCGTGACAGTTCGGGCACAGGTACCGCAGGTTTCCGGGGCGGTTGTCGAGCCAATCGCCATTGACATGATCGATCTGCAGTGTCATCGCCCCCCTGCCAATCCCCCTGGTTACTGCAGTGGGCGCACATGTACGGGCGCCCGATGTCATCGAGAGCGGCGCGTAGCCGTGAGTGGTTGATCCGAGGAGAACCCTGCGGGAGAACCCGGAGCACCTCTTTGGCCGTGGGCCTACGCGACGGTGACTGGCGTCGTTGACCGGGAGATTGAGAGCGCGCATGACATCTGCGTAGCTCGTGCTGGCCGCGACGGCCGTTCGCAGTGACGCTTCGGGGATGGTCACGCGGGCGTGCGAGAAATGTGATGTGTCCACCGAACGGTTCCGCAGCATGCGGCCGAGTGCGGCTCGGGTCCTGCCGTCGTCGGGCACTCCCAGGAGGTGTGCCACGGACCGGATGCTCGTCCCCGCTGCGGCGGCCTCCACCAGCTGGTGCCGGGTGAAGGGAAGGTCGACCCGGGCCCGGTTGAGGCCGGGGATGTGGCTGACATCGATATCGGCCGCGGCGATACGTCGTCGGATATGGGACAGAGTCCCTTGCGCGGGGGGTGCGCCGAGCTTGTCGACAACCTCGCGCAGCGTGGTCGACGTCGCCACAGCCTCGGCGATGGCGGCGTTGGAGTACCTGCTCCAAGGGCTTCGCTGCTTGAAGTGACTGATGTCGATGTCGTACGACGCTACGAGCCGCTGCAGTGATCGCCGCCTCCCACCACTGACCTTGCCTTCCAGCGTGCGCATGAGGTCAGCCCACGTCGACGAAAGGGCGACGGCTTCCGTCAGTGACTCGACCGAATACCTGTCGGACATTGGCTCCCCCTCCGTGCGGCCATCTGTCGCACCATCGCACTGATGAACGAGTAGTGCGCCGGGAGGTCACGCGCGGCACGGCAAAGGCCCCTCACCACGGGGTGCGGGGCCTTCCCGGGAAGGGGGGTCAGAGCCCCAGGTCCTTGATGATCTTGGCTACGTGGCCGGTGGCCCTGACGTTGTAGAGGGCGCGTTCGACCTTGCCGTGCTCGTCGACGATCACGGTGGAGCGGATGACGCCGGTGACGACCTTGCCGTAGAGCTTCTTCTCGCCGTAGGCGCCGTAGGACTCGAGGGTCTGCTTGGAGGGGTCGCCGAGCAGGGTGACCTTGAGGTTCTCCTTCTCGCGGAACTTCGCCAGCTTCTCCGGGGAGTCGGGGGAGATGCCGATGACGTCGTAGCCGTGGCCGGAGAGGAAGGCGAGGTTGTCGGTGAAGTCGCACGCCTGCTTGGTGCAGCCGGGGGTGAGGGCGGCCGGGTAGAAGTAGACGATGACCTTGCGGCCGGCGTGGTCGGCGAGCGAGACCTCCTTGCCGTCCGCGTCGGGGAGGGTGAAGGCGGGGGCGGTGTCGCCGGGCTGAAGACGCTCGCTCATGGTTCGGGTGCTCCTCGTGGCATCGGGTACATACCGACATTAGCCAGCTTTGTGACCGGGGGTGCCATGGGGCGGTGCCGGGGGCGAGCTGACAGACTGTCCATCACGGAATCATCGAGACTGACGGAGGCAGCGCGGTGTCGGATGCCAGGACCCCTGCGCAGATCGAGGCGGACATCGTCCGCAGGCGGCAGGAGCTCGCCGTGACGCTCGACGAGATCGGGGTGCGGCTGCACCCGAAGACGATCGTCGGGGACGCGAAGGCGAAGGCGGCCTCGGCTGTGGACCGGACCGCCGGGCGGGCGTACGTCTCGGCGAACCGCATGGTCACGAATGTGCGCGGCCAGCTGGTCGGCGAGGACGGTGCGCCCCGGATGGAGCGGATCGTGCCGGTCGCGCTGGTCGTGGTGGGGCTGGTCGGGCTGCTGACCATGTCCTCGCGGCGCCGCCGGGGCTGATCCGCCCCGGTTCCGGTGCGGACCGGGCCCGCCCTGGGGCTTCGGCGTGCCCCGCGGCCAGGTACGGTCATGTCGTGAGTACGAACACGTCCCATGACAAGCTGCCCATCCGGATGCTGCACGACCGCGTGCTGGTCCGTACCGACATCCCGGAGGGCGAGCGCCGGTCCACCGGCGGCATCGTCATCCCCGCGACCGCGGCGGTCGGCAAGCGGCTGGCCTGGGCCGGGGTGGTCGCGGTCGGGCAGAGCGTACGGACCGTGGAGCCGGGCGACCGGGTGCTCTACGACCCGGAGGACCGGGCCGAGGTCGAGGTCCGCGGGGTCGCCTACGTGCTGATGCGGGAGCGCGATCTGCACGCGGTGGCCGCCGAGCGGCTGGAGGGCGCGGAGGACTCCACGGGGCTGTATCTGTAGCGGACGAAAAGCGGTCCGCGGACGCGGGGGGGGGGGGGGGGGGGGGGGGGGAGGAACCCCCCCCCCCCCCCCCCCTCACCGTTCTTCCTGCCCCCTTACGCGTACGCCCCCCCCCCCCCCCCCCCCCCCCCCCCCCCCCCCCCCCCCCCCCCCCCCTCTCCCTCCCCCCCCCCCCCCCCCCCCCCCGCCCCCCCTGGTGCGACGGGGGATCCGGAGGGGCTCAGGACCACTGGTAGGTGGTGAGGTGGCCGAACGCCACCACGTTCGCGGTGTAGTCCTTGACGTTGTGGTCGTAGGCGCCACCACAGGTGATCAGGCGCAGCTGGGCGTTGGGGGTGTCCCCGTAGACCTTCTTGTCCGGGAAGGCGTTCTTCTTGAACGTCTTGATCTTGTCCACGGAGAAGGTGGCGACGATGCCGTCGGCCCGGGTGATGTTCACCTTGGCGCCCACCTTGAGGGAGCTGAGCGTGTAGAAGACGGCCGGACCGATCTTGGTGTCCACGTGTCCCGCCACGATGGAGTTGCCGCGCTCCCCGGGGGAGGGGCCGTCCTTGTACCAGCCGACCAGGTTGTTGTCGGTGTCGGGCGGGGGGATCAGGGTGCCGTTGGCGTCCAGCGACAGCTCGGTGAACGGCGCGCTCACCCCGATCGACGGGATGTCCAGATGGGTCGCGGGGGAGCGGGGGAGCGCGGGGCCGGGACGGGACTGCGGGGCGGTCGTCGTCCCCCCGGCGGAGTCCCGCCGTGGCAGCCGCGGTGGCGCCGTGTCCGGAAGCGTCTCGGGCCGGCTCGCCGTGGCGGCGGTCGTGGGTGTGGCCGACGGAGTGTTCTGGGAGGCCGCGTCGACGGAGTTGTAGATCAGGAAGACACCGATGAGGGCCGAGGCCGCGGCCCACCGGAGCACGCGGGTGTTGCCGTCGGCGCCGCCCTGCTTGCCCTGCTTGCTCATGGAGGTGTGTGCCTTTCTCGCAGCCCCCGTAGCGCTGCCGTGGCACCACCGCAGGGCGGAGGTGCCACGGCAGCACGGAATACGGAAGAGTCAGGCTCAGATAGCGGTGCCCGCCGGCTTGCGGCGACGCAGGGCGTAGGCGCCGGCGCCGAGGCCACCGAGGAGCAGAACGGAGCCCGCGGCCATGCCGCCGCCCGTGGAGGCCATACCGCCACCGCCGGTGTGGACGCCGCCCTTCGGCTTCTCGTGCTTCCAGTCGCCGCCCTGCCAGTCGTGCTTCTTGCCGGACCAGCCGCCCTCGTCCTTGCCCTCCTTCTCGGACCAGCCGCCCTCGTCCTTGCCTTCCTTGCCGGACCAGCCGCCCTCGTCCTTGCCCTCCTCCTTGCCCTCCTCCTCGTGGTGCTTACGGTCCTTCCAGGAGTCGCCTCCCCGGCCGCCTTCGTCCTCGGAGGACTCCTGGCTGCTCGAGTACCCACCGTGGCCCGGGTCCGAGACGTCGGCGGCGAACGCGGCGGCGGGGGCGCCCAGGGTCAGGGTGGCGGCAATCGCCGCCCCGGTGAAGAGTGCGCGAGTAGATCGCATGAGTCATTCCTTCCGGCGCCTGCACGATGACTGACTATTTGCCAGACAAAGGGATCGCGTAGGCGTCTTATCCACCGTCAGCGAAGAGGGGCCCCGCTGCCACCTGACGCGGCCTACAATCTGGTCGGCGTTAGACCCTCCGAGTGGAGATAAGCGCAATGATCACTCTTTCGCCGCGCGAATGGACTGATGCTGCGTCACCTTCTCGGCCGACATCATTCCGATAAGCCCAGTGGTGTGGGTGGCTAATGGAAATCCGGGTGCGCGAGCGTGCGCCGCAGAAAGCCGAGGGCGGTCCGCACCCCCTCGCCGGTGACCCGGAACTCACCCAGGGCCCGGTCCATGGGTGTCCACCCGCACGAAAGGGCCGCAGGGCGGTGTGAATTCCGTGAGGAGCCCGGGGCCGGAATGAATTCCCGTTCCGCCTCCTGTCGGAGGGAGAGCGGCTGCCCGGCGGCGATGAGGATCTGTTCCCGGAGGATATCGATACCGGTGTCCATCTCGGTCACCGGATGTTCCACCTGGAGGCGGCAGTTGATTTCCATCAGATGGAACTCATGGCCGGGCGAGAGCACGAACTCGAAGGTGCCCGCGCCGACATGGCCCACCGCTGCCGCGCACACCGCGCGCGCGTGCGCGCGAGTCTCGTTGAAGGCCCGTACCAGGCCGTCGGGTTGGCGCACCAGCGCCATCCCCCGGCCACCGCCGCCCGCCACCGCCTTGGGGATCAGCGGACAGCCGATCCGCTCGGCGACCTCCCGGACCTCCGCCGGGGTCGCCACCGCACCGGTGCTCCCCGGCAGCCCGGCCTGCTGCATCACCGCGGCCGGGGGACCGATGAAGGTGATGCCGCTGACCTCGCAGACCTCCGCGAAGTCCGGTTCCTCGGAGAGGAGTCCGTACCCCGGGTGAATGGCCCGGGCGCCGGTGCGCATGCCCGGTTCACGGCAGGCGCGCACCACCGGGATCGCGATCTCGTCGCGGTTGGCGACGAGGACGGTGGAGAACACCGTCCTCACCCCGGTCCGGGGCCGGACAGCGGCTCCACCGCGAGCAGCCGCCGCCCACCGGCTGCCCCGGAGTGACGAGGTCGCCCACAGCGACGAACGGCGGGACGCCGGGCTCGGCCATGATCGCGTCGCTGAGCGTGGCGGACGACGCCGCCACACCCCCGTACGCCGGGTCGGTCACCAGCGAGACGGTGAGCACACCCGCCGCGTCGAGCGCGGCCGGCGCCTGCGCGGTCCAGGAAGCGGAAGTCCATCGCCACCACCACCGGCCGGTTCCCGATCCGGCCCCGGACACGGACCACCGCCTCCTCCGGGCCGGAGGCCGTCCGCACCGCTTCCAGTGGTTCCGCGGTGCCCGGATCCAGCAACTGGTCCCGCCGCTGCCGCGCGGTGAGGGGGCCGTGCCGGCCGCGGTCCGGGCAGACATGCGCGCACCGGGTGAACCGCTTGCCGTGGGCGAGCCCGGCACAGCCCGCGCAGCGCACCCGGTCGGCGACCACGTGACGCTCCCTTCAGCTCGCGGACGGGCGGCTCCGGTCCCGTTCCCAGCGGTAGAACTCGCGGGCCATCGCGTCCTTCGGCTCCCGCCAGGTCGCGGGGTCGTACGCCTGGACGTACGCGGCGAGCCGGTCGCTGATGTCGCGGAACTCCGGATGGCCGGCCAGCCGCGCGACCTCGGGTCCCGGCGGCCGGTCGGCCTCTATCAGGTGCAGATACACATCGCCGAACTGGAACAGGCTGCGGCCGCTGACGCCGATCAGCTCCGGCAGTTCACCGCGGTCGGACTCCTCGAAGACCGAGGCTATGTCCGGAGCCGCGTCCTCCTTCATCCTGGCGACGATCAGGGATCGGTACATGGCTCACGCACCCACCCGCGCGCGGGCGCGCTGCTCGATCTTGTCCCGGATCAGCTCCATCTGGATCTTGGAGTTGCGGTTGATGTGCTCCGTCATCCCGGCGTCGTCCACCGGGGCGTCGGGCTTCATCTCGAAGTCCTGGGTCCAGCGCATCCGGGTGCCCTCGGGCTCCTCGTCGTACTCCCAGCGGATGTTCATGAAGGCGAAGGGGCCCGTCTCGACCCGGCGCGCCCAGACGGTCCGCACATCGCGGGCCGTCTCCCGCTCGGAGACCCAGCTCCAGATCTTGCCGTTCTCATCGGGGTGCATGGTCAGCCGGAAGGTGGTGGTGTCACCGCTGCGCTGGAGCACCTCCACCGAGGCGTACTCGCTGAACAGCTGCGGCCAGTTCTCCAGGTCGTTGGTCATCTCCCAGACCAGGTCCAGGGGAGCCGCGATCACGATCTCGTTGTCGGTGTGGGCGGCCATCTCATGCTCCCGTGGTGAGTGAGGTGTTGATGACGTCGAGGAAGTCGCCGGGGGTCTTGGAGGACTCGGCGCCCGGTTCGATCGGGGTGCCGTAGCGGTTCTCCAGCTCGCCGACGATGGCGAGCAGCCCGAGCGAGTCCAGTCCGAACTCCTCGAAGGTGGCGTCCGGACGGGTTTCGAGCGCTTGGGGATCGACGGTGAGCCCGGCGCAGCTCTTCATGAGCGTCGCCAGTTCTCCGTAGGACAGTTGAGTGGGCATCAGATATCTCCTTCCGGGCCGCGGAGCACGAGCGCCGCGTTGCAGCCCATGAGCCCCCGGCTCAGCACCAGCGCCGTCCGCGCTTCCGCGGAACGGGAGGTACCGGTGACGAGGTCGAGGTCATGGCATACGTCGGTGACGTACGGGGTCGGCGGGACCACACGGTGCTCCATGGCGAGCACCGCGGCCGCCACGTCCAGGGCCGGAGCCGCGCAGTACGCCCGGCCGAAGCCGGTCTTGGGGGCGGTCACCGGGACCCGCCGGCCGTGGGTGCCCAGCGCGTCGGCGAGCGCGAGCGCCTCGGCGCGGTCCGCCGCCGGGGTGCCGAGGGCGTCCGCGAACACCACGTCGATCTCCTCAGGCGCGCAGCCCGCGTCCGCCAGGGCGACCCGGATGGCCTGGGCGAGCCCTTCCCGGGAGCGCTCCCACTGGGACGGTCCGGTGAACGTCGCGGCATGGCCCAGGATCCGGCCGCGGACCCGTGCGCCGCGGCGCAGCGCCGCGCCCTCCTCCTCGACCACCAGCATCGCGCCGCCCTCCCCGGGGGCGAACCCGCGGGCGTCCTCGGTGAACGGCAGATAGGCACGGCCCGGTTCACGGGCCAGGCTCATCTCCTCGTAGCCGAGCTGGCAGACGATCGAGTAGGGGGCGAGCGGCGCCTCGGCGGCGCCCACCACCATGGCGTCCGCGCCGCGCCGGATGGACCGGCAGGCGTGCGCGATCGCGTCCAGACCGCCCGCCTCGTCGTTGGCCACCACCCCGCACGGCCCCTTGAAGCCGCCCCGGATGGAGATCTGGCCGGTGCTGGCCGCGTAGAACCAGGCGATCGACTGGTACGGGCCCACATACCGCGGGCCCTTGCCCCACAGCTGCTGGAGCTCGCGCTGGCCGAACTCACCGCCGCCCGACCCCGCCGCCGTCACCACGCCCACCGCGAAGGGCGACATCTCCGTGGCCGGCAGCAGGGCGTCCTCCACCGCCAGATCGGCCGCCGCCATCGCGAAGTGGGTGAAGCGGTCGGTCTGGACGAGATAGCGCTCCTCGATCACCGCGCCCGGGTCGAAACCGTGGACCTGGCCCGCGACCCGCAGCGGGAAGTGTTCGCAGCCCTCCCGGGAGAGCTCGTCCAGGAAGGTCATGCCGTCCCGTACGGCCTTCCAGTAGGCGTCGGTGCCCACACCGTTCGGCGCCACGATGCCGAGGCCGGTGATGACCGCGCCACGGCCGTGTCCGGTCATCCGTTCCCTCATGACGCACCCCTGTGGCTGAGGACCACGGCCGACTGGAAGCCGCCGAACCCGCTGCCCACCGAGAGCACATGGCGCAGCGGCAGCGAACGGGCGGTCCGCGGTACGTAGTCGAGGTCGCACTCCGGGTCCGGCTTGTCGTAGTTCGCGGTCGGCGGCACCACCCCGTGGGCCAGGGCCAGGGTGCAGGCCACCACCTCGATGGCCCCGATGGCGCCGAGGGAGTGTCCGACCATGGACTTGATCGAGCTCATCGGGGTGCGGTACGCGTGCTCGCCCAGCGAGCGCTTGACCGCGGCGGTCTCGTGGCGGTCGTTCTGCTGGGTGCCGGAGCCGTGTGCGTTGACGTAGTCGATCTCGGAACTGTCGATACGCGCGTGTCCCAGCGCGTGGTCGATGGCCTCGGACATCTCCAGGCCCTCCCGTGTCAGACCGGTCATGTGATAGGCGTTGCCGTAGGTGGCGAACCCCTTTATCTCGCAGTAGATCCGGGCCCCCCGGGCGCGTGCGTGCTCCACCTCCTCCAGGACCAGGACGGCGGCGCCCTCGCCCAGGACGAAGCCGTCGCGGCGGGCGTCGAACGGCCGCGAGGCGTGCTCCGGGTCCTCGTTGTTGGCCGAGGTGGCCTTGATGGCGTCGAAGCAGGCCACGGTGATCGGGGAGATCGGCGAGTCCGCCGCGCCCGCGATGCACACATCGGCCCGGTTCTCCTCGATCGCCTGGAAGCCGTAGCCGATGGCGTCGAGACCCGAGGTGCAGCCCGTGGAGACGGTCTGCACCGGGCCCTGGGCGCCGATGAGTTCCGCGACGCCGGAGGCCAGCGCACTGGGGGCGAACGCCCGGTGCAGATGCGGCCCGGCCCGGCGGTGGTCCACGTCCCAGTGCTCGCCCCCGCTGCTGACCTTGACGTAGTCGTGTTCCAGCCGGGTGGTGCCGCCGACCGCGGTGCCCAGCGACACCGCCGTGCGCCAGCTCTCCGGCTGCGGGGACAGCCCCGCGTCCCGGGTGGCCTCCATCGACGCCGCGAGCGCGAACTGTACGTACCGGTCGGAGCGTTCGATCTGCTCCGGGGACAGCCCGGCCGCCACCGGATCGAAGTCGCACTCCGCGGCGATCCGCGACCGGAACCCCGCCGCGTCGAAGAGCGTGATCCCGCGCGTCGCCGTACGCCCGGCGGTGAGCATGTCCCAGAAGGCCGGGACGCCCACGCCCCCCGGTGCGACCACGCCGAGCCCGGTGACCGCCACCCGTCGCGTCACGACGAGGCCTCTGCCGGTTCGGTGGCCTCCGTGTCCACGTGGCCGAGCTCGGGGCGCGGGGCCAGCGGGCCGAGGTGGAAGACCATCCGGGCCTCGGTGTGCCCCACGTTGCGGAAGCGGTGGCGCATGTCGCGGGGGATCAGCAGCCCCTGGTCGGGCCGGAGCGCATGGGTGGTCCCGTCCAGATCCACCTCCAGATCGCCGCACACGACGAACACGAACTCCTCGGAGTACGGGTGGTAGTGCTCACCGATGCGTTCACCGGGCTGCATGAGGGCCAGGCCCATGAAACCGCTCGTGGCGCCGACCGTGCTCGGGGTGAGCATGGCGCGCAGATCACCGCCGCGCCGACGGTTGTGCGCGACGTCGGCGAGGTCGACGATGCGGGGGGAGTGCGAGGTCATGATCGGTTGCCTTCCGGACGTGGGGACGTGGGGGGACGCGGGGGCGCCGGGGGCGTGCGGGACCTCAGTAGTCCGCCGCCCGGCGGTCGGTGACCGGATCCATTGCGCAGTCGGCCAGGAAACGCCGCAGCCCCTCCTCGTCCGACAGCTCCCGGCCCGGGCCGACCTCGACCAGCCGGCTGAGCATGGCGGCGGCGCGCTTGCCGCCGACACCGGCGAAGAGCGCGGGGTCCTGGTCCAGCCGGCCGACGACATCCACCAGGCGGACGACGGTGTCCACGTGGTGGTAGATCGTGCTGGTCAGCAGGGCCGGGCCGCCCTTCGCGCGGCCGCTGTCGCGTCCGGCCTTCCCCTCGCCGCCGATGGCCAGCTCGTCCTGGCGGGCCAGCAGCCTGGCGACCGCCATCCCGCTGCCCTCCTTGACCGGGTAGAGCAGGGCATGACGCCGGATGTCGGCGGAGGTGTGTCCGGTGCCCTTCACCGACAGGTGGTGCACGGCCGTCAGCGCCGCCCGCATGAAGAATTCCCGCGCCGACTCCGGGTCGTCCAGGTCGCGGGTCTCCTCCAGATACGGGTTGATGGCCTCCTCGACCGCGCGGATCTCCGGCTGCCGCGACACATGGCGCAGCGCCGCCATCAGGTCGCCCTGGACCTCGACGGCACGCACCACCCGATTGCCGCTCATGAACAGCGAGGTGCGGCACAGCCGGGTGGTGTCGTCCACCCGCGACTCGGGCGAGGCGTAGTTCGCCAGGATCGCCGCGACGTCCTTCTCGCTGCCGGGCTTGACGGTGAAGGTCAGGGCGTGCCGGATCACCCCGTCGCCGACCCGCGGAGCCGCCTGGAGCCGTCCCCGGCCCGTCGCCGCACCGCCCGTGCCGTGGTCGGTCTCGCGCAGGATGCCGAACCGCAGCGACCGGGTGTCCTTGACGCAGCCGTGCATCGGCTTGACCATCTCGCGGTGGGCCGCGCTGTCCACCCAGGCGAGGAACGGCGGGGCGCTCTCCCACTCACTGGTGATCAGCCACTTGGAGGGGTCCTCGATCGACTGGCACAGCTGGTCGCTCAGGTGGCCGGGAACGGAGGCCACCTGCTGGCACAGCTCGTCGTACGCGCGCAGGAAGCGCTCCTCGGCACCACTGCGCACATCCAGCAGCAGCACCACGCGCAGCCGGGAGTCGGTCAGCGCCGACTGCGTGGTCATGGACGGTGTCGTGGTGGTCTGTGGAGCCTTGGGCAGGGTGCTCATGTTCCACTCCTCCTTGGGGGCCTGCGACCCTCCTTGGATGCGCCGCCCGCAAGGACGATCGTGGAGCGCTGCCACGTAGGGCGCGAGATTTGTGAGCCATCTGAGGGAAGGCCAGGTCAGCCCGCGTGGCGCGGCCACCGCCCGCCCCACCGGCCCCCGGCGCGCCGCCCGCGGGGCGCTGCCCGGATCCCAACGGCGTTACGGGCCAGGGGAGATGGGGACGCGAACCCGCCGCCCCGCCCGCCCACGCCATCTCGCGGCCCCGCGTACCCCGAGACGGTCGCGGCCCGCCGCCGCCCCCGCGCACGGCGGGGCGCCGACGGCGTGGCACGGGTGGTCCCGTGCGCGTCGCAGGGGGCGGGCGCGGCGCCCGGGCGGTTCCAGCCGTGCCGGAGACTTCGGGGCGGCCGTACGGAGAACGTGCGTACCGCCGTGGCGGCAGTGCGGCGTGGCCGGGGCCGTTGCGCGGTGTGCGCGAGGCCCGGTCCGGGCCCGCGTCGCCGCGCCACCGCGCGGCGTGGCGTGGTGCGGGCGGCCGGCCCGCCGGTTCGTGCGTCGGCGAGGGTGCGCTGATGACGGCTGTCGGCACCCCCACCACGGCCGGGCCATCCGCGCTGTGCGCGGTGCCCGGGCCGGATCCAGCCGCGCCGGAGACTGCGGGGCGGCCGTTCGGAGAACCGTGTGTCCCCCCGTGGCGGCAGTGCGGCGCGTGGTGTCGCCCGCGTGGCGGCGCCGAGTACGACCGCGCGCCATCGCCGCGACCGGGCCCCACTGCGGTGTGCGCGAGGCCGCTCCGGGCGCGCGTCGTCACGCCGCGTGGCGCGGAGCGGTCAGCCCGCCGGTTCGTGTTCCGCGTGACGGCGGCTTCGGGCGCGGCGCCAGAGCGCGGGGGCGGCACTGACGACCACGGTCAGCAGGACCGCCGCCGCCACCCCCTCCCACGGCTTCTCGAACAGCGATCCGCCCAGGATGCCGATCAACTGGTACGTCGCGGCCCACGCCAGCGCCGCGGGCACGGCGCCCCGCGCGAACCTCCGCACCGGCATGCCCGCCAGCAGACACGCCAGCATCACCGGTATCCGCCCCGCCGGGATCAGCCGGGACAGCACCAGCACCGCCACCCCGTGCTGGTCCAGCCTCGTCTCCGCCTGGGCGAGCCGCTCCGGGGCCGCGTTGTCGTGGATCCGGGCCAGCCAGCGGGAACCGCCCCGCGACCGCACCCCGCGCCGCCCCAGCCAGTACAGACAGATGTCCCCGAGGAAGGCCGCGAGCGCCGCCACCAGGAAGACGAACAGCAGCGAGAACGGGGAGCTCTGGTGGACGGCCACCACCGCCGCCGAACTCACCACCGCCCCCGTCGGCACGACCGGCACCAGCGCCCCGAACACCACCAGCAGGAACAGCGAGGGATAGCCCACCGCCTGCTGGGTGGACTCCGGCGGCACGCTCCGTGCCAGCTCACCCATCTCGTCGAGCACCTGGTGGAACACCGCGGTCACCTGGCGGGCTCCAGCCGGACGCACTCGCCGTGCTCCAGCCGGTGCACCGCCGCACCGGGTGCCAGCCGTCCGGCGTGGCGTACGAAGTCGTCGCCCGGTGCGTGGAACTCATGCGGCCGGACCGCGTCCATGCCGATCGGCCAGTACGTGCCGTAGTGCACCGGGACCGCGCTGCGCGCCCCCAGCCGGGCGAGCGCCTGGGCCGCGCGGTGCGCGTCCAGATGGCCGTGGCCGAGATACGGGCCCCAGCCGCCCACCGGCAGCAGCGCCACGTCACACGGGCCCACCGCCTCGGCCATCCGGTCGAACAGCCCGGTGTCGCCCGCGAAGTACGTCGTGGCCTCACCGCGCAGCACATAGCCCAGCGCGGGCACCCGGCTGCGCCCGTACGGCAGCCGCCGTCCGTCGTGGGCGGCGGGCACCGCGCGGACGCGGACCGCGCCCACCGCGCACTCCTCGCCCGGCCGCAGCTCGGTCACCCGCAGCGCGCGCGCCGCGACCACCCGCCGCAGCCCCGGCACCGCCCGCCCGGCGCCGTGCGGGACCACCAGCCGGGTACCGGGCAGCAGCCGGGCGAGCGACCCGAGGTGCAGATGGTCGGCGTGCAGATGCGAGACCAGCGCCACGTCCGCGACCGCGGCGTCCGGCGGCGGCACGGGGCCCCGGCGGCGCCGCAGATGAGCCAGCCGCCGTACGAAGAGGGGGTCGGTGAGCACGCGGACGCCCGAATCCCGCACGGTCGCGGTGGCATGGCCCCACCAGGTGATCTCGACCGACACCCCGCCTCCCGTCGCCGCTGGACGCCCTCCGATCCTCTCACCCCTCCGGGCGGCCGTGGTCAGCGCAGGACCAGCACCAGTTCGTCGATCTCCGTACCGCGCGCGGAGGCGTACCCCCGCTCCTCCCCGGAGACGGTGAACCCGCACTTCTCCAGCACCCGCAGCGACCCCGCGTTGTCCTTGGCCGCCCGCGCGTACAGCGGCCGGTCCGGGACCAGCTCCAGGAACGCGGCCAGCGCCCGCGTGGCCACGCCCCGGCCCCAGTGCTCCCGCCCGATCCAGTAGCCGACCGACGGATCGCCGAACTGCTCGAAGCCCATGACGTTCCCGGCGACCCGCCCGCCGTACAGCACCGTCCGCTTGAGCACGGCGTCGTCCTGGAGGATCCGCTCCCACCGGGCGTCGAACGCCTCCCGGTCACCCGGGTCCTCGGCGGTGAACGCCGCCATCCGGGTCGCCTCGGGATCCCGGTGGTAGTCGAAGAAGACGGGCAGGTCCTCGCGTGTCACCTCGCGCAGCCGCACCGCACCGGCACGCACCGTCGTTCCGGTCATGCCGCCCAGTGTGCACCGTACGGCGGTGGTCCGGGGCGGTAATCCCGTGGACCGCCGCCCCGCCCTGCGCCACCATGACCGCCGTGACCGTGACCCAGGAACTCCACCGCCGCGCCGTCGTCGCCGACGCCCACAACGATCTGCTGATAGCCGTGACCGCCCGGCCGCCCGCCGCTGGGCCGGCTTCTTCCGCGAGCGCTGGCTGCCCCAGCTGCGCGACGGCGGGGTGGACCTCCAGGTGCTGCCGGTCTTCATCGACGACCGGTTCCGCCCCGAAGGGGCGCTGCGCGAGACGCTGCGGATGATCGAGTGCGCCCACACCCTGGCCGAGGGCAACGCCGACGAGGTGGCGCTGTGCCTGGACGGCGACGACATCGACGCCGCGCTCGGCAGCGGCCGGATCGCCCTGGTGCTGGCCCTGGAGAGCGCGCCGGGACTGGACGCCAGCGTGGAGCTGATCCCGACGCTGCACCGGCTCGGGGTGCGGATCGCCTCCCTCGCCCACTGGGGCCGCACCGCCCTGGCCGACGGCAGTGGTGAGGACGCCACCGGCAGCAGGCTCACCGGGGCCGGGGTGGAGGCCCTGGCCGAGATGGAACGGCTGGGCATCCTCTTCGACGTCTCCCACCTCGGCGCCTCCGGGGTGGCCCACGTACTGGAGCTGGCCACCCGGCCGGTCATGGCCACCCACTCCTCCGCACGCGCGCTGCTGGACCACCACCGCAACCTCACCGACGCACAGCTGCGTGGGATCGCCGCGACCGGCGGCACGGTGTGCGTCAACGTCCTCGGCGAGTTCATCGCCGCCGACCAGGCCGACCGTACGGTGGACCGGGTGGCCGGGCACATCGCGTACATCGCCGATCTCATCGGCCTCGACCATGTGGGCCTCGGCCCGGACTTCATCCAGGAGGTCGCCGCCGACACCATGCCGCCGTGCTGCGAGGACCGCGACTACACCGAGATGCTGGTGCCCGGTCTGGAGGGGCCGCGCGGACTGCCGCTGCTCACCGGGGCGCTGGTGAGGCGGGGGTTCCCGGAGGCGGCGGTGGCCAAGGTGCTCGGCGGAAACGTCCTGGAGCTGTTCCGCAAGGAGCTGGGCCGCCCCGCCTGACATGGCCCGCGCCCACCGGGGCAGATGGCTGGCAGCGCGGGCCTTCCTGTTCGGCCGGCGCTGCGCACGGCACGGACGGGGGCACACGGCTCATGGCAGACATCGACAGCACGCACACGCACCGGGAGGGCGGCCGGGACCGGGCCGGAAGGTGGGCGGCGCTGCGCCGGACCCCCGTCACGGCCTGGAACGAGGACCTCACCGACTGGGCGGCGGCTCTGACCTACTACGCGGTGCTGGCCCTCTTCCCGGTGATGCTGATGATGCTCTCGGTGCTGGGGCTGTCGATGCCCACCTCCACCCCCGACGTCATCGACCGCCTCACCCAGGCCGCCCCGCCCGAATCCCGTGACCTGCTGCGCACCGCGCTGCGCGAGACCGCGCACCAGCCGTCCGCCGCCTGGCTGCTGGTGGTCCTCGGCGGCCTCGGCGGGCTGTGGTCCGGCTCCAGCTATCTGGCCGTCTTCCGGCGCGCCCTGCACGCGATGCACCGGGAGAGCGCCCACCGCCCGGTCTGGCGCACCGCTCCCCGCATCCTCCTCACCGCCGTGGCCGTCATCGTCCTGCTGCTGGTCAGCACCGCCACCCTGATGCTCACCGGCGGTCTGGCCCGCCGGCTGGGCGAGGTGTGGGGTCTGGGCGCCGCGCCCCTGACCGCCTGGGCGGCCCTGCGCTGGCCGGTGCTGGTGGCCATGGCCATCACCTTGATCCTGGTCCTCTACCGCTCCGGCCCGGCCCGCTCCCGCCCCGTCCGCCGGATGGCCCCCGGCGGCGCGCTCGCCGTCGTCCTGCTGCTGGCCGTCTCCCTGGGCTTCAGCGCCTACGCCTCCCACGTCCCCACGTACCACCGGCTCTACGGGCCGCTGGCGGGCATGGTGGTGTTCCTGATGTGGCTGTGGCTGTCCAATCTGGCCCTGCTGCTCGGAGCCCAGTTCAACGCCGAGCTCATCAGGAATCCGGAGCCGGACACATGTCCCGCCGATCGTCGGGAAGAAGCCGAGGAAGCCACCCGGTGGCTCCCCCGCACCTCGGGGGAACCCGCCTCCGCATCGCACCCGGAGGCGGACGGAACCGGAGTTGGGAGGTAGGAACCGATGTCGGCTGCGCATGAGCTGACCGAAGCCGTCACCACCGTCAGTGCTGATCTGACGACCGGCCCCGACGCCGCTGTCCGCGCCCGGCGCGTGGCCCGCGGCTTCCTCGGAAAAGCGGCCCTGAGCGGGGCCTCCGAGATGTGTGACGCCGTGGAGCTGGTGGTCTCCGAGCTGGTGACCAACGTCGTCCGCCACACGGACGATCCCGTGTGCCGTGTGGAACTCACCGATACCGGCGGCGGCCTGGAGGTCGCCGTCACCGACAGCGACCCACGCCCCCCACGGTGGCGTTCCCCCGACCTCTCCGGCGGCGGCGGCTTCGGCTGGCCCCTGGTCCACCGGCTGGCCTCCTCGGTCCGCGTCTCCACCCACCCAACCGGCAAGACGGTCCACGCCCTGATGACCCCGGACCTGATGCCGGCCTAGGCACCGCGGTTTCACCGAGGTGGTGCATGAGCCGGGACGGGTGCCACCTGTTCCACCGCCGGTGTTCAGCCGCCCGGGCGGGCGTCCACGAAGAGGCTCTGCATGCACCGGCCGATCGGCCCCGTCGCGTCGTGGAGGGTGGCTTCGGCGATGCCCAGGCCGTCGGGGGCGATGGTGGTCGCCGCGTCGAGGCAGACCCATTCGCCCGTCGGGTGGCGGTGGAGATGGACCGTCAGGTCGGGGTTGATGAAGATGTGGGACCCGAAGTCCAGGACGTTGCTGACGCCGTTGACGGAGTCGGCGGCGGTGAGGACGCGGTCGAGGGGGGTGATCTTCTCGCCCGCGACCAGCGGCACCCGCATCCGCATCCAGCAGGTCGCCGGGCCCTGGCTGAGGTAGGAGCCCGCGGTGAAGCGGAACTCCATGGCCGTGTGGTAGCCGGTGTCCCAGGGGACCGGGAGGAAGGGTTCGGCGTGGGCGGTCTCCGGGCCCGCGACGGTGGCGGGCGGGGACACCTCCGGGGCCACCCCCGGGGCGGTGCGGATGCGCACCGCGCGGGCGCGCATCACCGCGTCGCCGCCGTCCGGGGTGAGGGACGCCTCGACCAGTTCCAGGCTGCGGCCCTCCTTGAGGACACGGGTGGTCACGGTCAGCGGGAGCAGCGGGACGGGGCGCAGGATCTCGAAGGTGATGCGGCTGAGCCGCATGTCCTCGCGGGAGCCGGGGCGGAGTTGGACCGCGCGCCCCAGCAGGGCGGCCGGCGGGCCCGCGTGCTGGCTGTCGGGGTTCCAGGGGCCCCGGGTGAAGGGCGTGGGGGTGAAGCGTTCCTCGGCGACCTGTTCGAAGAACGCCTCGGTGTCGCTGTCCGGCATGGCCACGTCTCGGCTCCTGTCTCGCCCGGGGACCACCACGTTACCGACCGGTAGTTTGGCTGTCACCCCTTCCCACCCCACACCGCACGGCCCGGGACGCGGAGGCGCCCCGGGCCGTGGGTGTTCACGGAGGTCAGGGAGGTCAGGCCCCCTGGACCCGGTACGGCTCCAGGGACATCCAGCCGTTGCCCCGGGCGCCGTCACGGCGGCCCGTGGCGTCCTTGGCCAGGGTGTACCAGGACTCGACGTAGTCCGGGTCGTCCGTCCACCACTCGTCCGGGATGGCGTCCAGGACCGCGTTCACCAGCGGGATGTAGGCGCCCTGGTCGGTGACGGTGAGCAGCACTCCGGCGATGGCCTTGGCGAGGTCCCGGTAGTTGGTGCTGCCGTCCTCCTCCATCATCACCGCGTCGGCGAGGTCGTACTTGTAGTTGGACCAGTTCACCAGGATCTGGTTCGGGTGGTAGACCGTGCCGTCCTCGTCCAGGTACGGCATGTCCACCGGGTCCACCCGGACCTTGCCGTCCTGGCCGAAGCCGGTCACCAGCGTGTAGATCTCGGCGTCGCCCTTGACCCAGGGCTCCTCGTCCTCCGAGAGCTCCACATCGGTGATCCGGGTGGAGTCGAAGCCCCCGTCCGCCGCCGAGCCGCCCGCGCGGGCGGTCGAGAGGCCACGGGCCGCGAACTCCTCGCGCAGGACGCGCATTCCGGCCGCCATCGCCTTGGACTCGTCGATGTCCAGGACGTAGACGGGACGATCGGGCGCGGTACGGGCGTCCAGGGTGTGCGCCACGCCCTTGCTGTCGTACGCGGTCACCTTCCCGGTCCGGTCGTCGTTCGAGGCCACGGCGATCAGCGGGGCCTGTCCGGCCTTGAGATCCGCGCGCATGGAGTCGTCGCCCAGCCGCAGCCGCAGCAGGGACCCGGTGTCGGCACCGAGGCCCTTGGCGGCGGCGATCTGCCGGTCGGCGTCGGCCAGCGCGGAGGTCAGCCGCTTGCCCGTCGGCGCCACGGTCGCGCCGGCGGCCTTCCGCAGATCCACCTCGTCCGAGCCCAGCACCGCCTTGCGCAGGTGGGTGCGCCAGGTGGCGTCGTCGAGCGAGGCGGCGAGCGCGCGGGCCGTACGGTCCTCGATCCGGCCCACCGCCGAGGTGGCCGCGGTGCCGGAGGAGGACGGCTGGTTCGGTGCCGCCACCGCCGCGGGCGCGACGGTGGCACAGGTGGCGACCAGTGCCGCGCCTGCCAGCACGGTGCGCCGGATGCGCCGGTTTCGTGGATGCTGTCTACCGCTCACGGCATGCTCCTGTGGGGGAGTTGGGGGGTGAGAATGCGGGGTAGATCTACGCGAGTCACTACTCGCTGGTAGAGAATGCAGCGCATGTCGTCGCCCGCACAAGGCTCGAACCCCCAACTCCCCCCAGCACGAGGGAAAACCCTCAACCGCGCAGCGGCCCCTCGCACGTGAAGGGCGAGGTTCCGGCCGTACCGTCGGACCAGACCTCCACCGTGCCGAAGGAGCAGTTCATATCGGCGAAGTTGTTCCCGCCGTTCCGGCTGCGCTCCAGGATGAAGTAGTCCACCGTCTCGGACATCTCCCGGAACACCCGGTCGGGATCGCGTGAGTCGGTCAGCCGCGCGGTGATCCGGCCGGTGCACACGAAGCGCGGCCGCCCGGCCCACCCCTTGGAGCCCGTACCCCGCCTCTTCTCGCAGCGCGGGGTGTTCTGGGTGGCGGAGGTGAAGGCGTCGCGCACCTCCATGGCGGTGGCGAAGCGCAGCGAACCGATGGGCTGGTAGCGGGTGTTGGGGACGAACAGATCGTCGACCTCGGCGATCTGCTCGTCGAGGAAGGTGTCGTACGCCCGCTGGAGCCCGGTGTCCGCGCCCATGCGGTCGCGCCACGCGTCGAAGCCCTGGGGGTCGTCGGCGCGCAGCCGGCCGTACATCTCGCGCAGCAGCGCGGGGCGCTCCCGCCACAGGAACTCGAAGAAGGTGCCCGCGTAGTTGTAGAAGCGGAACCCGTCCCCGTCGTAGGTGGCGTGCAGCAGCCGGGCGACGGTCATCCGGGGGCCGCCGTTCGCGGTGTCCGCGATGATGCCGCGCACCAGCGACTTGCGGACGAGGATCCCGTCGTCCCGGGTGGCGCCGTCGAAGAACTCGGCGGTGCCCTCGTCCATGGCGGTGGTGCGGTCGCCGGTGTACCAGGGGCCCTCGCCGAAATAACCGGGTACGGCGAAGCGGCCGTTGAGGTAGTGGGTGTACTCGTGCCGGAACAGCTCCTCGAGCGAGAGGGAGGAGTCCTGCGGGACCCGGCGCTGATAGGTGTAGAAGGTGGCGCCGCGCTCGATGTACATACCGCCGTTGTCGGTGCTCAGTCCGGTGAGGATGGGCTGGTAGGTCTCGTAGTCCGCGCGGGAGGCGTACAGCACGGTGGTGAGGGTGGTGTTGGTGTCGCCCGATAGCGGTTCCTCGGTGCCCAGCACCCGGTGGAACTGCGTCTTGACCTGCTTGCTCGCGTAGTAGAGCTGGTCGACGGTGGCGTCGTCCAGTGCGGTGCGCACGGTGATGCCGCCGTTGTCGTAGACGTAGGTGCGCGGGAAGAGCCGTCGTTCGATGTCGGCCTTGCACACCTGGTACGGGGCACACGCCTCATAGAAGTTGAGCCAGCCGACGATCTTCGCCCAGGGCTGGCTGCCGTCGCCGAAGTTCCGCTTCGCGGTGTCCAGCAGCGGGCCGAGGTCCGCCACCACCGCCGGCTTCAGGGCGTCGACCTGGCCGAAGCGGCCGTACTCGCCGAGCGCGTCCCGCACCACCCAGGCGTTCTCGCCGCCCTTGAGGTGGACGTACCCGGCGAACGCCTTGAACGCGCCGCGGTATCCCGCGTCGGCGGTGACCGCCTGGTGGAAGGCGGTGTCCTTGTTGCCCGGGTAGACGCCGAGGTAGTTGACCGACAGCGCGGCCAGCGCGGCGCCGCCCCAGGAGCGGTCGCCGGAGGTGGCGGGGTGGTCCCGGTCCATGGTGGCCAGGACCTTGGGTATGAGCCGGAGCTGGTGCTGCCGCAGCCCCGGCGCGCTGCCCGCGTACAGCGCCTCGCGCAGGGAGTCGGCGTTGGTGCGGGTGACGTCGAAGGTGCGGGCGGCGGTGGCGAACGCGTCGATACCGCGCCGCATGGCGTCCACGGTCGCCGGGTCGGTGAGGTCGATCTCGTCGTGCGAGAAGTCGTGGTACGCGGCGGCGTGGAGATAGGTGAACATCTCATACAGATGGCTGCCGTTGGTGCCGTCGTGGGACGGTGCGAGCGAGGCGATCCGCCGGGAGACGGCCTGGACGTGGGCGGGGGAGAAGACCCGGGCCAGCCGGGTGTCCCAGGTCCAGATGAGGCCGCGCAGACAGTCGTCGGCGGTCACCGCCGGATCGGCGAGGAAGTCGGCCCAGCGCTCCGGGTCCAGTCCGGAGACCGCGTCCAGGGTGCAGGGCACGGCGCCGTCCAGGGCGCGGACCGTGGAGTGGCGGCCGGCCTTCCCGGTGGCCTTGTCGCCGGGAATACGGGCGCGGGTGGCGCGTCCGGGACCGTCGGTCGTCCGGGGTGCCCGGCCCAGCCGCTCGACCCGGGAGCCGTGGTCGGTGGCGCGGTCGGTGGTGGCACGGGGGTCGGGCGCGGCGGCGGGCCGCGCGGCGGAGGCGGGGGAGGAGTGGGGAGCCGCCGAGGCCGGCGAGCCCGGCGCGAGGGGCAGGGTCAGTGCGGCGGCGGTGGCCGCGGCGAGCAGGGTCGCCCGCGGGGAAGGTCTGTGGATCACCTGGTCTCCCGATGAGTTGGGGGGTGGAAGCAGGTGGTTCTGCCGTGTGACCTATAACATAGTAATGTGAAATAGCACTGACAAGGTGTCAGGAACGAGTTGGCCGACCCTGGTCTCCGGGCGGCGCGGGGCCTTCCGCGCGCCCTCCCACGTTTCCCGTCATGCCCCGTTCCCCGCTATGTTGAGCGGGGGGATGGGACGAGAAGGAGCACACCGGTGCCATCTGGGCAGCAGGCACGCGCACAGGCGTCCGCGATCACACCGGGAGGGCGCGCCCCCGAGGCCCCCGGCGGCGGGGAGCAGCCTCCCGCGGCCCAAGTGCGCGCCCTGTTCGGAGGCCAGCGGCTGTCCCCCGCGCAGCGGCGCATCGTGCAGTACATCACCGACCACCTCACCGAGGCCGCCTTCCTGTCGATCACGGACCTCGCCGACCGGGTGGGCGTCAGCCAGCCGTCGGTGACCCGCTTCGCCACCTCCCTCGGCTTCAGCGGCTATCCCGCGCTGCGCGAGGCGTTGCAGCCCATCGCGCTGAGCGCGGTCGCCGCCTCACCGCGCACCCGGGAGGAGAACCGCCGCAACGAGCTCCAGACGGCGGTGGACAACGAGATCGCCAACCTGGAGAACCTGCGCCGGGTGTTCGTGGACACCGACCGGGTGCTGGAGATCGGCCGTGAGCTGGCCCGCTCGGTGCCGCTGACCATCCTGGGGCTGCGGATCTCCGTCTCGCTCGCCGAGTACTTCGCCTACGCGGCCCGGCGGATCCACCCCGATGTGCGGCTGGTGTCCCGTGGCGGCAGCGTGGCCTACGACGCGCTGCTCCAGTCCCGGGAGGCGGGCGGCACCTGGGTGCTGGCGTTCGCGATGCCCCGGCACGCCAAGGAGACGCTGGCCGCGCTGCGGGCGGCGCACCGCTCGGGGCTGCGGGTGGCGCTGATCACCGACCTGACCTACGGGCCGCTCGTGGACGAGGCCGATGTGGCGCTCACCGCGGGCACCGGATCACGTCTCGTCTTCGACTCCTACGCGGCGCCCATGATGCTCTCCGCGGGCATCCTCCAGGCCATGGCGGACGCCGAGCCCGAGCGCACCCAGTTCCGCCTGGAGAAGTACGAACAGGCCGCGGAACAGCACGAGTTCTTCCTCGATCAGTGAGTGGCCGCTGAGCCGCCGCGGTCCCGCCACCTCCGGGCCGCACCCCCGCAGCCACCCCATTCGTCCGGCTTCCGGAGACGGGCGTCCGTATAAGCTCACATGCATGAAACTTTTCATGCCCTTGATTACTTCGCAGTAAATATATTTACTGCACATGGCACCCGGGCCCCGAAGGGGCTGAGCCGGAACCAGCGCTCGCTGCCGCGAGCCCCGGGAGTCATGTGGGCGAACACCCAAGGGACGGCAGCCTCCTCGTCGGCCCCCACCGTGTTCCGTTCGGGTAGTCCGCTCCCCTCGGGCACCCCCGGCGGCCCCGGGCCAACCCCTGGGCCCAGGGCCGCCGGATATCCACTGATCCCCGGCGATCAGGACCCTCAGCTCGAAGGCGACGACGATGTCCCAGACATACTCCCCGATCAGCGCGGACTGGCCCTGCCAGGTCACCCCTCCGGGTACCCCCGACTGGGAGCGCACGGCGGCCCGGTGGCTCCGGGATCTCCTTCCCGCACGGTACGCGGGGTATTCCACCCTCACCCGGCACCCCCTCCTGCTGGCCCGGCACGCCCGGCTCCAGCTCCAGAACGAGATCCGCGCGGTGCGCGTCGCCCTCCAGACCTGCCGTACGGAACTGCCCTCCCTCGGGTTCACCGAGACGATGATCGAGTCCACCATCAAGCTGTACGCCACCGAGCTGGCCCAGCTGAACCGGCTCGCCCAGGGCGTGCGGCTGATCACCGACGCGCTGGTGAAGGAGAGCCGCCGGGCCCCGGTCACCGTCCGCCGCCGCGCCCCGGTCGCCGTCCGCCGCTGACCGCCGGAGCCCCCGGGGGGCCACCCGCTCAGGGCACCGGCGTCATCGTCGCGTCCACCGGCACACCGCCGTTCGAGAGCAGTTGCTCGCACCAGATGGTCTTGCCCTCGCGCGCGTGCCGGGTGCCCCATCGCTGGGTGAGCTGGGCGACCAGCAGCAGTCCGCGGCCGCCCTCGTCGGAGAGTCGGGCGCGGCGCATATGCGGGGCCGTGTTGCTGGCGTCGGACACCTCGCAGATGAGGGTCCGGTCCCGGATCAGCCGCAGCTGGATCGGCCCGTCGGCGTGCCGGATGGCATTGGTGACCAGCTCGCTCACCACGAGTTCGGTGACGAAGGACGCGTCCTCCAGGCTCCAGGCGGCGAGCTGGCGCGCCGCCCAGGAGCGGGCGGTGGAGACGGTCGCCGGATCGGCCGGGAGGTCCCGTACGGCGAACTGGTCCCGGTTCAGCGCCCGGGTCCGGGCGATCAGCAGCGCGGCGTCATCGGCCGGGTGGTCCGGGAGCAGATCGTTCAGCACCCGGTCGCACAGGCTGTCCAGGGACCGCGACGGTTCGGCCAGAACGTGGCACAACTGGTCCAGCGCGGTATCGAGTTCCCGCTCCCGGAACCCCAGCAGCCCGTCGGTGTAGAGGGCGAGCAGGCTGTTCTCCGGCAGCCGCACCTCGACGGACTCGAAGGGCAGACCGCCCAGCCCCAGCGGTGGCCCCGCGGGCAGATCGAGCAGCCGGGCCCGTCCGTCCGGGGTGACGGTGGCCGGGGGCGGATGTCCGGCGCGGGCGAGCGAACAGGTCCGCGAGATCGGGTCGTAGACCGCGTAGGTGCAGGTGGCCCCCAGAACGGCCGGGTCCATGGGGGAGCCGCCCCCCTCGCCCTCGGCGGCGAGCCGGAGCACCACGTCGTCGAGGTGGGTGAGCAGCTCGTCCGGGGGCAGGTCGACATCGGCCAGGGTGCGCACCGCCGTCCGCAGCCGGCCCATCGTGGCGGCGGCGCTGATGCCGTGGCCGACCACATCGCCGACGACCAGGGCGACCCTGGCCCCGGACAGCGGGATCACATCGAACCAGTCGCCCGCCAGTCCGGTCTTGCCCCCGGCCGGGAGGTAGCGGGACGCGGTCTCGACCGCCGCCTGGACGGGGAGTCCCTGCGGCAGCAGGCTCTGCTGGAGGCTGAGCGCGGCGGTGCGTTCGCGGTCGAAGCGGCGGGCGTTGTCCAGACAGAGGGCGGCACGGGCCACCAGCTCCTCGGCGAGCAGCCGGTCGTCGTCGGTGAACGGGTGAGCGGACCGCCGGTAGAACATCGTGATGCCGAGCGTCGTCCCGCGCGCCCGGATCGGCACTCCCATGATCGACTGGAACTCGAAGGTCCGGAACTTCGCCGCCCGCGCCGGATCCTGGGCCAGCCAGACCTTGATGTCGTGGTCGCTGACGCGGTGGATGGCCGACCGGCCGGTGGCCATACAGCGCACGGCCGGGGAGTACGGCGGATAGAAGTCCACCTCGCCCGGCTGGCACACCGCCTCCGGGGTGCCCTCCAGCACCGACTGGTTGGCCGCCCGGCGCAACGCCACCACCCCGGTGAACGGGCCGGGTTCATCCCCGCTGAGCAGGGTGTCCAGCAGATCGACGGTGACCCAGTCGGCGAGCCGGGGGATGGCCGAGTCGGCCAGCTCCTGCGCGGTGCGCATCACGTCCAGGGTGCTGCCGATCCGGGTGCCCGCCTCCTTCAGCAGCGTCAGCCGCTCCCGCGACTGGTACTGCTGGGTGACATCCGAGACGGTCGTGCACAGCCCGAGGGTGTGCCCGTGGTGATCGCGCAGCGCGGAGGCGGAGGCGATGAAGACGGCGTCGCGCTCGGGCTCCGCGGGGACCCGGCCGTGCATCTCCCCGCTGAAGGCGGACTCACCGGTCTCGATCACCCGGCGCAGCCGCCGCTCCCAGACCGCGGCGTCCGGTCCGGAGAGGATCTCCGGCAGCCGCTTGCCGCGCCGCTCGGCCTCCGTCACCCCGGTCAGGCGGGTCATCGCCTCGTTCTGCCAGCGGCAGCGCAGATCGGTGTCATAGATGGTCACCGCGACGGGGGAGCGGGTGAACAGCCAGTGCACCACGGCCCGCTCGATCTCCTGCGGCAGCACCTGCTGTCCGGCCGACGGTGCCGCCGTGGCCACCAGGATCCACTGGGCCCGTGCGTCCCCCTCCACACAGCGGTGGGCGGTGCCGCGCAGGATGAGGGGGCGGCCGTCCGGGCCCCGCGCGGTGAGTTCGCCCAGCCAGTCGTCGCCCTCGGCGCGCGCGGTCCAGAACGGCTCCCCGACCCCGGGGGTCAGGAAGTCGTCGGCGGGGCGGCCCACGGCCTCCCCGGCGGTGCGGCCGAGCAGCCGTTCCGCGCCCGCGCTCCAGCCCGCGACGACACCCAGCTCGTCCACCATGATCACGACGGTCCGCGGGCCCCCGGAGCCCCGCGGCCGGTTCAGCGGCAGGGCGTCGTCGGCGTTCATCGGGCCCCCATCCGTTCAGGGGATCGTCCTGTGCGCGTCCCGGAGCCCGTGCGCCCTGGAGCCTCGCGACCGCGCCGAGCGGCCCCGCCGAAGTCCGGTGCGGTTCGGTCGCGCCCCGAAGAGGCGCGGGGCGGTGACGACCGCGCCGCGCGGCACTCCTGCGGAGCGCTTACGTACCGAGCATGCGCCTCCCGTCGCGCGGGTTCAAATGAGCCGTGACCCGGCCGCGGCCCCGGGCGGCGGTGGCTGAGATGCCCTGTTCATCCCTTCTGTGCCATGCTCGTGGTATGAGCGCTTTCCCTTCGAAGGGGGCGCGGCTCTGAAGGCCCCCACGCCAGCCATGACCGGTGACCGCGTGGAGGCGGATGAGGAGCTCGGGTACGCCCACGAGACGACCGGCGGCCCGCGCACGGAGGCGGTGCAGGCGGCTGTGACCGGGCATGTCCTGACGTTCACGGGGACCGCGTTGGTCGCCGTGTACGCGTTCGACGCGGACGGCGGCGAGCTGAGGCTGGCCGAGACCGTCCGCAGTCCCGGCGGCCCCTACGCCCTCCCCGCGAGCTATCCCCTCACCGGGCGCTCACCCGTCGCCGACGCCTTCCGCTCCGGTCGCCCGCTGTGGCTGGGCCCCCGTGAACTCGCCGAGTACGGTCCCGCCGGGCCCGGCCCGGGGACCCCCGCCGGCCTCTCGCTGGGAGCCCTGCCCCTGGGCGGCGACGCCAAGGGGCTGGGCTGTCTGGTCGTGGTGGACGAGGCCCCCGACGGGATCGACGCCGACCGCCGCGCCTTCCTGGAGCTCTACTCCCACCACGTCGCCGCGGGCCTGGAGGCGTCCGCGCTGTCGGCCGCCGGACGGCCGGACCCGCGGTCCCTCGCGGGTTCCACCCTGGACCGGCTCCAGGTGGGCGCGTTCGTCCTGGAGCTGAGCACCGGGCGGATGACCGCCGACACCCAGATGCTCCAGCTCTTCGGCATCCCCGCCGACGACTTCGACGGATGGGTGGAGACCCTGCTCGCCAGCGCCGTCCCGGACGATGTACCCGCCCTGATGTCCATCGTGGAGCCCGGTCGGCTGACACCTGGCACCTCACAGCTGGCGTTCCGCATCCGCCGCCCCAACGGTGAGCTGCGCTGGCTGGAGCTGCGCTGCCGGGCCAAGGCCGGGCCGGACGGCACCCCCGAGCGGATGCTGGGCGTCGTCGCGGAGGCGTCGTACCTGCGGCCCACCGCCGACGAGGTCGCCATGGTGCAGCGGCTCTCCGCCGCCCTGGCCGGGGCCACCACCATCCGCGACGTCGGCCAGGTCGTGGTCAGCGCGCTGCGCGATCCGCTGCGGGCCCGCAGGGTCGCGGTCGCCGAGCTCCAGGCCGATCAGCTCGTGGTCAGCATCCTCGCCCCGGCAGAGGCCACCGCCTGGCCCGAGGTGTGGCGCAGCCAGTGGCGCTCGGAGTTCCCCGACGCGCCGATCCACGCCCTGCCCACGCTGGCCGAGACGATGCGTGAGGGCCACGTCAGCCTGTGGCCCCCCGGTGCCGGTCTCGAACCCGGCCTCTCGGGCATCGGACCCGGCGGCCTCGCCGTCCTGCCGCTCCCCGCGAACGGCCGGATCGTCGGCGTCTGCCTGATCGGCTGGGAGGAGCCGCATGAGTTCGGCCCCGAGGAGCGCTCCCTGCTCACCGCCACCGCGGGTCTGGTCGGACAGGCCCTGGTGCGCGCCCATGCGCTGGACGCCGAACATGAGCTGGCCACGATGCTCCAGCGCAGTCTGCTGCCCCGCAAACTGCCTGTGCTGCCCGGCGGTGTGGCCGTCACCCGCTATCTGCCCGCCACCATGGGCCTGGAGGTGGGCGGCGACTGGTACGACGTCATTCCGCTGACCGACGGCCATGTGGCGCTCGTCATCGGGGACGTCCAGGGCCACTCCGCCGCCGCGGCCACGATCATGGGTCAGATGCGCACGGCCATCCGCGCCTACGCCGTCGAGGGCCATCCGCCCGACGTGGTCGTCAGCCACGCCAACCGGCTGCTCGTCGACATGGAGACCGACCTCTTCGCCACCTGTGCCTATGTCGACCTGGACATGGAGGAGGGCGAGGCGTGGCTGGTCCGCGCCGGACACCTCCAGCCGCTGCTGCGCCGCCCCGACGGCGTCACCGAGGAACTCACCATCGAGGGCGGGCCCCCGCTCGGCGTGGTCGCCGACGCCGACTACCCGATGACCGCGCTCGGCCTGTCCGCCGGCACCCTGCTGGTCCTGCTCACCGACGGCCTGGTGGAATCCGCCCAGCTCGACCTGGACGACGGCGTCCGGCAGGTGTGCGAACGGCTGGCCCGCGCCGACCCCTCCGACCCCGGCCGGGTCGCCGATGAACTGCTCGGCAGCGCCGCCCGCCGCCATGACGACGTGGCGCTGCTGCTGCTGCGCTACGACGGGATGCGGGTCCGCCCCACCCGCGTCCGCTGGACGATCTGGCGGCTGCCCGACGCGGTGATGCACGCCCGCCGCTTCGCCGCCCGCACCCTGCGCACCTGGGGAATGACCGACGAACTGGACGTGGCCCTGCTGGTCACCTCCGAACTGGTCACCAACGCCATGGTGCACACCTCGGGTGAGGTGCACCTGAACCTCACGCTCACCGCGGACCGGCTGCGGATCGCGGTCAGCGACCGCTCGCCCCGGACCCCCATCAAACCGACCAGCGTGGACTGGGAGGCCACCGGCGGACGCGGACTCCTGCTCGTCGAGGCGGTCTCCCATGCCTGGGGCTCGGTGCCGCTCAGCGGGGGCAAGCAGGTCTGGAGCGACATCACGCTGTCCACCCCGCGCGAGGACGGCACGGCCGGGACCGGGGGGCCGGGCTCATGACCGCCGCCCCGGCCCGGCACCGTGTGCGCGCCGCCATCGCCGTCACGGCCGGACTCGCCCTGGCCGTCACCCTCGCCGCCTGCGGCAAGGCGGCCCAGGTGGACCAGTCCGGCGGCTCGGCCCACCGTGGGAACCTGCGCATCGGACTGCTGCTCCCCGACAACGAGATCGCCCGCTTCGACCGCTTCGACAAGCCCCTGATCAAGAAGCGGATCAAGGAGCTGTGCCCGCGGTGCACGGTGGACTACGCCAGCGCCCAGCACGACGCCGCCACCCAGCAGCACCAGGTCGACTCCATGATCGCCAACGGGGTCGAGGTGCTGATCCTCGACGCGGTCGACGGCCGGGCCATCCGCTCCTCGGTCATCAAGGCACGCCAGGCCAACATCCCGGTCGTCGCCTACGACCGGCTCGCCGAGGGGCCCATCTCCGGCTATGTCTCCTTCAACGGCGCCGAGGTGGGCCGCCTCCAGGGGCAGGCGCTGCTGAAGGCCCTGGCACCGCACCGGCCCGGCCACCGGGACCAGATCGTCATGATGAACGGCTCCTCGACCGACCCCAACTCGGACTGGTTCAAACGCGGCTCCCTGGAGGTCCTCCGCGGCCGGGTCACCATCGGCAAGTCCTACGAGACCATCGGCTGGCGGCCGGAGAACGCCAACCTCAACATGTCCGGCGCCATCGCGGCCCTCGGCGCGGAGAACATCCAGGGCGTGCTGTCGGCCAACGACGGCCTCGCCTCCGGCGTCATCGCCGCCCTCAAGGCCGCCAAGATCCACCCACTGCCCCCGGTCACCGGCCAGGACGCCGAACTCGGCGCCGTCCAGCGCATCGTCGCGCGCGAACAGCTGATGACCGTCTACAAACCGTTCAAGCCCGAGGCCGACGCCGCCGCCGAGATGGCCGTCGCGCTCGGCCGCGGCAAATCGCTCGCCGGGATCGCCAAGGAGCGGGTCAACAGCGGCTCCAGCCAGTCCATCCCGGCCGTCCTGCTGCATCCCATCGCGCTCGACGTCCACAACCTCAAGATCCTCATCCGCGACGGGATGTACACCACCGACCAGATCTGCACGGAGAAGTACGCGGCCGCCTGCCGCAAGGCCGGACTCATCACCTGAAGTCCGGGTCCATCGCCCGGCGGTCCGAACGCCCCTGGTGGCGAAGGGAGGAGCAGATGATCTACACCTCGGCCCCGCCCCTGCTGGCGCTGCGCGGCGTCTTCAAACGGTTCGGCGCGGTCCAGGCGCTCGCCGACGTCGACCTGGAGGTCCGCGCGGGCCAGGTCATCGCCCTCGTCGGCGACAACGGCGCCGGGAAGTCCACCCTGATCAAGGTGATCGCCGGGGTGGACCCGGCCGACGAGGGCGTCGTGGAATGGGACGGCCACGCCGTGCAGATCCACCGGCCCCACGACGCCCAGCACCTCGGTATCGCCACCGTCTACCAGGACCTCGCGCTCTGCGACAACCTCGACGTGGTCGGCAACCTCTTCCTCGGCCGCGAGATCCGGCGCTTCGGTGTGCTCAACGAGGTGGAGATGGAGCGCCGCACCCTGGAACTGCTGAACACCCTCTCCATCAGCATCCCCGGCGTACGGCGGCCGGTCGCCTCGCTCTCCGGCGGCCAGCGCCAGACCGTCGCCATCTCCCGCTCGATGCTCGGCGAACCGAGGCTGGTCCTCCTCGACGAGCCCACCGCGGCCCTGGGCATCGAGCAGACCGCCCAGGTCCTCGACCTCGTCGAGCGGCTGCGCGACCGCGGCCTCGGCGTCCTGCTGATCAGCCACAACCTGGGCGACGTCAAGGCCGTCGCGGACTGGGTGGCAGTCCTGCGCCTCGGGCGCAACAACGGGTTCTTCGACGTGACCACCACCTCCCAGGAGCAGATCGTCTCGTCCATCACGGGTGCCTCCGACAACGCCGTGACACGCCGTACGGCGCGGGAAGGGGAGTTGTGAACAGAACTCGGACCACCGCGGGGGATTCCGGCGCGTCCCGCAAGGGCGGGCCCGCGGACCCGGACCGGCGCACCCGCGCCGCCACCACGGAGGACACCACGCCGGTGCGGCGCGCGGTCGCCCTGTTCAAACGCCGCTACCACCGGGGCGAACTCGGTTCCGTCCCCGTCGTGCTCGGACTCTTCCTCATCTGGGCCATCTTCCAGGCGGTGAACCCGCACTTCCTCTCCCCGCGCAACCTCTCCAACCTCAGCGTGGACATCGTCGGCACCGGGATGATCGCGGTGGGTGTCATCTTCGTCCTGCTGGTCGGCGAGATCGATCTGTCGGTGGCCTCGGTCAGCGGTCTGGCCTCCGCCACCTTCGCCGTGCTCAGCGTCAACCAGGGCATGCCGGAACTGCCCGCGGTCATCCTCGCCGTGCTCTGCGGGACCGCGGTCGGCGCGGTGCAGGGATTCTTCTTCGCCAAAGTCGGGGTGCACGCCTTCGTGGTCACCCTCGCCGGACTGCTGGGCTGGTACGGCCTGATGCTCTACATCATGGGCACCTACGGCACGATCAACATCGACGACCGGGGCCTGGTCGCCAAGCTGACCAACTTCTACTTCAACGACGTCGCCGCCGCGTACGGTCTGGCCGCCCTCGGCGCGGTCGGCTACTTCCTCGCCTCCTGGCTGGACACCCGGCGGCGCCGCCGCGCCGGAGTGCCGTTCCGCTCGCTGAGCGAGACCGGGCTGCGCACCGGGGTCCTCGTCGTCGTCGGCTTCGTCGCCGCCGCTCTGCTCAACCAGTTCCAGGGGCTGCCGCTGGCTCTGCTGATCTTCCTCATCGTCCTGGTCGGCCTCGACTACGTACTGCGCCGCACCGCCTACGGACGCATGATCTTCGCCCTCGGCGGCGGTGTCGAAGCGGCTCGCCGCGCCGGTCTCAACGTCACAATGGTGCGCATCTCCGCCTTCATGATGTCCGGCACCATGGCCGCCATCGGCGGTCTCTTCCTGGCCTCGCGCATCAGCTCCGTGAGCCAGACCTCGGTCTCCAACAACCTCCTCATGAACGCCATCGCCGCCGCCGTCATCGGCGGCACCAGCCTCTTCGGCGGCCGCGGCAGCACCTGGTCCGCCCTGCTCGGTGTCCTGGTCATCCAGTCCATCGCCTCCGGCGTCGCCCTCATGGGCATCCAGGCCGCCGTCCAATTCATGATCACCGGCGGTGTGCTGCTGATCGCCGTTGTCATCGACTCGCTGTCGAGGAAGGCGCAGAAGGCCCACGGGCGGGTGTAGGTCTTGTCCGGTCCCGCCCCATCTTGACCGGGAGTTGAGCCCCCGCTGCTAGCGTCGTCACCCCCGAGGCGGGTTGCCGCAACACCGCGTGGACAGCGACGACCGAGGAGGCGACGACATGCACAACGCCGAGATCATCACCGCTGTGGACGGGGGGCACGGCGGAGACGCCGGGAGCGGCGGGGACGGACATCCCGGCCAGCCCTGGACGCCCCCGCAGAAGCCGCCGTCCCCTGACGGCGACACCCCGCCCGGCGACGGGACGCATCGCAAGTGAGTCTCGACTTCGCCCGGATGGAGCGCCCCAGCCGCAAGGAGCTGGGGCGTGTTCTCGTCGATACGGGCGTGCTCACTCCGGACTGGGCTCCGACCTTCGCGGCCGTGGACCGGGCCGCCTTCCTTCCGGACCTGATGTGGCCGTTCGACATGGACACGGGCACGAGCGTTGCCGTCGACCGGGCGGATGACCCGGACGCGTGGTACGCGGCGGTGGACAGCAACGTCCCCATCGTGACGCAGTGGGATGACGGCGAGCACTCGGGCACCGAGCCGGGAAGAGTGTCCACCAGTTCCTCATCCATGCCCTCCGTCGTGTACGCGCTCCTTCAGACGACAGCGGTGGACGAGGGCATGAACGTGCTCGACGTCGGCACCGGCACCGGCGAGACGGCCGGAGCCCTGACCCACCGGCTCGGCCGCGTGAACGTGACCACGGTCGAGGTGGACCCTGCCGTGTCGCTCCGGGCCCGTGAACGGCTCCGCACGGCCGGGCTGTGCCCCGAAGTGGTCGTGGGCGACGGGGCCGAGGGGCACGTGTCCTCGGCGCCCTACGATCGCGTCCTGGCCACCGTCGCGGTCCGGGAGATCCCGGGGCATGGATCGAGCAGACCCGGCGGGGCGGCCTGATCGTCGCTCCATGGGGCACGCACTACAGCAACGCGGATGCCGTCGCCCGGCTCGTCGTCGGCACGGGGGAGGCGTCCGGGCGCTTCACCCGGCCCGTGGAGTTCATGAAGCTACGTGCTCAGCGGCTGGCGCTGCCAGGGCATGGTGAGTACATCCCGGCGGAGGGTATGGCGGAGGCCCACACGTCCGCCACGGAGATCACGGAAGCGGAGTTCGTCACCGGGAGGTACACCGCCCTCCCCTTCGCGCTGGGGCTCCGCGTACGGGACTGTGTCCAGGCCGTGGCCGACAAGCGCGGAGGGGCCCGCCCGGTGTGGTTCTACGGGCTCGGCGACCGCTCATGGGCGTGCGTGATGTTCCGCGACGGGGAGGCCGAGGCCCGAGTCTGGCAGTCAGGGCCCCGCCGGTTGTGGGACGAGGTGGCGGCGGCCTACCGGTGGTGGGTCGGCCATGAGAGGCCGGAGCACACCCGCTTCGGCCTGACCGTCACCGCCGGTGGGCAACGGGCCTGGCTGGACGATCCGGCCCACTCCTGGGCCGTCTGAGGGGTGACCCTGTGGCGCCCCCAGGTGGGGCGCCCGGGATCAGCGGGTGGCGTAGTCCAGGAAGGCGGACCAGGCGGTGGCGCTTATGCAGAGGTTGGGGCCGTCGGGGTTCTTGGAGTCCCGGACGTGGACGGCGGCGGGGGTGGCGGTTGCCATCTCGACGCAATCGCCGCCCGTGTTGTCGCTGTGGCTGGACTTGTGCCAGTTGCCAGCGACCTCGATGCACTCTCCGCCGGTGGAGTCGCTGTAGCTCGACTTGCGCCAGTCGCAGGCGACTTCGATGCACTCGCCGCCGCCGGAGTCGCTGTAGCTGCTTTTGAACCACACCAAGTGGTCGCTCATGTCTCACCCATCAGCTGTTCGACGAAACTAACGGAGTCTTCCGGCCCGAGGGCCTGCGTGCGGATCATCGCATAGCGGCGAGCCAGTGCGCCCACCTTGTCCGGCTTCGAAATCAGCATGCTCTCGCCGTGGCTCTCCGTGTAGACCAATGAGGTCTCGTCCGGTGTCTCTACCACCGTGAACGGGCCACGTAGTCCGGCGTGTTCCGCCCTGCTTCCGGGCATGACTTGGATGCTCACACCGGGCCGAGTGGCGCACTCGATGAGGTGAGCGTACTGCTCGCGCATAACCTCGGGGCCGCCGATCTTCCGGCGCAGAGCCGCCTCTTCCAGTACCACGTGTACGAGCGCCCTGGGTTTGCGATTGAAGATCGCCTTCCGGTCCACTCGGCCTTGTGCGAGCTGTTCCAGTTCTTCGTCCTCGAACGGTGGATAGTTGCACACAAGAAGTGCACGGACGTAGCGCTCGGTTTGTAGTAGCCCGTGGATGACCTGCGTGCAGTAGGACGACAAACTCACCGCTTCCTGCTCCAGCTGAACAAAGCCCTGGAAGTACACCGGGTAGCGCTCAAGCCTCAGGTACCTGATGGCCGACCTCAGTAACCCGCCCGCGTCCAGTGCCTTCTCGGCCGCGTCGATGAACTCGTCCGTCGGCGGCTTCGCGCACGTCTCCACCGCACTCACCGCCGACCCCGTGTAGCTCATCAACGCGCCCAGCTCGTCCTGCGTCAGGCCCGCCCGTTCGCGCAGAAGCCGCAGCACAGCGGCAAAGTACTGCACGGTCGGCGGAGCGGAGTCCTTCTTCTTCGACTGTGACATCTCGGACCACCCCTCAACGTGGCTCAACACCAATCAACGTGCGTTCGACCGCAGTTGCCGGTCGCCGCTGTCGACGCTCTGTCACTGGTGAAGCTAGTCGCCTGCACCGACAGTGGGTCCATGAACGCGGAAAGTCACAACGTCAACCCGCTCCTTGGCTGGAACCAGAGGTTTACTCCCGTCCCCCCATCTGTCCACCACGTGCGGCACGCGGCCGGTACCGCTCTTCTCGCGTGGGGTGTTGACGCAGGTCAGGTGGCTACCGTGCAGCTCGTTCTCTCCGAGCTGGCGACCAACGCGGTACGGCATGGCCGTGTACCAGGGCGGTACTTCGAAGTGTGTATCGCATATGACGCAGAAAAATTGGTCGGGCTTGAGGTGTCCGATCCGCGTGACGGCTTCCCCGTGATCACGGCTGCCGAGCCCGACGACGAATCCGGGCGCGGGCTCGCGATCGTGGACGCGTGCGCCGAGGCATGGGGTGTCAGGGAGCGCCTCGTCGGCAAGACCGTGTGGGCGCGGCTACGTCTATAGAGGGGGCGGAGTGGCGTCCGCCCTCAGGGGCGGATCACTGGTGTCATAGGGTCGCCCTCATGCCCGAACAGATGTCCACGCACCAGCGGTCCGCGCTCAGCCAGTTGGCGCCGGGAGAGCAACTCCTCACTTTCGGCGTCGTGGTGCCGGCCAAGAGTGCCCAGGGCGTGAAGATGAATTACCACGGGCACGGAAAGCTCGGTGGGAAGCTCGGCGACCACCTGGTGCAGTCCGTCGGCGCCGAGTCCGCCGGTGCCGGCAGCATCGCGTCGGGGATGCCGCAGACATCGGGCGGGCTGCTGCTGCGCGTCACCGACCAGCGCGTCGGGCTCGTACGCCCCCTGGACGGTACCCCCGTCTGGGAAACACCCCGCTCCTGGGCCGCCCGCGTGGAACGCCGCCCCCGTCTCCAGTTGATGGCCCGCTTCCGCCTGCACTACGCGGACGGCTCCTGGCTCGCGTTCCTGACGATGCGGCGGCGGACGATCGAGACGTTCAAGGACCTCATAGGTGGCTAGTGCCGCATCAGAAAACGTTCGCCCTGTTGCGGCTCGGGGGATGAGGACACCCCAGGCACGCGCCTGCTCGAGAATCCTCCGGTCAGCGGGCTGTTCTTCCGCCTAAGGTGTCGATCATGTTCAAGTCAGGGGTGGGATTCCTCGCGTTGTTCGGGCTCGGCTGGTGGCTGCTGGCAACGAGCGCATTCGACGGCTTGGCGCGGCTGGTCGAGGTCGTGGTCGGCTGTGCCGTCACGGTGGGGCTGATGCTCGCCGCGCGCCGTTATCTCCCTTCGTCGGCAGGGGGTCCGTTCCCCGCCGACCGACGTCGGCGGTTCAATCAGATCAATGGCCTCCAATGGCTGCTGATCGTCACCATCGCCGTGGTGTGCGCTCGGGCCGGGAGGCCGGTGCTCATCCCCCGCTGGTCGCGGTTGTCGTTGGGCTCCACTTCCTTCCCCTCGCGGCGGTGTTCGAGCAGCCCCGGCTGCGAGTGCCGGCGGTCCTGTTGATCGTGGCCGGAGCGTCGGGCATGGCTGTGTGGCTTACGAACGGCCCGGAAATGACCGTTCGCCTTGTGGTGGGCCTCATCTCCGCGCTCTGCCTGTGGGGCATGGCGATCTGGACGGTCACGGGGGCGGCGTCCGCCACTCGGCAAGAGTGAGGGAGTGAGGGTGCTGGCGGTCCGTGTTGGTCGCCTTGCCGAGACGGCACGGCGAGTACGCGTCCGTGAGATCGATGATGACGAGGGTCGAAAGCTGCTGCGGATTATCCGCAGGGGTACCGGGTCGGTGGTGACATGGCGGCGGGCCCAGATGATCCTGCTGTCCGCGCAAGGGATGCCGGTGGCGAAAATCTCCGAGGTGTCGTTCACCAGCGCGGACCGGGTCCGGGATGTGATCCACAACTTCGACGCCGACGGCTTCGAGTCGCTGCATCCGAAGGACAAGGGCGTCCGTCCGAAGACGTTCACGCTGCCCGAGCGGCGCGAGATCAAGAAGATCGCGAAGTCGAAGCCGACCGAGCACAACCTGCCGTTCTCGACCTGGAGCCTGACCAAGCTGGCGGACTTCCTGGTAACCGAGGGGGTGGTCGACGACATCAGCCACGAGGGCCTGCGCTTCCCACTCCGCAAGGAAGGTGTCTCTTTTCAACGCCTGAAGACCTGGAAGAGCTCCCGCGATCCGGACTACGCGGCCAAGAAGGCCCGGGTCGAGCACCTCTACGCGATCGCCGACGGGGAGGTCATACCCGAGGCGGGCGAACCCGAAGTCATCTTCTGCATGGACGAGTTCGGCCCGCTCAACCTGATGCCCCATCCCGGCCGGCAATGGGCCGAGCGCGGCGGGAAACACAAGGACCCCGATCGCGAACCCCGCCGTCGGCGGCGGGCGACCTACAACCGATACGACGGAGTACGGCATCTGTTCGCCACCCTGGACCTGACCAGGGACAAGCTCTACGGCCACATCAAGCCGATCAAGAGGCGCACCCAGTTCCTGGAGCTCTGCCGGTACCTGCGCAGTCTCTCTCCGCCCCGGGTCCGCATCGCGATCGTCTGTGACAACTTCTCCCCACACCTGACCACCAAGAAGTGCCAGCGGGTGGGCATCTGGGCCACGGCGAACAACGTCGAGATCGCCTACACCCCGACCAACAGCTCCTGGCTCAACCGGATCGAGGCCCCGTTCACCGCCCTGCGCTACTTCACCCTCGACGGCACCGACCATGCCGACCACAAGGAACAGGGCAGCATGATCCGCCGCTACATCATCTGGCGAAACCGCCATGCCGACGACCGGCGCCTACGCGCCGTGGTCGACAGGGCGAACGTTGCCTGACGCGGCACTAGAACGGTCGGTGGAGAGCGTTCGGTCGGTGAGGACCCCCGCTGGCGTGCGGCCATCGCGCGGTCCTCGGGCTACCCCCCCAGGGAACCCGATGACCACGCGGTGGCCTGTCCCGGCCGGGAGTGTCGCGAGACCGCGAGACAGGGCCGGGAGTGATGAGGGCGACCGGGGTAACCGATCGCCCGTGGATCAGCGGTCAGCCGCGGCGAGCTCCTCGCTCACGGCTTCCAGGCCCTGGGCCCACTGCTGATCGACCTCCTGGGCCTCCGCCGCGCTGGACTTCGCGTTCTTGCGCGAGGCCGGCGCGGAGCCACCGGGCATCAGGTCCGAGCACTGGCCCGTGCGGTTGTCCGGCAGACCGAGGCCTGTTCTGCTTCCCCAGGGCCGACAGCACCGACTTGATGAACTCGTTGGTGTTGACCCGGTCGGTCGTCCTTGCCCGTGACGTAGAGCGTGTCGGACTGGCCGGCGGGGTCGCTCGACGCGTCGGGGGAGGCAGAGGCGATGGTCAGACCGGACGCGGCGAGTCCGATGCCCGGAGCGGTGGTGAGCGCCAGCTTGGTGATCTTCGTATGCGGGGGGGGGGCTCCTCGTTGCCGCACAGTGCGGGGGAAAGGGAGTGGGGGAATGCTCGTGCCCTCTCGTCACGCCTGTGCGTAGTTCGGTGAGTTGTTGTCTGGTGAGACCCGGGAGGGGGGCCGGAGATCCCGTGGCTTTTCCTACGCTTTACCTTTTGCCGGAAGGTGTGACGCCGCCGGGGTCGTGTTTCCCTCGCCGCCAACTGGCCGGTAACTTTGGCCGGGTTGGTTCAGCGGCATCGTCAGAGATACCAGAAATGGGGCCGATCGTGGCGACGTTCGAAGGACTCGGCGAGACCGAGGCTCGTGACTTCACCTCTCGGTGGCTCCCGGCGTGGACGGGGAACGATCCCGAGGGCCTTGCCGCGTTCTACGCGGAGGACGCCGTGTACAGCGATCCCGCCGTTCCCGGCGGGGTGCGGGGGCGCGAGGAGATCGTGGCCTACTTCCGGCGCCTGCTCGGCCGCTACCCCGACTGGGTGTGGACGAACACGGACGTCAGGCCCCTGCGCGACGGGTTCCTCAACTACTGGCACGCGGTCGTCCCGACGAGGAACGGTGTCGTCGAGTGCGACGGAGTCTGCACGGTCTCCCTGCGGGACGGGCTGATCACCCGGAACGAGGTCTTCTTCGACCGCTCCCCGCTGCTCGCCGCCCTGACGGCCTGATCCCTCGCGGGGCACGGGCCGGCACGGGCAACTTCCCCGCGGTGCGCGAAAATTGCCTCGAAACCCGGAGCCGGTTCCTGAGAGGCTCATGCGTGACCTGTGCCCGCAGCGAAAGGAACCGCCCGTGCCCCGCGCCGTCACGCTGATCCGTTCCGCGTCCCTCTCCGATGTCGCCGAGTACGCCTACGCGGCCACGGCCCCGGCCGACTCGCGGCTGATCTTCCTGGCCGGCTCCTGCCCCCTCGACGAGGACGGTTCCACGGTGGCGGTCGGGGACGTCGCGGGGCAGGCGGCCAAGGCCGTGGAGAACCTGCGGACGGCGCTGGCCGACGCCGGTGCGTCACTGGAGGACCTCATCAGCACCCGCGTCCTGGTCGCCACCACCCGCCAGGAGGATCTGGTGGCGGCCTGGGAGGTCTACCGGGACGCCCTCGGCGACCACGATGTGCCGAGCACCCTGATGGGTGTCACGGTGCTCGGCTACAACGACCAGTTGGTGGAGATCGAGGCCGTGGCCGCGGTGATGGATTCCTGAGCCGTGGAGGTGACGTTACGGGCGGAGGCGACCTCGTCGGCCGCGGCGCTCCTGCTGCGCCCCTGGAGCGAAGACGATGTGCAACCACTGGTCGAGGCCTATCGGGACCCGGTGTTGCGCCATTGGACGAGACTGCACGTTCTGACCGTCGAGGAGGCCGTCGAGCGTCTGGAGCTCCGGCGGCGTGGCTGGGCGACCGGGGAACTGCTGAGTTTCGCGGTGTACGAGGAGACTTCCAGCGCGGGCGAACGGCGGTTCGCCGGTGATGTGGTGGTGAAGCGCGCCGACCCGAGCGGCGAGTCCGCGGAGGTCGGCTACTGGACGGCGGCGCAGGCCCGTGGCCGGGGGGTGGCCCCTCGCGCCGTCGAGGCTGTCACGGGCTGGGCCTTCACCACGTTCGCGTCCGAAGGTCTTGAACGTCTCGAACTGCTCCACCAAGTGGACAACGCCGCCTCCTGCCGGGTCGCGGAGAAGGCGGGCTACCGGTTCCACGGGGTGATTCCCGCCCGGCCGCCCTACCCCCGGGACGGCCATGTGCACATCCGCCGGGCCGGTGCCCCGGGCCCTGCCGTGGTGCGATGAACGACATCTCGCTGAATGATCGACGATCCGGCCCGGCGGTGCTTCGCTGTGTGCCGCTGCGACGACGGTGCCGTGATCGGATCGACCAGTCTGTACGACACGTTCCCAGCCTGCCCTGACCAGCCTCGGCCTCGTCTACAAGGGCACCCTGCGCAGCCATATGCGCCGCCAGGACGGCACCCGCCGCGACGCGCTCCTCAGTTGGACCCACGACGAAGCAGTGGCCCACGACGGGCTCCGCGCTGGGATGTTTCCCGCGCGAGGTGCTCGACCCCCGCTGCAACACCGAACCGGGTCAGTGGGCGCGGGTGCGTCTCCAGCGCCGACGAGCCCGTCCGTGCCATCGGCCGGGGCGGGGTGCCGCCCCGGCCTGAGGTCCGTCGGGTCAGTCGCCGATCTGTGGCAGGAGGGAGATCATCTTGCTGCCGTTCCGGGCGACCAGCGCATCCTCGTAGCGCAGGAGTTGGGGCACGTCCCTGACACCTGGGCCCGGCTTGCCGGTATCGACGTGATCGTGCCAGACCTGCTTGCCCGTGCGCAGGTCGAGGCCGGACAGATCACCGGTCGGGCTGAAGAAGTACACGACGCCCTGCTTCGCCGACACCACGGGAGACGCGATGCCCGTCATCATGTCCTTGTCGGGCATCCTGACGCCCACCGGACGGGTCCACAGGGTCTTTCCGGTGGTCAGGGAGTAGGCCGAGGCCTTGCCCTGCCGGGATACGGAGATCAGACGATCACCGATGATCTCCGAGGTCGCCGGCGGGTTCTTCTCGGTCCGATAGGAGTGTGAGGTCTGCTTTCCGGAGCTGCTGATGATGGTCAGCCGTATGTCCTTGCCGGGCCCGTCCTTCGCCTCGGCCAGGACCATCCGGTCCCCCGAGGTTCCGATGAGCTGCTGCCTGCCGGGGGTGGTCATGATCTTCTCGGCGCTTCCGGTGGCGGGATCGAGACGGAAGACGTCGGTGTCGTGCGGCTCCTCGGTGTCCCGCGTACACAGGAGATAGGGCACACCGCTCAGCACCGCCCGTTGACACACGATGCCCTTGTCCCAGGTGTGGCGCCACTTCTCCTTACCGGTCCGCGGATCGAGCGCCGACAGCGCGCGCGTGGACGGGGTGTTCGCCAGCACCGCGCCGTCGATGAGCATGGCGGCCTGGTCGGTGCGGTCGTCCTGCGGCATCTCCCTCGTCCACAGCACATCGCCGGTGTCGGCGTCCACCGCCATCAGATCGGTACCGCCCCGGTAGTCCCCGTTGGGCTCATTCGCCGCGGTGTGATTGCGGTAGGCATACATCACGCCATCGCGCACCGCGAACGGGTGGTCGTTCCCGTCGCCTTCGCGATTGACCTTGACCGTCCACAGCCGCTTGCCGGAGTTGGCGTCGAACTTCGCGGCGTCGTAGGCGGACCCGGCGCAGTACAGCGCGGAACCGGCCGCCAGACAGCCCCGTTCGCCGGCACCCGGGACGCTGCTGTGCCACGGCTGCCAGCCCGCCGGCGACGCCGCGGGCCGCACCGGCCGGTCCTGTTCGGCCGCACCGCCGACGAGGCCGGACACCGCTCCCACAGTGATCGCGGCAACGGCCGCCGCCGCCCCCGCGGCCTGTGAGAAACGACGTCGGCCGCGCCGCCGGACCACCTTCTCGACCAGGTCACCGGGTGCCCGCACCCCGTCCAGGGCGACCGCGTGCAGCGTCTCCCGGACCTTCTCCTCCACCTGCTCCGTCGTCATCCCTGGATCCCCTTCGGTGTATAGCTGAGTGACCGCAGCTGTTCCGCGCGCTGTTCGGGCCCGAGCTCCGGTACGAGCGCCCGGAGCTTGGCGAGCGACCGGTGCGCGGTACTGCGCACCGTGCCGACCGGACACCCCAGCAGCGCCGCGACCTCGCCCTCCGGCAGGTCCTCGAAGTAGCGCAGTACGACCACGGCCCGCTGCCGCTGCGTCAGATGACGGAGTGCCGCCCACAGCGCGACGCGCAGCTCGGGGTCCGACCCGGCGTCGTCGTCCGTGCCGGTCTCGGGCAGTACGGGCACCGTCGTCTCGGCGCGGTGCCTGCGCAGCCGCCAGCGGCTGACCTGCTGGCGGTACATGATCTGGCGGATATACGCCTCGGGCTGCTCGATACGCGCCCAGCGTCCGTAGACCTTCATCAGCGCGATCTGCAGCAGATCCTCCGCCGCGTGCCGGTCCCCGCCGGTGAGCAGCACCGCGAGCTTCAGCAGCGCGGTGGAGCGCATCGCTACGAACTCCCGGAACTCGTCGTGACTCGAGTCCTTCATCGACCCTCCTGTTCTCTGCAACCATCACGACGCGATGAGCCGCCCCCAGCTATCCATCAGGGGGCAAGGACGCTACTCATGTGTGTGTTCGGCCAGGTGTGGGAGCCCCCTCGTTGAGCAACCGGGCCGTGGCGGGCGTACTGGGAGGAGGCACCGTCGCCCCTTACCGCTGGGGCGGCCCGGCACGACCCGTCCCGAACCGGAGGTATCCCACCCGTGGCCATCACCAAGGCGCCCCCGCCCCAGGGGGAACGGCGCGAGGCCGACGGGGCGCGGCGGCGGCAGTCGGCTTCCTCGCTCGTACTGACCATGCTGCTGCTCCTGGTGGTCGTGGCGCAGGGGCCGATCCGGCGGGCGCTGGCCGCGCCCGCGATGGAGAGCTGGATGACCGTGTTCGTCGCGGTCGTGGTCCAGGCGCTGCCGTTCCTGGTGCTGGGGGTGTTGCTGTCGGCGGCGATCGCGGTGTTCGTCCCCGCGTCGTTCTTCGCCCGCGCGCTGCCGAAGCGGCCCGTGCTGGCGGTGCCCGCCGCGGGGGTGGCCGGGGCGGTGCTGCCCGGGTGTGAATGCGCCTCGGTGCCGGTGGCGGGGGCGTTGGTGCGGCGTGGTGTCACCCCGGCCGCGGCGCTGGCGTTCCTGCTGTCCGCACCGGCGATCAACCCGATCGTGCTGACCGCCACCGCTGTGGCGTTCCCCCGGGAACCCCGTATGGTGCTCGCTCGGTTCGTGGCGAGCCTGGTGGTGGCCTGTGTGATGGGTTGGTTGTGGCACCGGCTGGGGCGGACCGACTGGCTGCGGCCACCGGCGCGCCCCTCGGCCGAGGGGCGCGGCAAGGGCGCCGCGTTCTGGGCCTCGGTCCGCCATGACGTGATGCACGCCGGGGGATTCCTCGTCGTCGGCGCCATGGTCGCGGCCACGCTCAAGGCCGTGGTCCCGGCCGACTGGCTGCGCGCGGCGGCCGACGACCCCGTGGTGTCGGTACTGGTGCTGGCGGTCCTCGCGGTGCTGTTGTCGATCTGCTCGGAGGCCGACGCGTTCGTGGCCGCTTCCCTGTCGCAGTTCTCGCTCACCGCCCGGCTGGCCTTCCTGGTCGTGGGGCCGATGATCGACCTGAAGCTGTTCGCCATGCAGACCGCCACGTTCGGGCGGGGGTTCGCGCTGCGGTTCGCGCCCGCCACCTTCGCGCTGGCCATCGTGGTGGCCGCGCTGACCGGGGCGGTACTGCTGTGAACCGACAGGCACAGGCGGCCGTGCTGTTCCTCACCGGTGTCGCGCTGCTGCGCGCCGGTTTCACCGATCTGTATCTGCGCTATGTGAAGGCCGGGCTGCGGCCGTTGCTGCTCGCGGCCGGGGTGGTGCTGATCGCCACCGCCGTCGCCACCGTCTGGTACGAACTGCGGCGGCCACGGGTGCCGGCGGACGCGTCCCCGGAGCCACCGGACACCGGGAAGGCCGAGGGGGCTGCCGTGGCCCAGGGCACCGAGCGCGGCCGCGATACCGGCACGGCGCGCGACGACGGCGCCACCGGCGGGGGCGGGCCACCGCACTCCCACGCCCACCGTGAACCCCGTGTCTCCTGGCTGCTCGTCCTCCCCCTCGCCGCGCTCATCCTCGTCGCCCCGCCCGCCCTCGGCTCGTACACCGCGATGCGCAGCGGTACCGCCCTGCAGCCCTCCTGGGGCTACCCCGACCTGCCCTCCCGCGACCCCGTCCGGCTCGGTGTCGCCGACTACGGCGGGCGCGCCGCCTATGACCACGGGCGGTCCCTCGGCCACCGGCGGATCACCATGACCGGCTTCATCGCCCTCGACCACGGCGGCAGGCCGTACCTCGTCCGCATGGTCCTCAGCTGCTGCGCCGCCGACGCCCAGCCCGTCAAGATCGGGCTCACCGGGCGGATCCCGCCCGTGCTCCAGCCCGACTCCTGGGTCGAGGTCACCGGCGGCTACACCGCGCGGCGGGCCGAGGACCCGGTCAACGGCGGTGTCATCCCGTATCTGGAGGTGGACCGGATGCGTCCGGTCCCGACCCCGCGTGATCCGTACGAGAGCTGGGGCGGCTGAGCGAGGGGCGAGCCGCGTCACTGCCTTCCGCGCCGCATCCGCGCCGCCCGCGCGCGATCAGCGCTTCCCGCGCCGTTTTCCGCCCTGTGCGACGCTGGAAGCCGGTCCGCGTGAGCGGTGCGCGGCCGGTAGACGAAGTGAGGCTTTCGGCGTGCACAAGCCCCGATGGAAGACCGCGGGGGGAGCCCTGCTGCGGGTGACGGCGGTGTGGGCGGTGTCCACGCTGACGATGCTCGCGCTGGCCGGGATCCTGCCGGACTTCCGTCTCAAGTCCAGCGACGGCGACAGCGCCACCCGGATCGCCATCACGGCCGCGAGCGGGGCCGGGGCGTTCGGTGTGCTCAGCGCGCTGGTGTGGCCGCTGCTGGTACGGGCGTTGCTGCTGATGCCCGCGCTGGTGCTGGGGCTGCTGGTGTTCGTCCTGAACGGCTCCATGCTGCTGCTCGCGCTGAGCCTGCTCCCCGACGGCCGCGGCGCCGTGGAACCGGAGACCGCGGTCGTGGTGGCGGCCGTGATGTCGGCCGCGTCCTCGGCCACCAGCACCTTCCTGACGGTGCGGGACGACGGCGCGTACCGGCGGCGGCTGGCGCGGCTCGCGGACCGCAGACGGCGGCGGCTCGGCGAGGACGGCGGCCGGGCGGCGCCACCGGGCACGATCTTCCTCCAGCTCGACGGGGTGGGTCACGCGGTGCTGCGGGAGGCCCTGCGCGAACGGGACGGCAGACCGCCGCTGATGCCCACGCTCGCCCGGTGGACGGGCGCCGGCCACCGGGTGATGCCCTGGCGCACCGACTGGTCCAGCCAGACCGGCGCCAGCCAGCTCGGCATCCTGCACGGGTCCAACGAGGACGTGCCCGCCTTCCGCTGGTACGAGAAGGAGACCCGGGAGGTGATGGTGAGCAACCGGCCGACCAGCGCGGCCGAGTTGCAGCGCAGAGCGGCGGCCAGGGCGGGACACGAGGGGCTGCTGACGGTCGACGGCGCCAGCCGGGGGAACCTGTTCACCGGGGGCGCCGACCAGCTCGCGCTGGTGCTGTCGGTGGCGGCCCGGCGCGGTAGGCACAACCGCTCCCGCTCCGGCTACTTCGCGTACTTCTCCGACCCCGCCAACGCGACCCGCACCGCCGTGTCCTTCCTCGCCGAGGTCGTCCGGGAGCTCTGCCAGTCCACCCGGGCCACGGTGCGCCGCGAGCGGCCCCGGGTGAAGCGCGGCGGGGCCTACCCCTTCATCCGGGCGTTCGCCACGGTCGTGGAGCGGGATGTGGTGGTCGCGGCGGTGATCGGGGACATCCTCTCCGGGCGCACCGCCGTCTACGCCGACCTGGTGGCCTACGACGAGGTGGCGCACCACTCCGGGCCGCGCAGCCGGGACGCCCGGCAGGTGCTGGCCCGGCTCGACCGGTCCATCGCGCTGATCGCCAAGGTCGCCGAACGGGCGCCGCGCGCCTACCGGATCGTGCTGCTGTCGGACCACGGGCAGAGCCCCGGCGCCACCTTCGCGGGGGCGTACGGGCTCACCCTGGAGGATCTGGTGCGGGCCGGATGCGGGTTGCCGGTGTCCCGGCGGGCCGGGCGTACGGAGAGCGGTGCGGAGGCGCGCGGTGCGGAGGCGCGCGAGGCGGCGCGGGCGGCGCTGCGGCGGCCGGAGCGGGACGGGGACGGGCGGGGGACGTCCGGCGACAGGGCGTCCGACCCGGTCGTGCTCGCCTCCGGCAACCTGGGGCTGGTGTCCTTCCCCGACGAGCCCGGCCGGATGACCCGTGAGCGGATCGACGCCCGCCACCCGGCGCTGCTGCGGACCCTCGCCGACCACCCCGGGGTGGGGTTCGTACTGGTGACGTCCGAGGAGCACGGTGCGGTGGTGCTGGGGCGCGGAGGCGCGGAACACCACCTGGACACCGGGCGGACCGTCGGGACCAGCCCGCTCACGGCGTTCGGACCGGGTGCGGTGGCGGCCGTACGGCGCACCGCGCACTTCTCCAACACCCCCGACATCATGGTCAACTCCGCCTACGACCCGGAGACCGGCGCGGTGCACGCCTTCGAGGGCCAGATCGGCTCGCACGGCGGACTCGGCGGGGAACAGGGCCACCCCTTTCTGCTGTGGCCCGCGGAGCTGAGTCCTCCGGTGGGGCAGGGGGAGGAACTGGTGGGGGCCGAGCGGGTGCATGGGGTGCTGCGGCGCTGGCTGGCGGAGGCGAACGGTCCGCAGGTCCCGGAGCCCGCGCGGATCTCCGGGGCGCCGGCCGGGGCGTCGGCTGACGCGCGGGATGAGGTGCCGAACCCGGTGCCGGACGCGGTGTCGGATGCGGCGTCGGAGAAATCGCGGTTGAACGGAGCGACCGCCGCACCATTTCCCGTGGTCAGCCGGGTTGTACCGAATAAAGCCCGGTGATTTGGGCGCGCCGCAGGTCGTCCGTGACGATGTGCGCATGCCCGACCAGCACCACCCGCGCCGCTTCGGCCTGCCCACGGCGACCGCTCTCGTCATGGGGAACATCATCGGCGGCGGCATCTTTCTGCTGCCCGCCTCCGTCGCCCCGTTCGGCACCCTCAGCCTGCTCGCCTTCGTCGTCCTGACCGTCGGCGCCATCGCGCTCGCGCTGGTCTTCGGGCGGCTGACCGAACGCGATCCGCGCACCGGCGGCCCGTATGTGCACGCCCGCGCGGCCTTCGGCGACTTCGCGGGGTTCCTGTCCGCCTGGTCGTACTGGACGATGACCTGGGTCAGCAACGCCGCGCTCGCGGTGGCGGCGGTCGGCTATGTGCACGTCCTGATGCCGGGCCACGACAGCGAGGGCGTCAACCTCGCGGTGGCGCTTCTTGCGCTGTGGCTCCCGGCACTGGCCAACCTGGCGGGAACCCGCTGGGTGGGCGCGGTGCAGATCGTGTCCACGGTGCTCAAGTTCGTCCCGCTGTTCTTCGTCGCCGTCGTCGGGCTCTTCTTCTTCGACCCGGGAAACCTCGGCGCGTTCAACGAGACCGGCAGCGGCGCCCTCGGCGGGCTGTCCGCGGCCGCCGCGATCCTGCTCTACAGCTATGTGGGCGTGGAGTCGGCGTCGATGAGCGCGGGCGAGGTCAGCGACCCGGAGCGCAACGTCGGGCGGGCGAGCGTGCTCGGCACGATCGGTGCGGCCGTGGTCTATCTGCTCGGCACGGTGTCGGTGTTCGGCACCGTCGACCACGACGACCTGGTGAACTCCACCGCCCCGTTCTCCGACGCGGTGAACGCCATGTTCGGCGGAGCGTGGGGCGGCACGCTGATCGCGGCGGCTGCGGTCGTCTCGATCGTCGGCGCGCTCAACGGCTGGATCCTGATGAGCGCGCAGGCCCCCTACGCGGCGGCCCGGGACGGGCTGTTCCCGGCGGCGTTCGGCGTCAGGCGGCGCGGGGTGCCGACCTTCGGCGTGTTCGTGGGCGTGGTGCTGGCCTCCCTGCTGATCGTGGTCAACTACACCTCCGGCTCCGGCGGGCTCTTCGAGATCCTCGTCCTGATCACCACCTTCTCGGCCACCGTGCCGTATCTGCTGGCGGCCGGTGCCCAGTTGTACTTCCTGCTGTCGGGACGGCGCGACCAGGTGCGGAAGGGACGCTTCGGCTGGGATGTGACCCTGGCGCTCACGGGCTTCGGCTTCTCCTTCTGGCTGGTCGCGGGCGCCGGGTACGCGGCGGTGTACCAGGGCGTGCTGTTCCTGTTCGCGGGTGTCCTGGTCTACGTCTGGATGGCCGCGCGCCGCCGGCGCGAGGCGGACGCGGCGCCGGAACCGCACCGGGCCCCCGGCACGTCCTCCGAGCCCACCCCGACCCCGGCCGACTCCCTCACCTGACCCGCCGGCCCGCCGCCCCGGAGCCGCGCTGGTCACGTCCGCCGTGGCGGTGTCGCGACCGGGCCGGCCCCGGGCGGACGCCGATGCCGCTCGCCCCCGGCGGATGCCCGTTCCCCCGCCCCCGGCCGGTGCGACCTGGGCGGGGCCTGTGTCGTGTGGGAGCCGACCGGGCCGGTCCGGGGCGGTTGGCTCCGGGTGGGCGCCCGTGCTCCTCGCCCCGGGTCGATGTCCGTTCCCTCGTCACCGGCCGCCGCCGGTGCGCCCTGGGCGGGACCGGTCGGTCCGGGGGCGGTTGGCTCCGGGTGGATGCCCGCGCTCTCGGCCTGGGCTCGGTGGCCGGGTCGGCCGCTGGTGGGGTCCCGTGGGCGCGCCCGGTGTCGCGTGGGTCGCCCGGGCCGGTCCGGGCGCGGCCGGCTTCCGGCGGACGCCCGTGCTCCGCGCCCCCGGTGGACGCCCGCGCCTCGGCCCCCGGGGCCGCCGGTGTACTGCGGTACCCGGCTCGCCGGCCCGCACCTCGGCCCGCCGGCCTGAGGCCGGGCACCGCGGCGGGAACGGGTGTAAGCAGGATGTATGCGCGTTCGCCTCGACTACACCCATCCTGACGGGGCACGACGCCGTACGCCGCCCGTGCTGTATGCGATTCCGCTGGGCATTCTGCTCACGATCACCCTGATCCATATCGACGCCCCGGCCAATGTCCACCTCGGCCCCTTTCTGATCGCCGCACCGGCGATCACCGCGTCGTTCGCGAGCGCGCGCGGGACCGCCGTGATCGGGGCCCTCGCGGTGATTTCGCTGATCGTCATCGGGATCCTGCACGGCGGGCTGACCACCGCCAACCACCAGGCGCAGCTCGCCGCGCTCATCATCATCTCGGCGCTGGTGACCAGCTTCCGGTATGCCACCGACCGCCACCGGCGGCGTCTGCGGCAGGTGAGATCGGTGGCCGTGGCCGCCCAGGAGGTGTTGCTGCGGCCGATCCCCGACCGGGTCGGACCGTTGCGGATTGCTTCCGTCTATATCTCGGCTGAGGAAGAGGCCCAGATCGGGGGCGATCTGTATGCCGCCGTACGGGTCGAGGACGCGACCCGGCTGATCATCGGGGATGTGCGCGGCAAGGGGCTGCCCGCCGTGGGGGACGCCGCCGTGCTGATCGGGGCGTTCCAGGGTTCCGCGTACCGCCAGCTGCCGTTGCCCGCCCTGGGCACCCACCTCGGCCGTGCCGTGCGCTGGAACTGGCAGCACGCGCCGGGGCGCGGCGAGTACGCCCTGGAGTCGTTCGTGACCGCCGTGGTGCTGGACGTCCACGACGACCGGCACGTCATCGACATGATCAACTGTGGCCATCCGCCACCCCTGCTGCTGCACCGCGGCGAGCTGTGGCCGGTGGGCGGTGCCGATCCGGCGCCGCCGCTGGGGGTGGGCGAGCCGTCGGACGGCGATTTCAAGGTCGAGACGCTCACCTTCGAGGACAACGACTTCCTGGTGCTGTACACCGACGGTGTCATCGAGGCCCGGAACGCCGAGGGCACGTTCTATCCGCTGGCCGAGCGGCTGGCGTCCCGGAACTGGGGGAGCCCGGAGGAACTGGTCCGCGCCCTCCATGACGATCTGCTGCGGTACGCCGGGGGCAAGGTGAACGACGACGCGGCCGTGGTCGCCATCGCCCGCTGCCCCGCGGCCTCCGCCTGAGAGCGGCACCCGCCCGCGCTCAGGCCCGCCCCGCCCCACCGGGTCCGCGGCGGGACCAGCGGCCCGCGATCACGGCGCACACCATCAGCTGGAGCTGGTGGAAGAGCATCAGCGGCAGGATCACCGGCCCCGCCGCCTCCCCGAAGAGCACCGCGGCCATCGGCAGCCCGGTGGCCAGGCTTTTGTTGGAGCCGCAGAAGACGATGGCCACGCGGTCCTCCCGGCCGAAGCCCAGCCGCCGGGCGGTGAACGAGGTCAGGGTGAGCGCGACCGCCAGCACCAGCGCGGCCAGCCCCAGCAGGGACAGCAGCCGCACCGGGGTGATCTGGTGCCAGACGCCCTCGGCCATACCCCGGCTGAACGCCGTGTAGACGACCAGCAGGATGGAGCCCCGGTCCAGCAGCGCCAGCGCCTTGGTGTGGCGGATGACGAAGGGGGCGGTCCAGCGGCGCAGTGCCTGCCCGGCGAGGAACGGCAGCAGCAGCTGGGTGCCGATGGCCAGCAGTCCGTCGGCGGAGAAGCGGACCTCCGAGCCGATCAGCCAGGCCGCGAGCAGCGGGGTGAGCACCATCCCGGCCAGGCTGGAGTACGTTCCGGCGCAGATGGCCGCCGGGACGTTGCCGTGTGCGGTGGCGGTGAGCGCCACCGAGGACTGCACGGTCGAGGGGACCACACAGAGGAAGAGCAGCCCGGTGTGGAGCGGATCGCTGAGCAGGAACGGGGCGAGAGCGCCCAGGGCCAGCCCCAGCAGCGGGAAGAGCGCGAACGTGCTCGCGCCCACCACCAGATGGAGCCGCCACTGCCGCAGTCCCGTCCGGGCCTCGCGGGTGGACAGCCGTGTGCCGTAGAGGAAGAACAGCAGCCCGATGGCGAGGTCCGCGCCGTGGCCGACGGTGGTGGCCGCACCGCCGGTCGCGGGCAGCAGCGCCGCCAGCGCGACCGTCGCCAGGAGGGCGGCGACATAGGGGTCGACCGCCCTCCCGGCGCGGCGCGGCCAGGACTCCGCCCGGTGTCCCGTCCGGGACATCAGCCAGGACCTGGCCGCCACCTCACTCGCCTCCCTCGTGGTCGCTGCCCGCCGTACCCAGACTGGCGAGCAGGGTGTCGAGGGTGCGGTCGACCTCCAGCCAGGAGTCCGCACCACAGTTGTCGATCACGATGAGACCGGTGTGCGGGCCGTTGCACCGCGACTCGTCATCGGCCCGTGCGGCGGTGGCGCCGCCCAGTACGGCCGAGGCGGCCGTGACCACGGCGGACACCACCGGAGCGGCCCGCCTCATACCGATGCCGGGCGCCGGTCGTGGCCGTGGTGGCGGCTGAGGTTGCGCTCCAGCAGCTCGGTGGCGCCCCTGACCCCGACCGCCCCGGTCTCCTGGGTGTCCGGCAACCGCCCGTCGGCCATCTTCAGGTCGATCAGCGCGCCGTCGATCGCGCCATGGGCGGCGAACAGACACGGGGTGCTGTAGATGGCCACATCGACGTCGAGGCCGGAGAGTTCGGAGAGCGACAGCCGCGGTGACCTGCCCCCCGCGATCTGGTTGAAGAGCAGCGGCTTGTCCCCGATGACCTTGCGGATCCGCCGGATCCACTCCACGCTGCGCACCCCGTCCACCAGGACGACGTCCGCGTCCGTCTCCGCGAGGGCGGCGGCCCGCCGCAGGATCTCGGACTCCTCGGTGGCATCGGTCCGCGCCACCACGACCAGATCCCGTCTGCTGCTCAGCACCAGGTCCAGTTTGGCGAGGTATTCCTCGAGCGGCAGGATCAGCTTGCCGTCCGCGTGACCGCACCGGCGCGGACGCTTCTGGTCCTCCAGAATGACACCGGAGGCCCCGGTCCGCTCCAGCCGCTGCACCACATGACAGGCGACTTCGGGGTCCACATAGCCGTCGTCGATGTCGACCAGCAGATGGTGCGCGGGGAAGGCCAGCCGCAGCCGTTCCACAAAGGCCAGCATGTCCGGCCAGGCGATGAAACCGATGTCCGGCAGCCCGTAATGGGACGCGGCGAACCCGAATCCCGAGACGAAGAATCCGTTGTAGTGCCGGGCCGCGATGGAGGCCGAGTACATGTCGTAGATACCGATGAGGGGCGTGGTGCGAGGCGATCCGATCGCTTCTCGCAGCTCTTTGCCGTAGCACATGGCCCAGAAGATGCCGGGGGTCCCTTGCAGGGCGGTCGAACGTCCCTTGAAGAGGTGGTCGGGCCGTTGCGGACAGCTGAGCGGCGGCCCCGGAAACCGTCTCCGCATGCCGGGTCCGAGGTGGGGTAAGCGCAACAGGTCTGTCCAGTGGAAAGAGTTGCCTGTGCCGGTCCCGACCGATTCCGAAGCGCCCGCCCCGGCGGTCGCCGCCCCCGTCCGCCACCCCCGGTTGCTGCGGGCCGTCGCGCGCCGCAAGAACCCGCCGCTGCGGCGCAGCGATATCACGGTCACGGAGGAGAGAGCGGTCCGGAAAGCCGTGAAGGCGGCGGCTCTCGGAAACGCCATGGAATGGTTCGACTTCGGGATCTATAGTTATCTCGCGGTGACCATCGGCAAGGTCTTCTTTCCGTCCGGAAATGACACGGCACAAGTCCTCTCATCACTCGCCACGTTTGCCGTCGCGTTTCTCGTACGGCCCCTCGGCGGGCTGTACTTCGGACCGCTCGGTGATCGCATCGGGCGTAAGAAGGTCCTGTCCCTCACCATGATCATGATGGCGTCCAGCACCCTCGCCATCGGGCTGATCCCCGGATATGCCACTATCGGCTTCTGGGCCCCCGCGCTGCTCATCCTCTTCCGGATGCTCCAGGGGTTCTCCACGGGTGGTGAATACGGCGGGGCCTCCACCTTCATCGCCGAGTACTCGCCTGACAAACGCCGTGGATTCTTCGGGAGTTTCCTGGAATTCGGCACCCTGATCGGTTACACCGCCGCCGCCGGGATGGTCACCATCCTCACCGTGGCGCTCTCCGACGCCTCCATGGAGTCCTGGGGCTGGCGCATTCCGTTCCTGGCCGCCGCGCCCGTCGGACTGATCGGCCTGTATCTGCGGCTGAAGCTGGACGAGACGCCCGCCTTCCGGAAGCTGGAGGAAGAGGGCGCCACCGCGGCCGAGGAGCGGCAGACCCCGCCGTTCTGGCAGGTGTTCCGCAGCCAGTGGCCGGTGATGGTGCTGTGCATCGCGCTGGTGGCCGCGTACAACATCACCGACTACATGCTGCTGTCCTACATGCCGACCTATCTCTCCGACACCCTCGGCTACAGCGCCACCAGCGCCCTGGTGTCCATCATCGTGGTGATGCTGGTGCTGATGGCGGCCATCACCTTCGTCGGCCGCCTCTCGGACCGCATCGGCCGCAAACCGCTGCTGATGGCCGGTTCGGTCGGCTTCCTCGTCCTCGCCGTGCCCAGCTTCCTGCTCATCAAGCAGGGCAGCCCCGCCGCGGTGTTCACCGGGCTGCTCCTGCTGGGGCTGTGTCTGCTGCCGTACGTCAGCGTGATGTCGGCGTCGCTGCCCGCGCTGTTCCCCACCGATGTGCGCTACGGCTCGCTGTCCATCGCGTTCAACATCTCCGTCTCGCTGTTCGGCGGCACCACCCCGCTGGTGATCGAGGGCCTGGTCAGCGGTACCGGCGACGATCTGATGCCCGCGTACTACACGATGGCCGCGGCCGTGGTCGGCATCATCGCCACCGCCGCGATGAAGGAGACCGCGCGCCTGCCGCTGGAGGGGTCCCCGCCCGCGGTGGCCACCAAGGAGGAGGCCATCGAGCTGGTGGCGGCACAGCGCTCCTGACCCGCGCCATGACCTCGGAGGTCATCGACCCGCCCGGCGGAGCTGCCGCAGAGTGGGGGCAACGGATCCCGGGCCGGCGCACTCCGGCCCGGTATCCGCCCCCGACCCGCCGTACTTCCGCCGAGGAGAGTGTCCGCCATGACCTTCGACTACGACGCCATCGTCGCCCGCTACTTCGAGGCGTGGAACGCCACCGACGCCGACACCCTCGCCAAGGCCGTGGCCGCCGCCCTGACCGAGGACGGCACGTACACCGACCCGCTGACCGAGGTCCGCGGCCACGGAGAGCTCGCCGCCGTCATCGCCGGGGTCCACGAGCAGTTCCCCGGCTTCGAGTTCCGCCACACCGGCACCGTCGACGGCCACCACGACACGGCCCGGTTCACCTGGGAGCTGGTCTCCACCGCCGACGGCTCCGCGCCGGTCGCCGGGTTCGATGTGATCACCCTGGCCGAGGACGGCCGGATCCGCTCCGTCCTCGGCTTCCTGGACCGCGTCCCTACCGCGTGACCAGCTCGCCCAGGGCGGCGGCGGTCTCCCGGTCGGCCGGCAGGAACGTCTCGATGGCCAGCTCGGAGACGGTCACGTCCATGGGCGTGTTGAAGGTGGCGATGGTGGAGATGAAGGAGAGCACCCGGCCGCCGTGCTCGATCACCATCGGGAGGGCGAACGGCGCGTGGCCGCGCGCCGCGGCGCTCTCCCGGCCACCGCTGTCCGGCACCGGATAGGCCGCCACCTCCTCGTAGACCGCCCGCAGCGCGGGGGAGCGCATCATCCACAGCTGGCGGTCCATCTGGTCCAGCAGATGACCGCGCCACTCGCGGAAGTTGCGGATGCGGGGGGCCAGACCCTCCGGGTGGAGGGTGATGCGCATCGCGTTGAGCGGGGGCGTCAGCAGGTGTTCCGCGACGCCGTCCAGCAGCATGGCGATCCCGCGGTTGGCCGCCTGCACCTCGTAGACGCCGTTCACCACCAGCGCGGGATAGGGCTCATAGCCCGTCAGCAGCCGCTTCATCCCCTCGCGCAGGGTCTCCATCGACGGGTCGTCGACCGCCCGCTCGGGAAACTGCGGGGCGTACCCCGCGGCGAGCAGCAGCGCGTTGCGCTCGCGCACCGGCACCTCGAGGTGGTCGGCGAGCCGCAGCACCATCTCCTGGCTCGGCCGGGACCGGCCGGTCTCGATGAAGCTGATGTGGCGCGAGGAGGAGTCGGCGCGCAGCGCGAGCTCCAGCTGGCTGATCCGCCGACGGTTCCGCCACCCGCGCAGCAGCTCGCCCACCCCGGCCGACGTCGCAGTTGTCATGGGAGGAAGGTAACCGAACCCGGCGGGCGGACGTGGCAGGGTGGGGAGCGCTGATCCGCCGCCCAGGACGAAGGGATGTGCCATGGCAGTCGAACCGCTCGGCCGGCAGGAGGTCCAGGACCGCCTCGAACGCCTCCCCGGCTGGTCCTGGGCGGAGGACCGGCTCATCCGCCACTACGCCTTCGGCGGCCATCCGCAGGCCGCGGCGCTGGTCGCGGAGATCGCCCGGATCCAGGACGAGCTGAACCACCACTCCGAGCTGACGCTCGGTTACAACACGGTCGGCGTCACGGTGAACACCCACAGCGTGGGCGGCAAGGTGACCGAGCTGGACTTCGGCCTCGCCCGGCGGATCGAGGACGCGGCCGCCGCACACGGGGCGCGCACCGGGTGAGCTGACCAATCCGCCGCCCGGCCGGCCCCGAATACCTCGTGGAAGGTACACCGGTGGCCGGCCCGGCGGACGTGAGCCGCCCGGCGGCCCTGCTTGCAGGAGGCAGACCGATGAGCGACGTGGCCGCCGCCCTCGCCCCCCGCGCCGAACGGCTGCTCGGCGCCCCGCTCCCGGTGCGGCTGTGCGCCTGGGACGGCAGCGAGGCGGGACCGCCCGGTGCGCCGCGGGTACGGCTGCGCTCCCGGCGGGCGGTGCGCCGGCTGATGTGGCGGCCCACCGGACCGGGCCTGGCCGAGGCGTACATCAGCGGTGACCTCGACGTCGAGGGCGACCTCACCGAGGGGCTGCGCGCCCTGTGGCACGCGGTGCGCGGACGCGCCGCGTCCCCGTCCGGCGGCCCGGTCCTGGCCACCCGGGCCGGAGCCGCCGCCACCGCCGTACGGCTCGGCGCCCTCGTCGGCCGCCCGCCCGCCCGTGACGACACCACGCGCCCGGACGTCACCGCCGAGTTCCACCAGCGGCTGCTGGACCCGTCCATGGCGCTGTCCTGCGCCTACTGGACCCGTCAGGACCCCGCGTACCGGCTCGCCGACGCCCAGCGCGACAAGCTGGACGTCATCTGCCGCAAGCTGAACCTGGTGCCCGGCGCCCGGCTGTTGGACATCGGCTGCGGCTGGGGAGCGCTGGCCCTGCACGCCGCCGACCGCTACGGCGCGCAGGTCACCGCCGTCACCACGGTCCCGGAGGAACGTGACCTGCTGGCCGGGCGGGTGCGCGAACGCGGTCTGCGCCACCGGGTCGACGTCGAACTGGGCGACCACCGCGCGCTGCGGGGCGGCCAGTACGAGGCCGTCGCGTGTGTGGAGGCGGGTGAGTACATGGGCGATGAGCACTACCCGGAGCTCTTCCGCACCCTGCACCGGATGCTCCGCCCCGGCGGCCGGGCCCTGGTCCAGCAGCTCTCCCGGCCGTCCCCGGCGGCCGACCCCGGACCACCGCTCACCGGGCACCTCGCCCTGCGGCCGCGGCCGCGCCCGCTCGGCGAGACCATCGGCCTGCTGGAGACCTCCGGACTCGAGGTGCGCGCCTCGGAGTCGCTGCGCGAACACTACGTCCGTACGGTCACCGCCTGGCGCGCCACACTGGAGGCGGACTGGGAGGGCTTCCGCCGTCTGGCGGGCGAACCGGCCGCCCGCGCCTGGCGGTTGCGGCTCGCCGGTGCGGCCCTCGCCCTGGAGGAGGGACGGATGGGCGTCGACCAGATCCTCGCCGTCCGCCCCACCGACCGGGGCGCCAGCTGTATGCCGGTCACCCCGGAGACGTGGTACCCGGCGGGCGCGGCCGCCTGACCGGCGAGGCGCGCGAGTGCCGCCGCGTCATGCTCCGACGGGCACCACACCCGGCCAACGTTCCGTGCCGGGGCGTCAGTCGCGGTTCCTGGCCCGTTTGAAGCGGGCCAGGCCCGCGTCCAGGTCGACGATGGGGTCCGGGTAGTCCAGCCGGGCGCGTTCGTCCTCCGGCAGGCGCCAGGGGGTGTGGACGCGCGGGCTCTTGACGCCCGCCAGTTCCGGCACCCAGCGGCGCACATACGCGCCGTCCGGGTCGAACCGCTTGGCCTGGGCGAGCGGGTTCAGAACGCGGTGGGGGCGGGTGTCGGTACCGGTGCCCGCCACCCACTGCCAGTTGAGCTGGTTGTTGGCCATATCGCCGTCCACCAGCAGATCCAGGAAATGCTGAGCCCCGATCCGCCAGTCGGTGTACAGCGTCTTGGTGAGGAAGCTGGCCACCAGCAGCCGTGCCCGGTTGTGCATCCAGCCCTCGTGGCGCAGCTGCCGCATCCCGGCGTCCACCAGCGGATAGCCGGTGCGCCCCGCCTTCCACGCGGCGATCTCCGCGTCATCGGCGCGCCACCGGTCCTGACGGGTGCGGTAGTCGGTGTGCGCGGCGTCCGGGCGGGCGGCGAGCACCTGGTGGTGGAAGTCCCGCCAGGCGAGCTGGCGGACGAACGCCTCGGCGCCCTCGCCGCCCGACTCCTCCGCCCGGCGCACCAGTTCCACCGGGGACAGACAGCCGAAGTGCAGGTACGGCGAGAGCCGCGAGGTGGCGTCGCCGGGCAGGTCGTCGTGGTCGTCGGCGTACCCGCCGAGCCCCGACCGCCGCCACGCGGTGAACCGGCGCCGCCCGGCCGTCTCCCCGCCCCGGGGCAGTCCGGGCGAGGTGCCGCCCGGGGCGAGCGCGGTCACCGCGGACAGCGGTTCGGAGCGCAGGCCCGACAGCTCCGGCAGCGGTACGCGGCGCGGGGCGGCCAGCACCGGGCGGGGCTCGATCCGTTGCCAGGCGCGGAAGTACGGGGTGAACACGGCGAAGTGGTCCTTGCCCGCCGGGACCACCTCGCCCGGCTCCACCGCCGTCACCACCGCGCCGTGCACCCGCAGCTCCCGCCCGTCCGCGGTCAGCGCCTCCCGCAGCCGGGCCTCGCGCCGCCCCGCGTAGCCGCTCACCCCGCCCGCGATGTGGACCTCGGCTGCGTCCACCCGGTCCGCCACCTGGCGGATCTCCGCCACCGGGTCACCCTTACGGAGGATCAGCGCACCGCCGCGCTCCCGCAGCCCCGCGTCCAGATCCGCCAGGGCGTCCGCGAGGAACGCCATCCGGTTGGGCACCGCGAACCCCGTGCGGACCAGTCCGGGGTCCAGGACGAACAGTGGAACGACCTGGTCAGCGGCTCGGACGGCGGCATGGAGCACGGGGTTGTCGCGCAGCCGCAGATCGGAGGTGAAGACGGCGATCGAAGAAGTCACCCTGTTCGTTTACACCGGCTCAGCCCGAGGGGAACGTCATCAGCGCGATCGGGTCGGTCGTCGGTGCCTTCGAACCGCCGGCCGGCTCCACCGTGAGGCCCATGGCCGAGGACGTCCCGACCGGCCCTCGGAGCAGCGCCGCCGAACCCCCGCCGGAGGTGTGCAGCAGCCCCGCCGAGCGCATCGTGCCCCCGTCGCTGAACCACAGCTGGTAGACCCGGCCCGAGGGCGCTTCGGGCAGACCGGAGGAGAGGAACACCGCGCGGTCCAGTCCGCGGGAGACCACGACCGCGCCCGTCGCGCCGTCCTTGAGCTTGCCGGTGCGGGTCCGGGCGTCCGGTGCGGCCAGCACCCTGGCCAGCTCGTCCACCTCGGCGACCCGCCGCTCGGCGCGGTCCGCCGTGTTCCGTGCGTCGGACGCCTGCCGGTACTGCCACACCGCGGCCCCGCCGAGCGCCGCCGCCCCGGCCAGACAGGCGGCCAGGGCGAAGCCCAGGGCCCTGCGCCCACCGCGCCGCCGGGGCCGGCCCGTGCCGCGGGACTCGCGGCCGCGGCCCTCCTGGATCCGGCGGTCGTCCCGGCCGTCGTGGGACGCCACCCGCGGCGGCTCCTGGCGGACCGTGGTGATCCGCCGCATCACCTCGTCCTTCATCAGCGGCGACGGGGCCAGCGAGGTGGCCACCGCCAGCCGCCCCGCGGTCTCCCGCAGCTCCCGCACCTCCAGCGCGCACGCCTCGCACAGCGCGAGGTGGCGCTCGAACTCCTCCAGCTCCCTGCCGGACAGCGCGTGCACCGCGTAGGCCCCGGTCAAGGTGTGCAGATCCGCTCTGGTCATGCCCCGACCCCCATGCAGTCCCGGAGCCGGATGAGCCCGTCCCGGAGTCTGGTCTTCACGGTCCCCAGCGGCAGCGACAGCAGCTCCGCCACTTCGCGGTAGGTACGGCCCCGGTAGTACGCGAGCGTCACCGACTGCCGTTGCAGTTCGGTCAGCGTCCGCATGCAGCGGCGCACCTGCTCGCGCTCCAGTCTGGCCTCCACCTGTTCGGTCACCTCGTCGAACGCGGGGGTGCGGGCCAGCAGCGCGGCGCGCGCCTCACGGTCGGAGGCGGCCTGTGCGGAGCGCACCCGGTCCACCGCGCGCCGGTGGGCCAGCGTCATGATCCACCCCATCGCGCTGCCGCGGCCCGGTTCGAACCGCGCCGCCGACCGCCACACCTCGACCAGCACCTCCTGGGTGACCTCCTCGGCCTGGGCCGGATCGCGCAGCAGACTGCGCGTCAGCCCGAGGACGGGCCCGCAGACCGCGTCGTACAGGGCCGCGAACGCGTTCTGGTCACCCCGGGCCACCATGTGGAGCAACTCCTCCAGGGCCGGGCCGCGGGCGGCCGGTCCGCCGATGTACACGGGTTCTCTCACAGGCCGTCCTTCCGGGATCAACGATGCGGCGTACACGCAGGTGTCGTACCTCATTCGTCACCCGGACGGGCCCGGATTGGTGAAGCTGTTCCGAAGATGCGCGGACGGGGGCGCCGAGCGGGGAAGTTGCCGGTCCGGCAAGATACGTTGGCGGTCCGCGGCGGCCCGGTGGAGGCTCGGCCCATGACCGGACACCAGGGCGCGGACGCCCACACCCAGGGACACCACGGCCATGACGAACGCCACGGCCACCACGGACACGACCACACCGACCTCGACTGGAACGTCCTCGGCCCGCTGCTGGAGCAGGGCGCCGAGCTGAGCGCGCCCGTGCACCACGGGGCCGCGCGGTGGCTGGCGGAGCGGACCGGCGGGGAGGTGCGCCGGATCCTGGACGTCGGCAGCGGCCCCGGGGTGGTCACCTGTCTGCTCGCCCAGGTCTTCCCGCGGGCCGAGGTGGTCGCGGTGGACGGCGCCGACGAGCTGCTGGAGCGGACCCGGGACCGGGCCGCGCGGCTCGGCCTGGCCGACCGTGTCCGCACCCGCCGCGCCGAACTGCCCGGTGACCTGGGGGCGCTGGACGAGGCGGATCTCATCTGGTCCAGCAAGACCGTGCACCATCTGGGCGACCAGCGGGCCGCGGTCCGTGCGCTCGCCGCCCGTCTGCGCCCCGGAGGCGTGCTGGCCCTGGCCGAGGGCGGACTGCCGCTGCGCTGTCTGCCGCGTGACGCCGGGCTCGGACGGCCCGGGCTGATGTCCCGGCTCGAGGTCGTCAACACGGAGATGTTCGCCGAGATGCGGGCCGCGCTGCCGGACACCGTGGAGACGGTCGAGGACTGGTCCGCGATGCTGGCCGGGGCCGGGCTGGACGGGGCCGCCAGCCGTACCTTCCTGCTCGATCTGCCCGCCCCGCTGGACACCCCGGCCCGCCAGTGGCTCCGCGCCGAACTGGGCCACCGGCGCGAGGCCGCCGCCGACCGGCTGGCCGACGGCGACCTCCTGGCGCTGGACCGGCTGCTCGACCCCGACGACCCCGCCGGGATCATGCGGCGGCCGGACGCCTTCGTGCTGAGCGCCCAGACCGTCCACAGCGCGCTGCGGACGGGATGAGCCGGGGTCAGCCGGTGGTGAGGGTGAGGTTGTAGGCCGAGAGGATCGGGTTCAGCGGCTGGTAGTAGGTCGTACCGCCCCGGGTGCAGTTGCCGGAGCCGCCGGAGAGGACGCCCTGTCCCTCGCTGCCGGAGATGTACGGGCCGCCGGAGTCACCCGGCTCGGCACACACATTGGTGCGGGAGACACCCCGGACGGTGCCCTCGGCGTACTGCACGCTGGTGTTGTGCTGGAGGATCGTCCCGCAGTGCCAGCCGGTGGTCGAGCCGGAGCGGCAGACGGACGAGCCCACCGGCGCCTGCTGGGAGCCGCCGACCACCACGTTGGCGTTGTCCGCGCCGACCACCCACGGCTGCGGGGTCCAGTTGTCGTTGGTCTCCACCCAGGCGTAGTCGTTGCCCGGGAAGGTGGACCCCTGGAAGGAACCCTGGGCGACGCGGTTGTACCCGGCGGTGGAGTCCCCGGGGTCGCCGCAGTGCCCGGCGGTGACGAAGCCGTTGCGGTCGCCCTGGCTCACCGAGAAGCCGATCGAGCAGCGCGCGGAGCTGTTGATGTAGTACGCCTCGCCGCCGCGCAGGTCGTACAGGGGGCGGGGGCGCTCGGGCGACTGCACGATCCGGACCACATCGCGGTCGGCACCGCTGGCGGCGACGAAGTCGGTCGCCCCGGCGGTGTTGGCCGCCTGGACCACCACGCTGTTGCTCTTGACGTCCACGTACCAGGCGGAGGCGGCGTCCACGGCCGGGGCGCGCGACGCCGCGGTCCGGTCCAGGGCGTCCTTCGCGGCGGCGAGTTCCTTCAGGCTGTGGTCGACGACCGCGGCGTTGGCGCCGCTGGCGGTGATGGTGCCGCGCTGGCCCCGGTCGGTGGTGGCGACCGTCAGCTCGGCCGTGTTGCCGCTCACCCAGGCGCCGCCGTACGAGCCGCCGAGGGTCCTGCGCAGTCCGGGTTCGGCGGCACCGGCCCGGTACTCGTTGTTGATACGGGTCTTCGCCTCATCGGCCGTCAGACCGAGGTCACGCTGCATGGCGGCGAGCATTCCGGGAGGGATCTCCCGTTGCGGGCCATGGGTGGGATCTCCGGGGTCGGCGACCGCGGGTATACCGGTGCTCAGAAAGAGGGCGGCTATGGCGACGGTGCAACCGGCGGCCAGTTCAAGGCCGTGACGGCGTCTGCGGGGCATGGGCTGTCTCCTCAGGCTCAAAAAACAGTCACGCTGTGTGCCTTACTGAGCGCCAAGCGTAATTGTGGGTGCCGAGGACCGCTCGGCGGACGCCGGAGCCCTTCCGGAGAGGCCGGGCACGGCCGGGGTACGACAGCGCCCCGCCGCGTCATACGCGGCGGGGCGGTTGAGCCGGTCGGCCCTTCGTGGTCGGCTGTCGGGCCGGTGCCGGGCTCAGGTCACATTGAACGTGTCGGGGTCGGGACCGAGGCGGTTGCCCGAGTTCATCGCCTCCAGGGTGGCCAGGTCCTCCGTGTCCAGGGCGAAGTCGAACACATCGATGTTCTCCGCGATCCGCGACGGGGTCACGGACTTGGGGATCACCACATTGCCGAGGGTGAGGTGCCAGCGCAGCACCACCTGGGCCGGGGTCTTCCCGTGCTTGGCCCCGATGGCCGCCAGCTTCGGGTCCTCCAGCAGCCCCTTGCCCTGGCCGAGCGGGGACCACGCCTCGGTGGCGATGTCATGGCGGGCGTTGAACGCGCGCAGCTCCGACTGCTGGAGCTGCGGGTGCAGCTCCACCTGGTCGATCACCGGGGCGACCGAACCCTCGGAGAGCAGCCGCTGGAGATGGGCGGGGTGGAAGTTGGACACCCCGATGGCCTTGGCCCGGCCGTCGGCGTAGATCTTCTCGAGCGCCTTCCAGGTCTCCACGAACCTGTCCGCCTCGGGCACCGGCCAGTGGATCAGGTACAGATCCACGTGGTCCAGGCCCAGCTTGGTCAGCGAGGTGTCGAAGGCGCGCAGGGCGGCGTCATGGCCCTGGTCGGAGTTCCAGAGCTTGGTGGTGACGAACAGCTCGTCGCGTGCGATGCCGGACGCGGCGAGCGCCTTCCCCGTGCCCTCCTCGTTGCCGTAGATGGCGGCCGTGTCGATGCTGCGGTATCCGGCCTCCAGCGCGTGCCGCACCGCGACCTGCGCCTCGTCGTCCGGTACCTGCCAGACACCGAATCCGAGCTGCGGCATCCGGACGCCGTTGTTGAGGGTGATGAAGGGGATCTCGCTCACGAGCAGTCGATCCTTACGTCGGATACGGATACGTCGTACACCGGAGTCAACGATCACCGCCGGTCGCGCATTCCCGGGACCGCGCCTCCCGGCGGACGCTGCCCGGAAGGGCAACCCCGTTCACCGGGGTGCCATGAGCGGCAGCGGCTCCGCGATCTCCTCCCGGAAGCGGTGCAGGGTGTGGCCGTCGCGCACGGTGGCGCCCACCGCGACCGCCGCCCGGGTCACCGCCCCGCGCGGTGCCCGGACCACCATGGCCAGCCGGTAGGTGCCGCCGATCCGCGCCGCCTGGGTGTGCCGGATCTCCCAGCCCGGATCGGAGCGCAGCTCCCGCCGTGCCTCCAGACAGATCCGCGCCCCCGGGTCGGCCCGGCCGGCGTCGAGGAACCCCAGCCGCGGCCCGAGGTGCGCGGCGGGGGAGAGGGCGGTGTCCGCCGTCTCCCCGGTGCGCTGCCGCGGGGTCATGGACCAGGCCACCGGCTGGAACGCGGTCGCGCCGTCGCGCACCGGCTCGGCCGACAGCGTCAGATCGAGGTTGATGGTGTGCAACTCGGGCTCGGGCGCGTCCCGGGCGCAGGTCACCGCGCAGTGCAGCAGATGGAAGTCGGCGCTGTGCGCCTCGGCGGCGAGAAAGGCGGACAGGTCCGGATCCCCGCCGACGAGCTCCTCGGTCACGGGTACGGACACCGGTCCGCCCAGGACGATCCGCCCGGTCAGGGCGGGGACGGCGGGCCGGGGTGTCTCCTCGGACAGCAGGGACAGGGTGCGTTCGGGAAGGTCGGGGAGAATGACGTCGATCATTGCGTGCCCCCTCAAGCGGCTCGGTTCGGACAAGCGGCTCAGGTGTGCTCGGTGGTGCTCGGTGCCGTGCTGCGGCTCGGTGGTGCTCAGAAGTGGTTCATCGGTCGTGCGTCACTGGTACAGCGCCTCGACTTCGACGGAGTACGCCTGCTCGATCGCCTTCCGCTTCAGTTTCAGCGAGGGCGTCAGCAGACCATGCTCCTCCGAGAACTGCGCGGCAAGTATCCGGAACGTACGAATTGACTCCGCCTGGGAGACGGTGGTGTTCGCCGCGACCACCGCCCGCCGGATCTCGGTCTCCAGATCCGGGTCCCGGACCAGCTCGCTGGGCGGCAGATCCGGTTTGCCGCGCATCGCCAGCCAGTGCGATACGGCCTCCGGATCCAGGGTGACCAGCGCCGCGATATACGGCCGGTCATTGCCGACGACGATGGCCTGGGCCACCAGCGGATGCGCCCGCACCCGCTCCTCCAGCCCCACCGGCGACACCGTCTTGCCGCCGGAGGTCACCAGGATCTCCTTCTTCCGCCCGGTGATGGTGAGGTAGCCGTCGGCGTCCAGGGTGCCCAGGTCGCCGGTGGAGAGCCAGCCGTCGCGCAGCACCTGGTCGGTGGTCTTGGGGTCGTTGTGGTAGCCGGAGAAGATCTGTCCGCCGCGCAGCCAGACCTCCCCGTCGTCGGCGATGTGCACCGAGGTGCCCGGGATCGGCACCCCGACCGTGCCGTAGCGGGTGCGCTCGGGCGGATTGGCGGTGGCGGCGGCGGTGGACTCGGTGAGGCCGTAGCCCTCGTAGACGGTGACGCCCGCCCCCGCGAAGAACAGCCCGAGCCGCCGCTCCATCGCCGAGCCGCCGGACATGGCGTGCCGGATCCGGCCGCCCATCGCCCCGCGCACCTTGCTGTAGACGACCTTGTCGAAGAACTGGTGCTGCATCCGCAGCGAGGCGCCCGGCCCCGGACCGGTGCCGAACGCCTTGGCCTCCTGCGCCTCCGCGTACCGCACCGCCACGTCCACGGCCTTGTCGAACGGCCCGGACCTGCCCTCGGCCTCGGCCTTGCGCCGCGCCGCGGCGAACACCTTCTCGAAGATGTACGGCACGGCGAGGATGAAGGTCGGCTGGAAGGTCTGGAGGTCGGGCAGGAGCGCGGTGGCCGACAGATTGGGCTGGTGGCCGAGTTTCACCCGGCCGCGGATGGCGGCGACCTCGACCATCCGGCCGAACACATGTGCCAGCGGCAGGAAGAGCAGGGTGGCCGCCTCGTCGCCCGGCTTGGAGTGGAACGCCGTCTCGAACCGCTCGACGATGTTGTCGCACTCGGCCATCAGATTGCCGTGCGTGATCACACAGCCCTTGGGGCGTCCGGTGGTGCCCGAGGTGTAGATGATGGTCGCGGGCTGGTCCGGGGTCATGGCCCGGCGGTGCCGCTCCACCATCTCGTCCTCGACCGTCTCCCCGGCCGCGAGCAGTTCCTCCAGCGCTCCGGCGTCCAGCTGCCACAGCCGGGCCAGCTGGGGCAGCCGTCCGACCACCGAGCCGATGGTCATGGCGTGGTCCTCGTGCTCGACCACACAGGCGGTGACCCCGGAGTCGTACAGCATCCAGAAGACCTGTTCGGCGGAGGACGTGGGGTAGAGCGGGACGCTCTGGGCCCCCAGGGTCCACAGCGCGAAGTCGAACAGCGTCCACTCGTAGCGGGTGCGCGACATGATCGCGACACGGTCGCCGAACCGGACCCCGTGGGCCAGCAGTCCCTTCGCGAGCGCCATCACCTCGTCGCGGAACTCGGCCGAGGTCACGTCCTGCCAGCGGCCGTCCGCCGTCTTCCGGGCGAGCGCCACCCGGTGCGGATCGGTGTCCGCATGGTCGAAGACGGCATCCGCCAGTCCTCCAACCTGGGGCGTCGTCGCCAACGGGGGGACGGTGAACTCGCGCAATCCCTGCTCCTTGAGGCCGCTCCGCACAGCGCCGCGACGCTACCGGATCCGGCAGCCGATGCGGGAGAGGCCCTTTGTGCCCGGAACGCGCGGAATGCGTGGCGGCCGATGAGGTGAAAGGCTGTCAACCGGGGCCCACGAGGGCGGGATTGCTCAGAGTCGCGTCCTATGCACCGCATGTGTGGCTCATATGTAACGGATTTCTGCACGGAATCTCTCCGATGGTGGCACAGGGCCCGCCCGAATCACCTCACCCGGGCGCCCGGCCAACGCCCGCACAGCGGCGTCACACGGCCGATTTCCGTACAGCGGTGCGAAATCCGTGGCTCCGGACGCGGCCGGTCACCGCGGGGCGGATGCGGCCGACGGGCCCATGGAGATCAAGCCAGGTGTGATCACCGTCACATCCCTGAAGGGGTGTCCTCTCCGCCCGGTTTGCGGGCGATCAGGACCGCCTGCGGAGTGGACTCCCAGCGCTCCGGCCCCCGCACCGTCCGCGCGTGCACGGGCAGCCCGGCCGCGTCCAGCAGCTCGGCGATCCGGTCCGGCTGCCAGCGCCGGAAGGTCAGGTCCACCGGGTGGCCGAACGCCTCCGTGAAACACCGCGGCTCATCGCCCACCTGGAACGCGACCAGCAGCCGGCCGCCCGGCACCAGCACCCGGTGGAACTCCGCGAACACCTCCGGCAGCCGCTCCGCCGGGACGTGGATGGTCGAGTACCAGGCCACCACCGCGCCGAGGGAACCGTCCGGCTGGTCCAGGGCCAGCATCGACCCCTCCTCGAAGCGCAGCCCCGGATGCTCGCGGCGGGCCAGCGCGAGCATTCCCGGCGACAGGTCGATCCCGAAGACGGACAGCCCCAGACCGTGCAGATACGCCGTGACCTCGCCCGGTCCGCAGCCGACGTCGGCCACCGGCCCGCCCCCGGCCTCCCGCACGGTCTCCGCGAACGCGCCGAGCACCGCACGCTCCAGCGGCATCCGCGCCAGCTCGTCGCGGAAGCGCTCCGCGTAGTCGACGGCCATGGCGTCGTAGGAGGTACGGGTGGCCCGGAGGAAGTCGGCTTCGGTCATGGCCGGCACCCTACCGATCACCCCGGGACCGGATCCGAGCCCGGGACGTCAGTCCGTGGCGGGAAACGAATGGTGCTCATGCGCCACCATCCAGCGCCCCTGCTCCTTGCGCAGTCCGAGGGTCAGCCGGAGCCGGTTGCCGGGCTCGGCGCGCAGTTCCTCGGGTGTACCGCAGCGCAGCAGCGCGTGGGCGAAGGCGACCCCGGCCCCGGCGGTCACCTCCAGGGAGACGATCTCGAATCGCGCGCCCTGCCGCTGCCAGGTGAAGAAGGGCGGCCAGACGGCACGGTAGGCGTCGATGCCCCGGACACCGTCGCTGGGCGGCGGTACGTCGAACATCACGATGTCCTCGGCGTGGTCGGCGAGCACACCTTCCATATCGCCCTCGTGCACCGCCCGTGCCCAGCGCTCGACCAGCGCCCGGATCCGGATCTCGTCGGTGGTGTCGCCGGAGCCGTGGTCCATGGTCGGGTGGTGTCCTCTCAGCGGGTGGCGGACCGTACGCGGTCCAGGGGCAGCCGGACCAGGGCGCCGGAGCCATGGCCGTCCAGGGGGGCGTTGTACTCCCGGATCCGGCGGAGTTCGGTGTCGCTCAGCGACCGGCCGTAGAGCCGGAACTCATCGAGGTCGCCCGTCATCCGGGACCGGCCGTCCACGGTCTGGCCGAGGTGGAGGGCGAAGGGGGAGGTGCGGCTGACGGTGCCGGGGACGTCGGCCACGGTCGCCGCCGCGCCACCGTCCACCGTCAGGGAGAGCCGCCCACCGGAGCGGATCAGGGCGAGGTGGTGCCACTGCCCGTCGTTGTACGCCGCTCCCGTGCTCACCGAGGCGCTGGTGAACCCGGCGAAGCCGTTGACCGTGGTGATCAGCGCCCGGATCCGGTTGCTCGCCGGTTCGCCGCGCAGCCAGACCTGGGGCTGCCTGGTGCCGATCCCGCCCATCCAGAGGAAGGGGTGCTGCCCGGAGGCGGCCGAGTAGCGGACCCACAGGCTCACGGTGAAGTCGCGGGTGCCCAGCGGAGTTGCGTTCCGGTACGGCAGCCGTACCGCGTCGTCGGTGCCGTCGAAGGACAGTGCGCGGCCGTGCCGCCCTTCGGTCGTGGCCGCGCCGCCGAGCACCGTCGCGGGACGGGCGCCGGGGGCGCGGTCCTCGGTGGTGGGGGCGGGGGCGCGGCGCGGGCCGAGCCAGTCCCCGGTGAACCGGGCGAAGCGGATCTCGTCACGGGCGTCGACCGCGCCGCCCTCGTAGAGCAGTCCGACGGTGTCGTACGAGATCGCGGTCATGTCCGAGTAGCCGGACCAGTCGGTGGTGACCACCGCGCCGTTCTCGACCCCGTCCCAGCTGCGGCCCTCGTCCCAGGAGGACCGGATCATCAGGGTGCGGCGCCGGTCGGGGTCGGCCGGGGCGGAGAGCAGCAGTCTGCCGGGGCCGCCGCGGCCGGTGCCCAGCGGCAGGACCGAGCCCTGCACTTGCGGGACGGGCAGATCGGGGAGGGCCCGGAAGGGCGCGGTGAAGCTCTCGCCGCCGTCCCGGCTGAGGGCGAAGTCCCGGTGGCCGAGGTCGGTGCCGTCCTGTTCGCGCCCGCTGACGAGGACCGAACCGTCCCCGCGTTCCACGAGCGTCATCTCCGACGGCTTCTGCCGGAAGGTGCCGTCCGCCGCGATGGGGAAGGTGTCCACCGCGCCGATCTTCCAGTGTCCGCCGCCGTCGTCGCTGTAGGCGAGCGCGGCGTGGTTGTGGGTGACCCGGGTGCCGTCGTGGCTCTCGGCGTTCACGGTGAAGAGCAGACGGCCCTTGTGGCGGCCGTGCCGGAGCTGGATGCCGTGCACCGGACCGGTGGCGTACCAGGAGTTCCAGGAGGGCGGCAGCAGTGAGGGGCCGAGGTCCTCCGGGGCCGACCAGGTGGCGCCGTCGTCATCGCTGTACTGGAGGTGCGGGGTGCGGTCACAGGGCACGTCGCAGCTCTGCGCGTCGTCCCGGCCGGTGTTGGAGGTGCTGGCGAGGAGGACGCGTCCGGTGCGTGTGTCCACCACGGGCGCCGGGTTGCCGTGGGTGTCCCCGCCGCCCTCGTTGATCACCTGGAGCGGCCCCCAGCTGCGGCCGCCGTCGGTGGAGCGCTTCAGCACCAGGTCGATGTCCCCGGCGTCACCGCAGTTGTCCACCCGGCCCTCGGCGAACGCCAGCAGGGTGCCGTTCGCGGACCGTACGACCGCGGGGATCCGGAAGCACGAGTACCCCGGCTCGTCGGCCGCCTTGAACAGCACCTGCTGTTCGAATCCCGAACGGGTACGGGCCGCCGACGCGTCCGCGTCCGCGGCCCGAACCGGAAGCGGGGTGAGGGCCGGCGCCGCGGCGGTGAGCAGGACCGCCGCGATCCGTCGCCAGGGTCTGGTGCGGGGGCGGGGGCGGAGGTGGGAACGGTGAACCGGCGCCATGGTCACGACCTGCCCTTCGGTCCTTCGGTCAGGACATCAAGACATCCCACGTCTCAGGGGTGACTGCGGCAGAAGTTTCCCGTCTCCGGCCCGCCGCCACAAGGACCCTGCGTCAGATCATCGTGAAACGGGACGAGTTGGGGCCGTTCGGGGGACGGGGTGGTTGCCCGGCGCGGCCGAACCGGACCTGGCCTCAGGCCCCGTCGACCGCGCTGCGCAGGGCGATGCGCTCCTCGCCCGCGTAGACGTTCATCGAGCTGCCGCGCAGAAAGCCGACCAGGGTCAGTCCGGTCTCCACGGCCAGGTCCACGGCCAGCGACGACGGCGCCGAGACCGCGGCCAGCACCGGGATCCCCGCCATGACGGCCTTCTGCGCCAGCTCGAAGGAGGCCCGGCCGGAGACCAGCAGCACGGCACCGGACAGCGGCAGCAGCCCCTGCTGGAGCGCCCGGCCGACCAGCTTGTCCACGGCGTTGTGGCGGCCCACGTCCTCGCGTACGTCCAGCAGTTCGCCGTCCGGGGTGAACAGCGCCGCCGCGTGCAGTCCGCCGGTCCGGTCGAAGACGCGCTGCGCGGCGCGCAGCCGGTCGGGGAGGGCGGAAAGCGTCTCCGGCTCGATCCGCACCGCCGCGGAGCCCGCGCCGTCGGTGCCGGTGCCGTCCGCGAGCGGCCAGCGGGCGGTGGTCCGGACGGCGTCCAGACTGGCCTTGCCGCACAGTCCGCAGGACGACGTCGTGTAGACGTTCCGCTCCAGCGTGATGTCCGGGACGGCGACACCGGGGGCCAGCTTCACATCCACCACGTTGTACGTGTTCGAGCCGTCCTCGGCCGCGCCCGCGCAGTAGACGATGTTCGCCAGCTCGTCCCGGCGCGCGAGTACCCCCTCGCTCACCAGGAACCCGGCGGCGAGGGCGAAGTCGTCACCCGGGGTCCGCATGGTGATGGCGAGCGGCTTGCCGTTCAGCCGGATCTCCATCGGCTCCTCGGCCACGAGGGTGTCCGGCCGCGCGCTGACCGCGCCGTCCCGGACGCGGATGACCCGGCGCCGCTCGGTGACCCGTCCCATGTCGATCAGTCCCGCTTCCGTGAGCGAATGGCGTACCGTCCCATTCTCCAGCACCGGGTGATCGGCGACGCCGTGGCCACGGGCGGGGCGAGGGGCGGGGGCTCACGCCCCGGGGGTCACCGGACCCGTCATCCGGTCCACGGCCTGCTTGGCCTCCAGCAGATCCGCGCCGGTGATCTTGCGATAGGTCTTGATCGCCTCGATCGTCCTGCCCTCCCGCGCCAGCCGCTCCACCTCCTCGATGCCGGGCGTGACCACGGTGATGCCGAGGTGTTCGATGACCAGATCCAGTTTCTGTTCCATTCGCTGAACCCGGCGTTCTACCCGTCGCATCCTGCTCTCGACTGCCGGGTAGAGCAGGGCGATCAGCACCAGCGTGCAGTAAGCGGCTATCTCCATGGCGGGTGAGCGTAGCGGTGCGGCGATCACGGGCGAGCGGCTCGCCTTGTCCTGAGCTTGTTCCGGATACCGTCCGCCCATGGGCGGCCACCAAGCGTTGCGGCTCGGTCTCCCGGACCGGCGTCTCCCCAGGTCGGTGCCGCCGTGGGCGGTGCGGATACGCAGGTGAAACGCACTCCAAAACCTTGGTATCGTTGTCCATGTCGCCGCGGGGGACCGCGGTGCAGACACCTTGTCCGGGTGGCGGAATGGCAGACGCGCTAGCTTGAGGTGCTAGTGCCCTTTATCGGGCGTGGGGGTTCAAGTCCCCCCTCGGACACCATCAAGAAACCCCAGGTCACCTGGGGTTTTCTGCGTTTCTGGGCGGCCGGTCGGCGGGACAGGTCAGCTCGGGCCGTGAACGGTTCGGGGAACACGTCACCGCGGCCAGGGACAGATATGAGGGACGCTCCAGGTAGAAGCCGTACGACACATCGGCGCCCGATCCCAGTTCACCGGCAGCGGCGTCCACCAGCCGGGCCAGGCGTGTGATGTCGCGGTCCCGTGCCGAGGCGAACCGCGGGGCGTACTCGGCCAGCCGCTCACCGAGCCAGGCCGCCGCTTCCTTCGCTTCGTCCCATGTGCCGCGCACCAGCGCGTGGGGCTTGATCAGCCAGTACGCCGTCTCCAGTGGTGGCAGATCTGCCGTGGGGAACTCGGCGGTCACCTCCCGGTGGCGCTGGATCAGTTCCGGCTTGCTTCCGGCCGGGGGCGACTCGGGGTGCGGGGGCCGCCGCAGGGCTTCCTTGTCGAAGCGGTCCTTCGGGCCGGTCCAGAGATAGCCGTGATGGTGCACGGTGGTTCCCGTTTCGCGAGGTGCCGACCGGGCGCGCGGCCCGGCCGGCGAGGGAGGGGGAGGTCAGACGCTGAGGCCGAAGCGCGCCGGGTCGATTCCGGCCGCGTCCAGTTCCTCCGTGGTGAACCGCAGCGGCTGCGCGTCCGGCCGCTTGCTGTCACCGAGGGCCCAGGCGGTCTCGCCGATCCGGGCCAGGGTCACGCAGCCCTCGGTACAGGGGCCGCCGCATGCCTTCACGAAGGAGGCCCCGTTGATGTCGAGCGCGTACAGATCGGTTCCGTTCTGCATTCTTGCTCCCTCTGCTCAACTCATCGCGGCCACGGCTGACCGCCGCCGCCCCTGTCGGGCGGGATGGAGCAACCGTAGGAAACGGCGCATTCGGGCAGCTACGTTCTTGCACGAGCTTGCACGCCAATTAGTCGAGGGCTGATATCGCTTCCGATATGAGGGCCCGAGCAGAGGTCCCGTAGACAGCGATCCTGGACAGCTCCGAGAAGGCTTTGGCGTAGGTGCTGACCTCGCTCGGCGCCGTGATGTTCACGGCTGCCGTGAGCAGTTCGACGCTCGCCTGCCGATCGTCGAACAGGTAGAAGGCTTCCAAGGGCCATGCGCGGCGCGGAGCCGTGAAGGGAATCACTCCGAGACTCACATTCGGCAGGGCCATGACGGCCAGGAGGTATCCCAGCTGGCCGGCCATCGTCGCATCGTCACCGATGCGGTAACGGAGGACCGTCTCTTCCACGAGCAAGGCGAACCGATGGTCGCCCTCGTGGAGAACGTGTGAGCGCTCGATCCGGGAGGCCGCTGCCGGGCCTGAGTCGTCGGGGGTCTCCTGGAATGCGGCGATGGTGGAGAGAAGCGCTGTGGCGTACGCCTCGGTCTGAAGCATCCCGGGGACCACGTTCGAGCAGTACACGCGGAAGGTGCGCGTTCGCTCGTACAGGGGCACGACTTCCTCTTGAGCCCGGCGCATACCGTGCCGGTGGAGCTTCTGCCACTGCACGTACATCTGATCGGCTTGCCGGTTCGCCGCGATGAGATCCTCTGTGTGGTCCTCGGCTCCACAGGCCCTGCACCAGGCGCGGATGTCGGCGTCGGAGGCGGGCGTCTTGGCCCGCTCGATGCGCGACGACTTGGCCGGACTCCAATCGCAACGAAGAGCCAGCTCATGTCCAGTCAGCTCCGCTTCTCGGCGGAGGGTCCCGAGACGAATGGCGATCGCTTCACGGGCGGCCTGGGCGCTGGATGAGGGGGAAGCAGACATGAGTTGGCTCTTCGCGGGCTTTCAGGTCAGACCGAGTACTTCTCGTGCGGAACGCCGCGCTCCCAGACCGCCTCGAAGGCTGACGAGGCCAGTCCGGCCACCGCAGGTTCGGATCGGACCTCCCAGTCCTGATCGGACCAGCTCCCGTCGCCGGTGAAGTGATTGAAGAGCGCGATCTTTCCATCGAACACCCAGCAGTCGTTCCCCGGTAGGGCGATGTCCGATGCCTGGCGTCGGGGAAGCCATCGGACCTGTTCTCCGGCAAGGATGTTGACCCCGGTACCAGCGTGTTCGTACCGGATGTAGTCGGTGACCGGCTCGGACACCACGCGCGCGCGACGGACGGCGACTCCCCGGGACACGGTCCTGCGGATCAGATCGACCCAGGGTGCCCAGTAGGCAGAGGTCGGGTCCACGTCACGGCGGCCGGTGCGCTTCCAGTTCTCGAAATCATCGGCCTCGTCGCCCACTCCGTAAGCATCACGCATCTCCAGATGCACCGCCGAGTGTCGGGCAGCCGCCAGCAGTTCCTTAAACCCCGGTTCCTTCTGCGACATCGCACGCCCTCCTCAGCATCGGCACCATGCGGAACGGAATCCGAATCACTGCTTCATGGGGTGGAATGCCGGGCGCATGGCCGGGAACCTCGAACGCGGCGCACTTGGCTTCCAACCTCTCGTCTGCCTTCCAGCCTTGCAGAACAAGCTCCCCCTTCTCCCCGTCCACCCAGAGGGTGGGGGAGCCCTGCTGCCCTGTGTCGGGATCAATCCCGATGAACCGTAATGCCATGAGCACCTCCGGTGTCGGATGGCTTACGCCAACTTGCACGAGCTTCGTTGTGGCGGTGTCTGAGCGTCAAGCCCTGGTAGCCGGAAGTAACGGCGTCGCGGGCGATTCTCAGCCACGCCGTTGGTCTGCCTCCGAGTTCTTCCCCCGACCGCCCAGCTCCGCCCACACGGTCTTGCCCACGGATGCGTGGGGCTGCGTACCCCAGCGGTCGGCGAGTGCGGCGATCAGGTGCAGGCCGCGACCCGTCTCGCTGTCGGGGTCCGGGAGCGGGCCCAGGGCGGGGGTCTTCTCGCCGAGGGTGTCCGCGACCTCGATGCGCAGGATTCCCGTCGTCTCGTCATGGGTGAGGGTGAGCCGGAAGTCGCGGCCCTGGACGCGGCCGTGCAGGGCCGCGTTCGCGGCGAGTTCGGCGACGACCGCCTCCGCGTGTTCGACGACCCCCGGCGGCACCGGCCAGGTGCGCAGCTGCTCCACGGCGAACAGACGGGCGAGCCGTGCCCCGCGCCGGGTGGAGGACAACCGCTGGGTGAAAGCTCTTGGGGTGGTGGGGAGTTGGGGTGTGCTCACGTTCATGGGGCCACGGTGGCGGCTGCGCCGTGCGCTTCACCAGCGGCGCGCTGCGTACGCTGCGTCAGCGTACATGCGCGTTCGGTGGACGGTACGCCCGTCCTGGCACCAGGCTGGGGGCTCAGTCGAGTGCGGGGGCCTCGTCGTGACGCTTGCTGGAGGTGGCCGTGTATGACGACTGACAACGCCCTTGGGGCGACGGGCGAGGGTGACTGGGAGCGGGAGCCCGATCCCTCCGACAGTCTGCGGACCTTCGGGGCCGTCGTCCAGGCCCTGCGCGAGCACGCGGGCCTGAGTCGGGCGGAGTTCGGGGAGCTGGTCCGGTTCTCCAAACACACCGTTGCCTCGGTGGAGCTGGGGCGCCGGATGCCGGACGAGTCGTTCGTGGAGAGGGCGGAGGAGGCGTTGGGGAACACGGGCGCGCTGCGGAAGGCGGCCCGGTATCTCTCGCGTGGGGAGCCGGGGATCGCGGTGTGGTTCCGGCAATGGGCCCGGCTGGAGCGGGTAGCGGTGAGCCTGTGCACGTACGAGTGCAGGCTGGTGCCGGGGTTGTTGCAGGCGGAAGGGTACGTACGCGCACTCTGTGAAGACGAGATCCCTCCGTTGATCGATCAGGAATTGGAAGACCTGGTCACCGCTCGCATGGAACGACAGCGGTTGTTGTGCGATCGGCCCGACGCCACCTTTGACTTCATCATCGAGGAAGCGGTCCTCATGCGGCGACTCGGCGGGGTCGAGGTCACCTGCGATCTCCTCGACCACATCCTGGAGCTCAGTTCCCTGCGGAACGTCACGCTCCAGATCATGCCTGCGAACTGTGAACAGCATGCCTGTCTTGCCGGGCCGGTTCGGCTGCTGGAAACCTCTGAAGGGCGGCGGTTCGCCTACTGCGAAGGTCAGCAGAGTGGACGGCTGATCTCCGACCAGAAGGAGGTCGGCACGATCCAAATGCGCTATGCGAGACTGCGCTCACAGGCCCTCTCTCCCAAGGACTCGGTGGGTCTGCTGGAGCGGATTCGAGGAGTGCTATGAGCAGGTCCGAACTCGATTGGTTCAAGTCCAGCTACAGCAGTGCGCAGGGCGACGACTGTGTGGAGGTCGCCGTCACCGAACAGGCCGTTCATGTGCGTGATTCCAAGGATGTGAGTCGTCCGGCCGTGGCGGTCGGCCGCGAGGGCTGGGGCCGGTTCGTGCGTTACGTGGCGGGGGGCTGCGCGTAGGAACGGTGGTGCGTCCGGACGAAGGCCGTCCATGGGCCCCACTGCGAAGGGGCCTGGTGGGTCTACTGGAGCTACTGCGAGGAGCGCTATGAGCAGGACCGATCTCGCCTGGTTCAAGTCCAGCTACAGCGGTACCCAGGGCGACAGCTGTGTAGAGGTAGCCGTCACCGAACAGGCCGTTCACGTGCGTGATTCCAAGGATGTGAGTCGTCCGGCCGTGGCGGTCGGCCGTGAGGGCTGGGGCCGGTTCGTGCGTTACGTGGCGGGGGACCGCGCGTAGGAACGGAGGTGCGTCCGGGCGGGGACCGTGTCCCCCCCCCCACACCCCCAGGTTCAGAACAAGAAGGTCCCCCAAACGAGATACTTCCGTCCCCACGGCGATAGTATGACAAATTCTCTCAAG
>NZ_JBWKKP010000012.1:0-248773 GCF_056431485.1 Streptomyces sp. NPDC045899
GCGGCTGTCTCGGAGTTCCATATCGATGTGCTGGCCGGCCCGGAGAAGGCATTGCCCGCCACCAAGACCTACACCGCCGAACTGCTGGCGCTGTACCTGTTCGTGGAGGGGCTGCGCGGTGGCGACGGCGCGGCGGCCAAGACGCTGCCGGAGATCGCCGAGGGGATCCTCGCACGGCAGCCGGAGGTGGCCACCTTGGCCGCGCGCTACCGCTTCGCCGAGCGGCTGGTGCTGACCTCGCGCGGCTATGGTTACCCCACGGCCAAGGAAGCCGCGCTGAAGCTGATGGAGACCAGCTACATCCCCGCTCTGCCGTTCTCCGGGGCGGATCTGCTGCACGGCCCGCTGGCGATGGTCGACAACGTCTCCCCGGTGATCGCGATCGTCCCCGAGGGCAAGGGCGGCGAGGCGCTCCAGCCGGTGCTGGAGCGGCTCCGCGGCCGGGGCGCCGATCTGGTCGTCATCGGCGGCGAACACGAGGTGCGGAGGGCATCCGCCGGCTTCGTCCTGCCCACGGCCGATGTGGCCGAGGAGGTCCAGCCGATCCTGGAGATCCTGCCGCTCCAGATGCTCGCTTACGAGATCACCGTGGCCCGTGGCCAGGACCCGGACGCGCCGCGCGCGCTGGCCAAGGTCACCGAGACCCGCTGAGCGGGACGGCGCGGGCGGGGCCCGGGGCAGCTGCCCCGGGCCCAGTCCGATGGACGACTCACCCGACGCACCCGGGCGGGATGAACGTACTCCCGGCGCAGTTGGTGGGCTGGTTGTTGGTGATCGGCGAATTGGCGGTGGTGTAGGGCACGTCGGAACCGACGCCCCCGGGTTGTTCGGGGGCGGAGTTGTTGGTCACCGGCGTGTTGATCAGGCTCAGGGTGCCGTCGTTGTTGATACCGCCGGTGTCGCCGTCCGTTCCGCCGACCGTGTTGAAGGTGACCCGGCTGTTCCTGAGGGCGAGGGTGTTGTAGTTGCCGATGCCTCCTTCCTCGCCGAGGGCGACCCTGTTGCGGCTCACCGTGGTGTTGGTGAGCGTGGCCACCGCGTCGTTGTAGAAGCCCCCGTCGAACCCACCGGGCCCCGCCACGGTGTTGTCCACGATGGTGCTGTTGTTGAAGACGACGGTGCCGCCGTCGAAGTCACCTCCGCCCCCGCCGTCGACGGCGTCGTTGTCGCTGATGGTGGTGGAGTTGACCGTCGAGGTACCCGCGTCGCTGTTGAGACCTCCGCCGTACTGCCCGGCGTGGTTGAAGGTCAGGAAGCTGCTGTTGATGGTGGTGGAGTTCTCGTTGTCGACCCCTCCGCCCTCGCTTCCGTTGCTCTCGGCGGAGTTGTGCGTGACGGTGCTGAAGGAGATCGACGCGGTGCCGTTGACACTGATGCCCCCGCCGTTGCCGTCGGCCACGTTGTCCCTGACCGTGACGTCTCTCAGCAGCCGCAGGGTGCCACCGCTGTCGACGAGGATGCCTCCGCCGCTGCCGGTGGTGTCGCCGCCGGAGACGGTGAGTCCGCCGGTGAGACTGAGCGCGCCGCCCGAGCCGACCTGGATGATGCGGAACTGCGGGGCGCCGTCGTCGCGTGTGATGGTCGCGTTGTTGCCGACGATGGTGAGGTTCTTGTCGACGACGGGGAGCCCGTTGGCGCCGATGGCCGTATCGAGCGTGTAGGTGCAGCTCGCCGCGAGGACGAGGGTCTGCCCGGAGGGGGCGACGGTGATGGCGTTGACCAGATCCGAGGTGCCGCACGGGACGACGGTGGCCGCCTGGGCGGGGAAGGACGGGCAGCTGACGGCCAGCGCGGCGCAGCAGGAGGCGATCAAGGTTCTGAGCAGGCGCATGGGTGACCCTTTCCACGGCGGTCGGGAGACGTGCCGTCCGGTGGGAACCACCGGACCGGAGGTCAGCTGACGACGGTGGTTCCGGACGAGCCGGACATCAGTTACGCAGCGAGGTGGGCGAGCGACAAGGGATGTGAGGGGACGCCACCTGAACAGCGCAGCGCCCGGCGCAGTGGCCCGTCGTTCCGTGAGCCCGGCGCGCGACGTCGGGTGCCTGTCCCGTTCCGCGGGGATTCCGGTCCGTAGGAAATCCCGCTGCGGAGGTGTCCCCGGGCTGCCATGATGGGCGCCGCTTCACGCCTCGGCCCGCCACCCACAAGCCTGGAAAGGTCCGCATGCCCACCGCCCGGACGCACGCCGATGAGCCGAATGTCGAGATATCCCGGGTACGTCGCGCGATCGCGGCGCAGTTCCCGCGGTGGGCCGGTCTTCCCGTCGAACCGGTGAGCCGGATGAGCACCTCCAACGCCATGTACCGCCTCGGCGCGGACAAGGTGGTGCGGTTCCCGCGTGCCGCGGGCGCCGCCGACGACATCGCGAGGGAGCACAGGTGGCTGCCACGGCTCGCCCCCTCGCTTCCCATCGCCGTTCCCGTGCCGCTGGGCATGGGAACGCCGATGGAGGGGTTCCCCTGGCCGTGGTCGGTGTACCGCTGGCTGGACGGCGAGAACCCGGTGCCCGGACGTATCACCGAACCGGGGCGGTTCGCCGAGGACATGGCGGAGTTCATCACCGCGTTGCACCGGATCGATGCCATGGACGCTCCGCCGTCCTACCGGAGCGAACACCTGGCGGCGCGGGACGGCGCCACCCGGTCGGCGATTCGGAAGGTGCGCGCGGAGATCGACGCCCACGCGGCCACGGCCGCGTGGGACACCGCGCTGCGGGCCCCCGTGTGGCAGGATCCGCCGGTGCTGGTCCACGCGGATCTGCAACCGGGTAACCTCCTGCTGGACCGGGGGCGGCTCAGCGGTGTCATCGACTTCGAGTGTCTGGGGCTGGGTGACCCCGCCGTCGATCTGATCGTGGCGTGGTACGTCCTTCCGGCGAACGCGCGTGACACGTTCTGTAGAGCGGTGGCGGCCGATGATGCGGCCTGGGCGCGCGGACGCGGCTGGGCACTGTCCGTGGCACTCGTCGAACTCGCCTCCTACCGGGACACCAACCCCGTGATGGCGGCGACCGCGCGCCATGTCATCGGGGAGGTGCTCGCGGACGGCGAGCGCACCGGATAGCCCCGTGGCGCTGCCGTCACTGCCCGGCGAGCCGGTCGACCAGGATGTTCAGCCGTCGTGAGGCGTTCGCCTGGGGGAGACGGCCCGAGCGGGTGAGCGCGACCAGTCCGTGCAGGGCGGACCAGAACACCTCGACGAACAGCGCCGGTTCGGCGTCTCCCGCGACATCGCCGAGGGTCTCGAGCAACGCCCCGAACGCCTCGCGCAGCGGTGCGGGCGTGGTCTCGTCGGCGAACAGCAGACCGGTGTCGAGGAGGAACATCGCGTCGTAGAGCGCGGGGTTGTGCTCGGCGAAGTCGACGTAGGCGTGGGTGAGTGCCGACACCGCGCCGCGGCCCTCCGGGTCCTCGGCCACCGCCCGCCGGATCGCCGTGGTGAGTTCGGCGAATCCCTCCAGGGCCACGGCCCCGACGATCTCTTTCTTGCCACGGAAATGGCTGTAGAGCACGGGCTGGCTGTACTCGATGCGCTCCGCCAGCCGCCGCGTGGTCACCGCTTCCCACCCCTGGGATTCGGCGAGCTCACGGGCCGTCGCGACGATCAGTTGATGGCGGTGGGCCCGCTCGCGTTCCTTGCGCTCCTGTACCGACATGATCCGATCCTAGCATCGCTAGACATTCGAGCAATGGGTGGCTAGCATCGGATTACAATCTAGCGATGCTAGAAATCGCACCCAGGGCCCTTGGAGGGGACATGGAAAGCACTCTCGCCGTCGTCACGGTGGTGGTTGTCGGGCTGCTGGTGGGCGTGGAGTTCGCGGTCGCGGTCTTCCTCAATCTGATCTTCAAGCGGTTGCCGGGCGACGGTGGCCTCGTGGGGCGCACCGAAGGGGCCCGGATCCTGGGCAGGGTGATGCCCTTCTGGTACATCGGCTCGGTTGTGCTCGGTGCGGTCTGGGTGGGGGTGACCTGGGGCGACCCCCGCGCGGGGCTGGTCGCCGCGGCCACGGCCCTGCTCGTCCTGAGCGTGCTGATGTCGATCGTCCTGCTGGTCCCGATCAACTCCCGCGTCGCCCGGTGGACGAAGGACAACCTCCCGGCCGACTGGAAGGAGCAACTCGGCCGCTGGGACCGCTTCCACTACGGCCGCGTGGGTGTCATCGTCACGGCTTTCGTCCTGTTGGTCCTCGGTCTCGCCTGAACACTCCGCACGGCCACCACGCCCCCGCTGGTCCTCCCGGTCAGTACGCGGGGGGCGTCGGCGGCTCCGGGCTGGGGGCCGTACCGGGCGTCGGCCTCGCCCTCGATCGCACCGTGTGGGTCCGCGTCAGAGCGTCCACGAAGGCCGCGGCGGCGTGTGAGGGGGTGGAGTGGGTCTGCCGTACCGCGGCGTAGACGCTGCGGTACGGAGGCTCGTGCAGGCGACGCACGGACAGGTCGGGGCGGAGGGCCGGAAGGAGGAGGGAGGGGGCCAGGAGGATGCCGAAGCCGGCGGCCACGAAGGCCTGTTTGCCGAGCCACCCGCCGCACTGGGTGCCGAGGCGGGGCGTGAATCCGGCGCGGGCGCAGGCCGTGGCGAGGGCGGAGGCCGAGCCGGCGTAGTCCTCGACCCATGTCTCGTCGGCGAGTTCGGCGAGATCGAGGGCTCCGGCCGCGGGGTCCGCGAGCCGGTGGTCGGGGGGGAGCGCGCACAGCAGTTCGTCGTCCAGGAGGTGGGTGGCGCGCAGGACTTCGTGTGCGGGCAGGCCCGGTGGGTAGTCCGTGAGGACGGCCACGTCGAGTTCGCCGTCGAGCAGTCGGGGCAGCAGGTGCGGCGACACGTCCTCGTCGAACTCGACGCGCACGGCGGGGCGTTCGGCGCTGAACACCGCGAGTGCTTCGGGCAGCAGCGCCGCCGAGGCCGACGGCACCGCCCCGACGCGGATGCGCGCCGCGGCCGTGCCATAGCGGGCGACCGCGGCGACCTCCCGCTCCGCGCGGTCGAACTGGGCGAGTATCTCCGTGGCGTGCTCCAGGAGCGCGGCACCCGCGGGTGTCGCGCGTACACCGCGTGCGTGGCGGCAGAGGAGGGAGGCGCTCAGGTGTTTCTCCAGGGAGGAGATCTGCCGGGAGAGCGCGGATTGCGTGTAGCCCAGCGCCTGGGCAGCCGAGCTGATCGAGCCCCGGCGGCACACTTCGGCGAACGAGCGCAGTGCGGTGACGTCCATGGCGTACAACCTAGTTGAGGCATGCGCGGAGAGCATGGCTCCCCTGCGGAATATGCGCTGGTGTGATGGGTGGGGTGGAGTGAGGATGGCGTGCATGAGCGAGAAGACAGAGATCACCCACATCCCCGAGCCCGAGGGCGTCGTGCCCGGGAACGGTTACACCAACGTCGTCACCGGCACCGGACGGCTGGTCGCGGTCGCCGGACAGATCGCCCTCGACAGCGACGGGAAGCTGGTGGGAGAGGGGGACGCGGAGGCACAGACCCGGCAGATCTTCGAGAATCTCCGGCGGTGTCTGGCCGCGGCGGGAGTCGGCTTCGACGAGGTCATCAAACTCACGTACTTCATCACCGACATCGCGTATCTGCCCGCGATCCGTAAGGTGCGCGATGAGTTCGTGGACACTTCGCGCCCGCCTGCCAGTAGCGCCGTGCAGGTCGCCGCGCTGTTCCGGCCCGAGCTGCTGGTGGAGATCGAGGCGTTCGCACTCGCCCCGTAGGCCCCGGCGGCCGGTCGGCTGCTCGGTGTGAACGGGCGGTGTGCCACGAGGGCCTCCGCGCGGTGGGGACACGAGATCCCACCGCGGACGGAGGCCCTCGCGGCGAACACGTTGGGGGCCTTGCCCCCGTGGCTCAGCTGTCCGTCGACCGGACCGTGCTCATGACCTTCTTGATCTCGGCGTCCGTCAGCGCCTTCGGCACTCCCTGGTCCGCGTAGATCACCCAGCCGTGCATGGTCCCGTCCGGCAGCTTCTGGGCGATGCTGTGCACAACGGCCTTGGGCGGAACGCACGAGCTCGGGCGGTTGGTCACGGTGACCTCGGCGGTCGCGGTGTAGCCCTCGATGCCGCCCTGCTTCCACGGCTTGGCCTGGCTGACCTTGATCTTGGGCTTGTGGTCCGGACCGCCGTACGCGGCGAAGCCCCAGTTGCCCGCCCAGTTGCGGGCGTTCTCCTGGAGAGTGCCGTCCGTGCCGCCACCCGTGGTGCCGACGGTGGCGAGCTGTCCCTTGCCCGCCTCACCGACCGCCTTGGGGTTGGGGCTCGATCCGCATCCGCCCTGACGGTAATTGGCGGCCCCGGTCATGACGACGATCGGCTTGCCGGCCTTGTCCGTGTAGGAGAGGGCCGTGTCCTTCTGGATGACCTTCCACTTGTCGGCCTTGGCGGGCACGTCGTAGCGGAAGTGGTGCTTCTCCGCGGTCTGCGTCTGCCACCCCGCGACCACCGGCCCGCCACCCGACGGCTTCGTCGGGGAACCGGGCGCGGGCGACTCCGCCGAAGGGGCCTTCGACTGCGAGGCGCCCTTGTCCTTGCCCTTGTCCTTGCCCTTGCCCTTGGAGGAGGAGCCGGTGTCTTCGTTGCACGCGCTCAGAGTGAGGGCTACGCCGAGGCCGAGGGCTGCGATCAGGGTCTTCTTCATACGTCGGGAGGTCGTCCGGGGGGTCGGCTGGTGCTCGGCGTTTCGCTCGAGGATCTTTGACTGAGGCATGATCGGAACTCTAGGTGACCTGCGCTTCCGTCCTTCGCCCAGGTGCAGGTCCATTGCGAGACGGATACCGGCTCGTGACAACGGAACGGCCCGGCGGACCCTATGCGTGGGTGGGGAGCGCGGCGGCGGCGGTGCCGCCGGGACGGCCCTCCGCCCGCTGCCCGCCGTCGGATTCCACTTCCGGCGGGGTGAACGCTCCCGCTCGGGCCGCCAGATACGCCGCCTCGGCGCTCGTGTGCACCAGACGGGCGTCGACGGCGCCGCGCAGGATGAGGATGCGGTAGTAGAACGGGGCGCTGAGGGCTTCGATGACCTCTCTGGCGTCGGGCTCCACGGTGAGTTCGCCGCGCGCGACGGCACGGTGCACGAGCTGGGTGACATGCTCGATCCGGGCGGTGAACGCCCCCCGCACGATGTCCGCGATACGCGGATCGTGTGCGGCCGCCACCACGACACCTTCGATGAGGTGCCGATTGCGTGGTGTGGCGTGGAACTCGGCGATGTTCCCGGCCAGTTCCCGCAGGTCCTGGCGGAGGTCACCGGAGTCGGGGATGGGAATGGTGGTGCCCTGCTGGGCCAGCAGGTCACCGATGACACCCTCGACGGTGCGCCAGCGGCGCCGGATCGTCGACACATGGACACCGGAGCGCGCTGCCAGCTTGTCCAGGGTGAGCGCGCCGATGCCTGCCCCGTCGAGCTCGTCCAGGGCAGCCGTGAGGACGGCGGTACGGGTACGGGCGGTCCGCCCGCCGGGGCGGGTCGAGCCGTGTGGTGGTCGCTCAGTCATCATCGGTGCCCAACGTACACAACCTGTTCACCCCCGGCCCCGCCCCTCCACGGCTTCGGCGGATATGCGCGACGCGGCGGGGAGACGGTGAAGCCTCGCCATGAACGCACGCGGCCCCGCCTCGCCCGTACCCCTCATCCGCCGGTGCGCTCGGCCAGGTACGCCGGCCAGCTCCCGTACGCCGTGATGTCCGTCCCCGTCTCCGCCGCCGCCGGATCCGTGTGGAAGCCCAGCACCCAGCTGCCGTCGGCGAGTTCGAGGCGGCCCAGGAACATGGGGGCCGGGAGGGCGGCGAGGAAGTGGCCGAGGGCGGTGGGGGAGAGGGTCCACCGTTCGCCGGTGATCGCCGCGCCGTCCGGTGGGGGCACCCGGAGGAGGCCCGGCTTGGGCGGGGTGGTGTCCAAGGCGATGAGGCGGTGGGCGGGGGCCGTGCGGATCTCCCCGCGGAAGCGGGCCCCGGCGTCCGTGAGCTGGTGGTTGAGGGGTTGGTGGCGCAGATGTGCGCCGAAGACGGCCAAGTCGACACCGTTGCCGGGGTAGGGGACCGGGGCCTGTTCGGCGGTCAGGAGGGCCGCGATGTCGATGGCCACCTGGTCCTCGAAGGCCCGGGTGATGACGCTGACGCCGAACGGGCTGCCGTCCGCCTCGCCCGCGGGGGCCGCCACGGCGGCCAGGTCGAGCAGGTTGACGAAGTTGGTGTAGGTGCCCAGGCGGGCGTTGATGGCCACCGGGTCGGCCTGTACGGCGGCGATGTCCGGGTGTTCGGTGGTGGTCGGCAGGAGCAGGGCGTCGAAACCGGAGAGGATGCGGCGGGCCGTCGCCCGGTAGCCGTCCAGGCGCTCCAGGTCGTCGACGAGCGCGTGGGCGGGGAGGCCGGCGGCGGCCAGGATGATGGCGCCGACCGTGGGGTCCGCCGCCGTGGGGTCACGGGCGATGAAATCGCCCACGGCCGCGTACCGTTCGGCCACCAGCGCCCCGTCGTACAGCAGCTTCGCGGCCGCCAGCAGCGGACCGACGTCGATCACCGCGGTGTGCGCGCCCGCGCGTTCCAGCCGTTCGACCGTCTCGTGGAAGGCGGCGCGGGCCTGGTCAGAGAGGGGTGCGAGGTCCTCGTCGCGGGGGACGGCGACGCGCGGGTTCGGCGGCGCGGACAGCCGTACGTCGTCCGGCCAGGCCCGGCCGCGCGGATCGGCCTCGTCCGGGCCTGTCATCTGCGCCAGCGCCAGCTGTGCCTCGGTGAGCGTGCGGGCGAAGACGGTCACCGCGTCGTACGAGCGGGCGGCGGGGACCACACCGCTGGTGGGGACCAGCCCGAGGGTGGGTTTGACGCCGACGATGCCGTTGAGTGCGGCGGGCACCCGGCCCGAGCCGGCGGTGTCGGTGCCCAGCGCCACATCGGCGATGCCGAGCGCCACCGCGACCGCGGAACCCGAGCTGGAACCGCCGGAGACCTTCTCGGGGCGCAGGGCGTTGCGGACCGGTCCGTGCGGGCTGCGGGTGCCCACCAGTCCGGTGGCGAACTGGTCCATGTTGGTCTTGCCGAGCACGATCGCGCCCGAGGCCACCAGCCGCAGTACGGCGGACGCGGAGACATCGGGGGTGTAGGCGTACGCGGGGCAGGCGGCCGTCGTGGGGAGCCCGGCGACGTCGATGTTGTCCTTGACCGCCACCAGCGTTCCGGCGAGGGGCAGCTCCTCCCCGGCGGCGATACGGGCGTCCAGCGCACGGGCCTCGGCCAGGACGGCCGACTCCTCGCGCAGCGAGATCCAGACCTCCGGCCGGTCGGTCTCGGCGATGCGCCGGTAGGCGGCGGTGACGCGTTCCGCGCAGCTGGGCGGGGACGGGATCCGGTTCATGCGGCTTCTTCCCTCATGAGGACGGCCAGCGGGGTGCCGGCGTCGATCTGTTGTCCGGCGGTGACGAGTATGTCGGTGACGGTGCCCGGGGCCGGGGCACGCACCACGACCTCCATCTTCATGGCCTCCAGGACGACCAGTGGCTGGCCCGCCTCGACCGTGACGCCGGGGCCCGCCTCCACTTTCCACACACTGGAGCTCAGTGGTGCCTCGACCAGGCGGGAGCCCGGTGGCGCGGCGACGGGGGCGAGCGCCGGGGCCGGAGTGGCGGCCGGGCGTTCGGTGAGTTCCCCGGACGCCTCCCAGGAGCGGCGTTCCGCGGTGAAGGCGGCGGACTGGCGGGCGCGGAAGGCGGCGATGTCCTCGGCGTTCTCGCGCAGGAAGCGCTCGTGCTCGGCGAGGGAGAACGTACCGGGCCGGATGTCGAGTCCGGTGCGGCCGGAGGCCAGGTCGGCGCGGATGTCGAGGAGTTCGTCGGATGAGACGGGGTGCCAGACGACACGGTCGAAGAAGCGCAGGAGCCAGGGTGTGCCGTCGGCGAACGAGCGGTGCGGGCGAAGTCCGCCCCAGATGGGCACCGTGCGGCCGATGAGCTGGTACCCACCGGGGCTTTCCATCCCGTAGACACACAGGTAGGAGCCGCCGATTCCGACGCCCGCCTCGGCGGTCCACGTCCTGGCCGGGTTGTACTTGGTGGTCACCAGGCGGTGGCGTGGATCGAGTGGGGTGGCGGCCGGAGCGCCGAGGTAGACGTCGCCCAGGCCGAGGACGAGGTATTCGGCGTCGAAGACGGTGCGCCGTACGTCGTCCACCGAATCCAGGCCGTTGATACGGCGGATGAACTCGATGTTCGATGGGTTCCAGGGGGCGTCGTCCCGTACGGACGCCGCGTAGCGCGCGATCGCCTCTTCCACGGTCGGGTCGTCCCAGGACAGTGGGAGGTGGACGGCCCGGCTGGGGACGGTGAGGTCCTGGGCGGCCGGGAGGTGGTCCTCGGCCTCCTGGAGCAGGGCGAGGAGGGTGCGCAGTGGCAGCGCGCCGGGGTCGCTGTGCAGGTGCAGGGAGCGCACGCCGGGGGTGATGTCGACCAGACCGGGTGGGCGGTGCTCCGTCAGATGGCGGGCCAGGGCGTGTACGCGCATGCGCAGGGCCAGATCGAGCGTCATGGGTCCGTACTCGACGAGGATGTTGTCATCGGCGCCGCGCCGGTAGGTCACCTCCGGTGTGGTGTCGGTGGCGGCGCGGCGGGCGAGGACCCCGTCGTCACCGTCCGCGCCGTCGGTGGCGAGGGTGAGCAGGGCCGGTGCGCGGCGCAGCGCGTCGGCCGTGGCCTCGGTGACGGGGGCGAAGCGGACGGTGTCGCCGGGGCGCAGCTGACCGGCTTTCCACCGCTCGGCGCTGACGATGGTGACGGGGCAGGCGAAGCCGCCCAGGCTCGGTCCGTCCGGGCCGAGTACGGCGGGGGTGTCGCCGGTGAGGTTGACGGCTCCGACGGAGTACGCGGTGTCGTGGACGTTGGAGGGGTGGAGTCCGGCCTCGCCGCCGTCCCGCCGTGCCCACGCGGGTTTGGGGCCGATCAGCCGGACGCCGGTGCGTGCCGACTGGGCGGAGACCTTCCACTCGGCCGTGTACATGGTGGCCAGGCCCTCACGGGTGAGGAAGTCCGGTGCGGCGTGCGGTCCCTCGCTCACCGCGATCCGCCACTCGGTGGTGAAGTGCGGTCGGGCGCCGATCGGTACGGGGGCGGGCGCGGGGACGTCGCCGTCGTGCGCGGCCGGGCGCAGCACATCGCCGGTGCGCAGGGCGCGGCCCGCGTGCCCCCCGAAGCCGCCGAGGGTGAAGGTGGCGGCGCTGCCGAGGTACGCGGGTACGTCGAGGCCCCCGCGGAGGAGGATATACGTGCGCATCCCGGGTCCGTCGGCCGTGCCGACCTCCAGCAGTGCTCCGGCCGGTATCTCCAGCGGTTCCCACTGGGCCGCCGGGACACCGTCGACCGTGACGGGTGCGGGGGCGCCGGTGACACAGACGACCGCCGGGTGGGAGAAGCGCAGGGCGGGGCCGTCGAGGGTGCACTCCAGGCCGGGCGCACCCTCGGGATTGCCGAGCGCGGTGTTTCCCAGGCGGAACGAGTGGTCGTCCATCGGGCCGCTGGGCGGGATGCCGACCTCCCAGTAGGAGGTCCGGCCCGGCCAGTCCTGGACGGTGGTCAGGGTGCCGGGCCGCTCCACGTCCACGCGTGCGCGGCCGTCGGTGACTTCGGCGAGGGTGGCGGTGGTGTGTCGTGCCGTGACCACGGACGGGTGGTGGCAAGCGGCCCGGAGCAGGCCGAGGTTGGTCTCGACCCCGTCGATCCGGGTGCGGGAGAGGGCCTGGTCGAGGCGGGACAGGGCTTCGGCCCGGGTCGTACCGGTGGCGATGACCTTGGCGAGCATCGGGTCGTACGCGGTGGACACCTCCTGGCCGGTCTCCACCCAGCTGTCCACGCGCACGTCGTCGGGGAATTCGACCCGGGTGAGGAGCCCGGCGCTGGGCCGGTGGTCACGGGCGGGGTCCTCGGCGTAGACACGGGCCTCGACGGCGTGGCCGTGGCGAGGCGGACCGTCGTCGGGGAGCCCGTCGAGGAATCCGCTCTCGCCGCGGGCCAGCCGCAGCATCCAGCCGACCAGGTCGACACCGCTGGTCTCCTCGGTGACCGGGTGCTCGACCTGGAGGCGGGTGTTGACCTCCAGGAAGGAAGCCTCCTCGCGGTCGGCGTCATACACGAATTCCACCGTACCGGCGGACCGGTAGCCGACCGAAGCGCACAACGCTCGTGCTCTGATGTGCAGTTGGGACCTCAGTGCGGACGGCAGACCGGGAGCCGGAGCCTCCTCGAGGACCTTCTGATTGCGGCGCTGGAGCGAGCAGTCGCGGTCGCCGAGGCTGACCACCCGGCCGGTGCCGTCGCCGAAGACCTGCACCTCGACGTGGCGGGCGTGGGTCACATACCGTTCCAGGAAGACCCCGCCGTCGCCGAAGCTGCCCCGCGCCAGCCGCGTCACCCGGGCGAACGCCTCGCGCAGCTCCGCCGGACCGGTACACGCCTGCATGCCGATACCGCCACCGCCGCCGGTCGCCTTGAGCATCACCGGATAGCCGATCTCCTCGGCCGCGCGCAGCGCGTCCCCGGCGTCCGCCAGCAGCCCGCTGCCGGGCAGCAGCGGCACACCGGCGTCCAGCGCGGCGGCACGGGCGGTGTGTTTGGCGCCGAACACCTCCAACTGGACGGGTGTGGGGCCGGCGAAGACGAGCCCGGCCTCCTCCACGGCGGTGGCGAAGGCGGCGTTCTCCGACAGGAAGCCATAACCGGGGTGAACCGCTCCGGCGCCGGTGGACAGGGCGGCGTCCAGCACCCTGTCGGCCCGCAGATAGCTGTCGGCGGCGGGCGCCGGGCCGAGGTGTACGGCCTCGTCGGCCATCCGGACGTGGGGTGCGCCGCGATCGGCGTCGGAGTACACCGCCACCGTCCGCAGACCGAGGGTGTGCGCGGCGCGGATGACACGGCAGGCGATCTCTCCGCGGTTGGCGATGAGCAGGGTGTCGAACACGGCGGCTCCTCCGGGGCAGGGCAGGGCGAGGTGGGGCGGGGGTGAGGGGCGGTGCGGCGCCGGACGGCCGGGGCTACGCGGCGGGCGGCTGGGCGGGCAGGACGTGGTCACCGGCCCGGTCGGCGCTCAGGCACAGGGAGCACACCACCGCCTGGTGCGTCCGGCAGGCGGTCAGGTCCGGGCGCTCGTACGACTGGTGGCACACGTGGCAGTCGTAGGTGACCGCGCTCGGGTTGCCGTCGGCGTCCAGGAGGGGTTCGTCGATGCCGTCGTCGGTGCGCCGCAGGTAGTACCTGCCCCGTGTGGCGACCGCCATCAGCGGGGTGAGGACGAAGGCGATCAGGGCCGCCGCGACGGGCGAGTACGGCTGGAGGGTGTCGCCGAGCAGGTGGAAGTACACGGCGATGGAGAGGCCCGAGGCGGCCACGAACGCCACCACACCCACGGGGTTGACCGCGTAGAGCATCCCCCGGCGGAACTCGGGCGCGTGCGGGGAGAGTTTGAGCAGGTACTTGTTGACGAGGATGTCGGTGGCCACGGTCACCACCCAGGCGATGGCGCAGTTGGAGTAGAAGCCCAGGATGTCGTTGAGGAAGCTGAACATGTCGGCTTCCATCAGCACCAGCGCGAAGCCCAGGTTGACCAGCACGAACACCATGCGGCCGGGATAGCGGCCGGTGACCCGGGTGAAGGAGTTGGTCCAGGCGAGCGAACCGGAGTAGGCGTTCGTCACATTGATCTTGATCTGGCTGATCACGACCAGGACCACCGCCAGTGGGATCACCAGCCACGACGGCATCATCGCGTCGAAGGCGCCACGGAACTGCTGGATCGGCTCGGGAGCGGCGTCCGGTCCGACCTCGGCCAGGACGTGGACGGCGAGGAAGACACCGATGGCCTGCTTGAGCGCCCCGAGCACCACCCAGCCCGGACCCGCCGTGATCACGGCGGTCCACCAGGCGCGCCGGTTCGCCTCGGTCTTCGGCGGCATGAAGCGCAGATAGTCGATCTGCTCACCGATCTGCGCGATGAGGGACAGACAGACCCCCGCGCCGAGGAGGACGGAGGCCGGATCGAGAGCGCCGTCGCCGTCCGTGCCCGCGTAGGCGAGGAAGCGGTCGACGCTGCCGGGGTCGGTGACGACCAGGTACAGCAGCGGGGCCACCATCAGCAGCAGCCAGACGGGCGTGGTCCACACCTGGAGCTTGCTGAGCGCCTTCATGCCGTAGATGACCAGGGGGATCACCATCAGCGTGGAGACCAGATAGCCCAGCCACAGCGGCAGTCCGAGGCCGAGTCCGAGCCCCTGCGCCATGATGGACCCTTCGAGGGCGAAGAAGATGAAGGTGAAGCTGGCGAAGATGACGCTGGTGAGCACCGAGCCGTAGTAGCCGAAGCCGGAGCCGCGAGTGATCAGGTCGAGGTCGATGTTGTAGCGGGCCGCGTAGTAGGCGAGGGGGAAACCGGTGATGAAGATGACCACGGCGGCGACGGCGATGGCCACGAGTGCGTTGCCGGTGCCGTGGGCCAGACCGATTCCGGCGCCGATGGAGAAGTCGGCCATGTAGGCGATACCGCCGAGCGCGGTGGTCGCCACGACCGCCGGTGTCCAACGGCGGTAACTGCGCGGTGCGAAGCGGAGGGTGTAGTCCTCCAGTGTCTCCTTCACCGCCTGGTCGGTCCGCGGGGAGCCGGAAGGGATTGCCGGTGAGGTGTCGTCCTGCGTCGTCAGCCGTGACTCGGTGGTGCTCATACCACGCCTCCTCGGGAGTGCGGTGGGTGGTGCCGGATGTGCCGTGCGGGCGGCCGGTTCCCCGTGTGACGTCGTCGGCAGGACGGGGGAGTGGGGGGCGGTGATCCGGAGAAGGGGAGAAAGCAGAGGTCAGAGCCGGTCGGCGTGGAGCGCCATCTGGGTCATGGCGCGCTGGGCGCGTTCCATCACCACGGCCATCGAGTCACCGACATGGGCGTGCAGGGCCCGGTATCCCTCGTCGAGGCGGCCGTCACGGACGAGTTCCATGATCTCGATGTGTTCGGTGATGGTGGTCTCCACCCGGTCCGGGGTGAGGAAGTCGTACATCCGCACCCTGCGGATGCGTTCGCTGACCGCGACGAGCGCCTCGGTCAGGGCGGGGTTGCCGGAGGCGCGGGACAGTTCGGCGTGGAACCGCTCGTCCTGGACCACGAAGCGCGGGTCGGGGGCCGGGGGAGAGGTACGCATCGCGTACCAACGCTCCAACTCGTCGCCGAGGAGGGCAGGGTCGTGGCGTACGGAGGGGTCCTCGATCGCACGGGCGACCCCTCTCAGCTCCAGGGTGACCCGGAGTTCGTAGAGGTCCTTGAGCCGGCCGAGGTTGGGCATGGTGGCGAAGAAGCCGCCGTCCCCGCGCTCGATCAGCCCGTCGGCGTGCAGCCGGGCCAGTGCCTCGCGCACCGGTGTCCGGGACACTCCGAACCGTGCGGCCAGCCGCAGTTCCGCCAGTGCTTCGCGCGGCCCGAACCCGCCGTTCAGGACGGCGTTCCGCAGCGTCGCGTAGACCGTCCCACCGAGCGAGGACGCGGGCCGGGCCTCCGGTGCGGAGGTGGTGTCCAGCCGCGTATACAGCTCTGCATCCATGGGCGGATACGCTAGGAACGGCGTGTTTCCCTCAGGGCCGCGCTCCTGTGAAGGGCTCGTTTCGGAGACCTCACCGCGCCCGACGGACGTCGCACGCAGGGCGGAAGGCCGCCACCCCCGAGGGACGACGGCCGGTACACGGGGGGCGCTGCCGTCAGCTGTGGAAGCGGGTGGTCTCCGACAGCTCGGCGCGCGGCATGCGGACCTCGTTCCTCGGGGAGGACTCGTCGGCGTAGCCGAAGGAGATCCCGAATATGAGCTTGTTGTCGCTGATGTCGAGGGTTTCGCGGATGGTGTCGCAGAAGAAGCCCAGGGATGCCTGCGGGCAGCTGGCGACACCGTGGGCGGCCATGGCGAGCATCAGCGTCTGGGCGTAGATCCCGGTGTCATTGGCCATCCGCTCCTCCGCGTTGGGCGGCATGAACATCAGCGCCACGTGCGGGGCGCCGAAGAACCGCAGATTGTCGCGGAGGATGACATGACGTCCCTCGTGGTCATCCCGCGCGATCCCCATGGCGCCGTACATCCGGGCACCCATGTCCCGGCGCCACCGGTCACTGTTCCCGGAGTACATCTCGTCGTTGTAGGGGAAGTCGAAGGTGAACTTGTTCTCCTCCTTCGCGGTGAGCAGGGCCTTGCTCAGCCGGTCGCGGGTGCCACCGCTCACCACCTCGACCAGCCACGGCTGGGTGTTGGACGAGGAGGGCGCGGCCCCGGCCAGCGAGAAGATGTCACGCAGGGTCTGCTCGGGGACGGGGTCCGGGAGGAAGGCCCGGGTGGCACGCCGACCGCGGATCAACTGCTCGGCGTAGGCGGGCATCTGCGGGGTGGCGGACATGCGCATCACTTCCTGGGGTCATGACGAGAGTCGGTGGAGGGACCGGGCGGCATGGCGTGTCCCGAGGGGTGTCCCGGCTGTCCGCCGGATCGGCACCCCGCCGCGCTGCCTGCCCGCAGCAACTCTCGCCGCGCTCCCTTCCGGCCCGGTGAGTAATTCCTACTCACCCCGGGAACGGAGGCGGCCCCGTCCGTCTGCTCGGCGTACCGCACCGTACCGGAGGAAGCGAACCGCCGCACCCATCCCGGCGGTGAGTAATCGTTACTCATCTTCCGGCGGGCCGCGCCCGCGTCCGGTTCCGGTCCGGCGTCCACCGGCTACGTTGGGTGAGGATCAGAACGCCCTGATCAGACAGGACTTGCCGTCCCCGGACCCTTGGAACAGAGGTGCTGGTGTGGGTATCGAAGAGAGTCTCCCGAGCGGTTTCGCCCTCACGACCGTCGAAGCCATCGCGGGAGCGGCGCGCAAGTCGTCGATGTTCCCCGCGGTTTTCGGCCTGGCGTGCTGTGCGATGGAAGTGATGGCGACCGGGGGTGCCAGGCACGATCTGTCGCGATGGGGGATGGAGTACTGGCGCGGGCCGAGACAGGCGGATCTCATGATCGTGTCCGGGCGGGTCAGTCAGAAGATGGCTCCCGTGCTGCGCCGTGTGTACGACCAGATGCCCAACCCCAAGTGGGTGATCGCCATGGGGGTGTGCGCGTCCTCGGGCGGGATGTTCAACAACTACGCGGTGGTGCAGGGGGTCGATCACATCGTCCCCGTGGACATCTATCTGCCGGGGTGTCCGCCCCGCCCGCAGATGCTCATGGACGCCGTCGTCAAGCTGCATGAACAGGTCCGGTCCGCGGCGCTCGGGGTGAACCGTGAGGAGGCGGCGCGCGCGGCGGAGGAAGCGGCGCTCCGCGCCCGTCCCGTCATCGATGTACCGCTGCTGCCCGGCGATCCCCGGACGCCGGGGGACGCCCGGGGATCTGCGTGAGGGCGTCCCCCGCGGGATGGTGAACGCCGTTTCGGTGAGCGCCGGTTCGGCCCGCGCCCGCCGAACCGGCGAATCCGGCTCGGCGGGCGCGGGGTCAGCGCACGCTCTTGATCGGCAGGACGGCGGCCGCGCCGATGATCGCGAGCACGACACCGGCACCGAAGAGTGACCGGTAGCCGCCCAGTGCGCTGATCAGCCCCGCGGCCACGACGGGAGCCACCGCCTGGGCCCCGTTGTTCGCGATGCTGAGGAGACCCATGTCCTTGCCGTTGTCCTCGGAGTTGGGCAGTACCAGGGTCATCAGCGCCTGATCCACCGCCGCGTAGCAGCCGAAGCCCAGACCGGCGATCGCGTAGAACACGTACATCGCGGTGACGGTGGGCCAGAACAGGGGCGCCAGACCGGCGGTCGCGATGGTGAGCGAGGAGATCAGCACGAACACCTTGCGGCGGCCCAGCCGGTCGGACAGCGCGCCGGAGGGGAGCGTGCCGATGATGACGCCCACCACCAGCACCAGGTTCAGGGCGGGGCTGAGCTCGGCGGCCTCGTCCAGGGACATGCCCACGTAGTCCTGGAGGATGTACAGCTGGTAGGTGAGGATCGCGTTGAACCCGAGGACCATCGCCGTGCGGGCGACGAACGCCCAGGCGAAGTCGGGGTACCGGCGGGGGCTCACCCAGAAGCCGCGGAGGAAGCGTCCCAGGTGGAACGGGGACCGCGGTTCACCCGCGCTGGAGCGGTCACCGGACAGCAGCGCGAACGACACCGCCGCGGCCACCAGTCCGACCGCGATCACCGTGTAGCCGACCGGGGTCCGGGAGACGAACGCCGCGGCCACCAGCGTGCCCCCGACCGCGCCCGCGAACCCCGCCAGCCCCGTCAAGGCGGAGACGAAGCCGCGCTTCTCCGGAGGTGTCCGGTCCGGCACCAGCGCGTTCACCGGTGCGATGAGCACATTGAGGAACATCTTCGTCAGCGCCCAGAACAACGCGATCCACACCAGCGCGCCCAGGGTGCCGAGCGCCAGCAGGGTCACCGCGCTGCCCAGACCACCGGCGATCACCCAGGGCGTACGCCGCCCCCAGCGGCTGCGGGTACGGTCCGACAGCGCACCGGCGATGGGGTTGGCGAAGACGGTGACGGCCGCACCGACCGCGGTCACCATGGCCAGCGCGCCGACCTTGCCGTCGGGGGTGATCTCGGCGATCTGTTTCGGTATCAGGATCCCCAGCGCGCCCCCCAGGCAGACGTTGTACATGAGGGTGACACTGACGACGGACGTCATCAGTCCGCCGTAGCGGATCTTCGGTGGTTTCCCCGTGTCCGGAGGGGCGACCGTGACGTTCATGGAACGACTCCCTGTGGGTCTAGGAGTGGCCGCGCCGCCGGGCGGTGTGCGCAGCCCTCATCACAGCCGCGCGCCGAGGAGGCCGGTGTGCGCCGCCCGTCCTGGCGGACGCACACCGGCCCGCTGGGAAGGGCACCAGGGAAGGCGATTCCACAGCGGTCGCGGAGGCGAGGAGTTGAGAGCGAGGAGCAAAGAGGTGTCGATCGGTGGGACACGACGCGCTCCGTGGCCCGGGAAGGGGGGAGTGCGCGTGGACGGATACGCCGTGGGCGTCCATGCGGTGGGTGACGGCCTGATCGACAGGCTCCCGCTGCCCAAAGTGTTACCGGCCACGAGCGAATGTGTCCAGGTTGCGGAAATAGTGGCGGCGGTCACATTGCGTGCACCGGGTGTGGTGGTGTCCGGACCGGGCCGCCACGGGTCCGCGGGGCCGGTGTTTCCGGCCCCGGAACACGGCCGACCCAGTGGTTCTACGGATGCGGCCGTGTCCGGCCCCGGCCTTTGATGGCGTCGGAACGGCGGTGCCTGCCCGGGTGACGGTGGCGCGGTCGGCCCGAGGAACATATGCGCCACTCTTCATTCCGCCCGCGCCGCACCGGCGCGGGGCCCGCACCGGAGGAGGACGTCCCGGCCGCCGTCCGGTCCAGAGCCGCGAGAAGGATGACCGATGTCCACGACGCAACCGATCGGCCGCATCATCAGGGAACTGGCCGAGCGGGATCCACAGCGCCCCGCCGTCACCTGTGGCGCGCGGACCCTGACCCGGGAGGAGCTCGACCGCGGCAGCAACCGGCTCGCCCGCTCCTACGCGGAACTCGGGGTGGAGCAGGGTGACTTCGTCACCATCGCGCTGCCGAACTCCATCGATTTCTTCCTCGCCACCGTCGCCGTGTGGAAACTCGGTGCCGTGCCGCAGCCGGTCTCCTGGCGGCTGCCGGCCCGTGAGCGGCGGGAGATCGTGGAGCTGGCGGGCTCCACGCTGGTGGTCGGGGATCTGGACCCCGCCGACCACCCCGGCGTCGCTCATGTCCCCGCCGGTTTCCTGCCGCCCCTGGGGCTGGACGACGGCCCGCTGCCCGAACGGATCTCCCCCTCCTGGAAGGCTCCGACCTCGGGCGGCAGCACCGGACGCCCCAAGATCATTGTCGATGGCCACGACGGTGACATCGACCTCGCCCAGGCCCGCGCGATGCTGATGGAGCCCGACGACTGCCAGCTGGTCCCGGGCCCGCTCTACCACAACGCGCCCTTCACCTTCTCCAGCCTGGGCCTGTTCATGGGCCACCATCTGGTGGTGCTGCCCCGCTTCGACGCCCTCGAGGCCATGGACGCCATCCGCACCCACGCCGTGTCGTGGATGGTGGTGGTGCCGACCATGATGCAGCGGATCTGGCGCGCGGAGCAGGAGCAGCCGGGACGCTTCGACGGCTCCTCCCTGAGGGTGATGCTGCACTCTGCGGCGGCCTGTCCGCCGTGGGTGAAGGAGGCGTGGATCGAGCTGATCGGCCCCGAGCGGCTGTGGGAGATGTACACCGGTACGGAGGCCCAGGCGATCGCCGCGCTCAACGGCACCGAGTGGCTCGCACACCGGGGCTCGGTGGGCCGGGTGATGAGCGGCGAGATGACCGTGCTCGACCCCGACGGCACACCGGCTCCGCCGGGTGTGATCGGCGAGATCTTCATGCGGCCGCCCGAAGGCGACCCCGGCTACCGGTACATCGGGGCGAAGGCCCGTACCCACGGGGACTGGGAGTCCCTGGGCGACCTGGGCTGGATGGACGAGGACGGCTACCTCTACCTCAGCGACCGCCGCACCGACCTCATCGTCTCCGGCGGCGCCAACATCTACCCGGCACAGGTCGAAGCGGCCCTCAGTGAGCACCCCGCGGTGCAGACCAGCGCGGTCGTCGGACTTCCGGACGACGACCTCGGCCAGCGGGTCCACGCGGTCGTCCAGGCGGCCCCGGGAACCACCGTCGAGGAGCTTCTCGACCACCTGGCCGACCGGCTGGACCGCCACAAGATCCCCCGATCCGTCGAATTCACCGACGAGCCGTTGCGCGACGACGCGGGCAAGACCCGTCGCGGAGCCATCCGCGACGCCGCCATCGAGGCCCTGCGAGGGACGGAACGGGTCTCCCCAGAGGACAGGAAGGGACCGTCGCATGCCTGAGAAGACCGTCAAAGCCGGTGAACTCCAGCTGTGGACCGAGGACTTCGGGGATCCCGCCGACCCCACCGTCCTGCTGATCGTGGGGGCCGACGCCCAAGCCGTGGGGTGGCCCGACAGCCTGTGCCACGGCCTGGCGGCGAGCGGGCGGCACGTGATCCGCTACGACCACCGCAACACCGGCAAGTCCACCCTGGTCGACTACGACAAGAACCCCTACGACTGTCATGACCTGGCCCGCGACGCCCTGGCGGTCCTGGACGGCTACGGCGTCGACGCCGCGCATATCGTCGGTGGGTCCATGGGCGGTTTCATCGCCCAGCTCCTCGGGCTCGACCACCCGGACCGGGTGCGCTCGCTGACGCTGGTCTCGACCAGCTCTGCCCTGGCGGGCGTGGTGCCCGCCCTCAACGGTGAGGCGTCGTTCTTCTCCCCGCCCCCGCACGCCGACTACCTGGCGCATATGGCTCAGGTGGGGGCCGAGCTGACCGCCAGCCCGCCCGCCACCCGGGAAGAGTTCATCGAGGCCCGCTTCAGCGCCTACGCTCCGCTGGCCGGAAGCACCGAATTCGACCTGGAGGAGTGCCGGGCCGTCCTCACCCACGAGTACGACCGCGCGACGAACCCCTGGCACCCGGATGCCAGTCAGCTCGCCATCCACGCCACCGCGGCCGTCGGTGACCTCGCGCCACGGCTGCGTGCGCTGGACGTGCCCACCCTGGTCATCCACGGCACCGAGGACCCGATCATCCCCGTGGAACACGGGCGGGCCCTGGCCGAGACCGTGCCCGGCGCCACCGGACTGTTCGTCGAGGGCTACGGCCACGTCTGCCCCAGCGCCGCGGTCGTCGAACAGCTCCGTGCCGCCATCGTGGCCATCTCCGGAGGGGGCTGAACCGCCCGGCCCTGACACCGGGGTGGAGAAAGGCGCGGGGGGCGCGGCGGCGCCCCCCCGCGCCTGCTGCCGTTGGGGTGGAAGCCGGGAGACGCGGTGGCGTGGTGCGGACGGGTGCGGGCGAGGGGTTCCTAGGGTCGAGCGTCCGTCCAGAACAGATGGGTGTGTCATGAGCCGCTTCTCCACAAGACACCGACTGACCGCGCTGTCGGGAATCCTGACGCTGTGTACGGCGGGCGTCGCACCGGCGACCACGGCCTCGGCCGCGCCGCCCGACCCCGCACGCCGCGCCGTCCCCCTGTACGTCTCCGAGTACACCGACAACACGGTGCTGAGGGTCGCCACCGACGGCAGCGGCCAGACCACCGTTCCCACGACCGGTCTGACCCGCCCCACCGGTCTCGCGCTCGACACCGACGACAACCTCTTCATCTCCGACACCGGCAACAACCGCGTGGTGGAAATCCCGGCCGGTGGCGGAGGCCAGACCACCGTTCCCACCGACGGGCTCAACCGCCCGCTCGGACTGGACCTCAACCCCGGCGGCGACCTCTTCATCTCGGACAGCTTCAACAACCGGGTGGTGCGGGTGCCCCCGGACGGCGGGCAGACCACCGTGCCCACCACCGGGCTGCTGCACCCCGACGGTCTGGCGCTCGCCGCCGACGGCGACCTGTTCATCGCCGACTTCGCCAACGACCGTGTGGTGGAGGTGTCCGCGGACGGCGGTGCCCAGCGGACCCTGCCCATCGTGGGCCTCTCCCAGCCCACCGGGCTCGCGTTCGACCGGGCCGGGAACCTGTATGTGTCCGACTCGGGCAACAACCGCGTGATCAGACTGCCCGCCCGCGGCGGCTCCCAGTGGACCGTCCCGGCGACCGGGCTGAGCAGTCCGCAGGGACTGGCACTCGACGCGCGCGGCAACCTGTTCATCGCCGACTTCGGCAATGACCGGGTTGTGGAGGTCCCCGCGAACGGCGGCCCCCAGTCCACCGTGCCCATCGACGGGCTGCACGCCCCCGTCGGACTGGCCATTCCGGTCGTGGATCATCACAAGCCCGCCCACTCCAAGCCCACCCGGCTCACCCCCACCCGGCTGACGGTGTCCCCGGCCACGGTGCGGCGGCAGCTGAACCCGCCCTCTCTGAGGGTCAGGGGGCTGTCCGCCACCCTGACGACGGCGCAGGGCGCCCCGCTGCGCGGTCAGTCCATCCGGTTCACCGACGCCTCCGGAAACCGGAACCTGTGCACGGCGGTGACCGACGCCCGGGGCACGGCACGGTGTGACGCCACCATCCGCACTGGCACCCGCGCCCGCTACTACGAGCTGCGCCACCACGGCTACCGCGCCGCCTTCACCGCCGTGTCGCCGTACAAGTCGAGCTCGGCCACCGCCCCCGTCCGCCCGGCACACCGCTTCTGACCCGCCGGACCCCGACGCGGATGCGCGCCGCGCGCGCATCCGCGTCACGGGTGCGTCCGGGCGAGTGGGGTCAGAGACCGTACTCGTCGGGGAGGCGCATCGCGGGGCCGCCGGCCTGGAGGCCGAGGGGGTGGGCGCGGCCCTTCGGCTCCTCCCACGCCTCCTGGCGGCCGAGCGCGGTGAGGTCGAGGTACGGGTAGCCGTTGTGGAACTCCTCGATGCCCCGGCCGAAGGTCGAGTAGGTGTGGAAGACCTCGTCCCCGACGCGCAGGAAGGCGCTGATGCCGGGCCAGTCGCCGCGCATGCCCTCCGTCCATGGCGTTCCGGCTTCGGCGAGCTCGGCCTCGCCGCGGTGGAAGACCTGCACCGGGGCGACCCGTTCGTCGTTGGTGGCGTGGAAGTCGTAGTTGAAGTCGCTGCCGTGCGAGGAGTACCAGGGGAACGACCACCCCATCCGTGCGCGGTAGGCGGCGAGCTTCCCGTAGGGCGCGCGCGTCACCGCGACCAGGGTGGTGTTGCGGGCGTGGAGCTGCCTCGGGTTGCCGATGCCGTCGGCCGCTGACGAGCAACTGGGGCAGCCGGTGTCGCGGGGGTGCTCGACGCCGTCGGCATCGATGTCGAAGGTCCACATGAAATGGTGGACGACGAGCTGGGGCCGCCCTTCGAACAGGTCGAGCAGGCTCATCTCCCCGCGCGGCCCTTCGAAGGTGTACGGCTTGTCGACGCGGACCATGGGCAGGCGCCGCCGGGCCTCGTTGACCCGGTCACGGGCCCGGGTGAGCTCCTTCTCCTCGGCCAGCAGCTCCTTGCGGGCGGTGAGCCACTCCTCGCGCGACACCACCTCCGGCAGGTTCTCCCTGTTCGCCATCTCGTCTCCCCGCTGCTCTCGGTCCACTTTCGGGCGATGCGTTCCTCCTCTCCAGCGTGCGCCCCTCCCGGGCTCCGTGGCGCGTCGTGGCTGACGCGGTGCTGAGTGGCTGACGCGGCCACTAAGGGGTGGCCGGGGAGCCGATCTCCTCCGCGGCCCAGCGGGCCCACTCCTCGTGCATGACGGACTGCCGCATCCCGTACTCCAGGACGATCCGTCCGTAGACCGACAGCGGGCCCTCGTCCCAGTCGACGGCCCCCTCGAGCTCCTGGAGGGCGGTGCGGCGCGCGGCGGCCCGGGACGCCTCGCTCTCGAGGTAGGTGACGGCCTCCAGCCGGGTGAGCCGGCCGAGGAAGAACACGCGCAGCAGACTGTCGCTGCGGCGGGCCGGGGTGGGCGGGGTGCCGGTCAGCCATTGCCGCAGCTCGGCCTCCCCGGCCTCGGTGATGGCGTACTCCTTGCGGCCGCGCGGCCCCTCGGCCGTCACCGTCACCAGGCCGGCGTCCGAGAGCTTGCCGAGCTCGCCGTAGACCTGGCTCTGGGTGGCCGCCCAGACGTTGGCCAAGGACGTGTCGAACAGCTTCATCAGGTCATAGCCGCTGGCGGGGCGGTCGGCCAGCAGTCCCAGTACGGCATGGCGAAGACTCATGACCTCCACTTTACCTTCCAGCATTGACACGTCAATGCTGGACCTTCTACTTTTGACATGTCGAATTGAGAACGTCGCCATGAGGGGACGTGACACCTGAGCGCCCACTGAGGAGCGGACATGACATACCTGCGCGGCTTCATCCCGTGGATCGCCTTCGCGGTGGTGTCCTCGCTGGGCTGGCAGTGGGGTGCGCTGGCGGGTCTGGTGATCGGGGCCGCGCTGCTGGTCCAGCAGCGCAGATCGGGCGTGGACGCGGACGCCCTGGTGCTGGAGGGCAGCACGGTGATCTTCTTCGCGGCGCTGACCGCGCCCTCCTTCGCCCGCCCGCACAGCGCCCTGGAGCCCTATGACGGCGCGCTCGCCCTGGGCTGGCTGGCTCTGACCGCCTGGCTGACCGTCGCCGTGCGGCGCCCCTTCACCCTGGGCATAGCCCGCCGCCAGGCGCCGCGAGAAGTCTGGGGCACGCCGCTGTTCCGCCGGATCAATGTAGTGATCACCGCCGTCTGGGCCACCGCCTTCACCCTTTCCGCCGCGGCCCTGATCGTGGTCCAGGCCGCGGATCTGGGCGGCACGGCCTCGACCGTCGTCCAGGTCGCCGGGTTCGTCCTGCCCGCCATGTTCACCGCCCACTACCCCGAGCGCGCCCGGGCCCGCGCCCTTCAGTAGACCGCGCCGCGATCCTGACGACGACCTATCGAAGTTGTTCCGCCCGCCGGTGCTCGATGAGCACCGGCGGGCGCGCTTGTTGACCGGCCATCAGACCTCATGAGTCGAGCAACTCGGCCATCGCACCAGAGGAAGCGACTTCTGGGGATTCTTGTGATGCCCGAATCCGCTATGCGAGATGGCATCCAGAAGACATTGACGAGAAGTGGAGCCACTGCCATCCTTCTGGACGTGAGCCAATCCGAGAATTTCGCCGTGCGCCTGCACGTCGATCTGCGACGCCAGGCCAGCGCCATCTGTGCCGCCGGCCGCTGAGCCGTCCGCGCTCGTCTCTCTCGCTCTTCTCTCTCACGCTCCTTCTCCTGCTCGGCATCTGACGGTTTCCGCTGCCCCATGAGCGCGTGAGTCCTGCTTTTCCGCTCTGCCTTCATGCCTTTCCCCGGTCATTCCTCCACGGGCTGCCGGAGAATGGCTTCATGGCGATGTCAGGACTCGCCCTCCGCGGATTTCCGGATCGTGCCGTGCGGTGATTCGGCCTGCCCTTTCACATCCCCTTTCACAAGGACCCTCCTCATGCGCACAGCTACGTCCAGGCGACAATTCATGACCCTGCTCGGTGTCTCGGCCGCGGCGGTGAGCTGTGGCACGGCCGTGGGCGGCGGGTCCGGAAAGCAGACCAAGAACCTCCGTTACCAGGGGTGGGCCGGCCAGGTCACCCTCCCCGAACTCGCCGAGGACCTGGGCTACCTGGACGATGTGAAACTGGACTGGGTCGGAAACACGATCAGCGGCCCCCAGGACATCCAGTCGGCGGCCACCGGGCAGATCGACTTCGGCGGGGCCTTCAACGGCGCGGTGGTCAAACTGGCCGCGAACGGTGCCCCCATCACCTCCGTCATCAGCTACTACGGTTCCGACAAGCGCGCGTACAACGGCTTCTACGTACGGGAGGACAGCCCGATCCGGTCGGCCCGCGACCTCATCGGGAAGAAGGTCGGGATGAACACCCTCGGGGCCCACTCCGAGGCCATGCTCGACATCTACCTCCAGCGCCACGGACTGTCCCAGGACGAGATCGACAAGGTGGAGCCCCTCGTGGTGCCGCCGGTCAACACCGAACAGTCCCTGCGGCAACACCAGATCCAGGTCGGTGTGCTCGGGGACATCCTGCGCGACAAGGCCGTGGCCAAAGGCGGGGTCCGGCCGCTGTTCACCGACTTCGAGCTCCTCGGGGCGTTCAGCGCCGGCACCTATGTGATGACCGACCGCTTCCTGCGGCAGAACCCCGACACCGCCAAGACCTTTGTGACCGGTGTGGCCCGTGCCATCGAGTGGGCGCGGAAAAGGCCGCGCGAGGAGGTCATCGCACGGATGACGGAGGTCGTGAAGAAGCGCGACCGCAAGGAGGACGCCACCCCGCTGAAGTACTGGAAGTCCTTCGGGGTCGCCGAGACCGGCGGCCGGATCACCGACAGACAACTCCAGCTGTGGATCGACTGGCTGGCGGAGCGCGGTGACATCAAGCGCGGCAAGGTCACGGCCTCCGGTCTCTACACCAACAAGTACAACGACTACCGCCCGGCGGGCACCTCGTCCGGCTCCCCGGCACCGTCCGCCACGAAGACCCGGAGCTGATCCCATGACCGCCAGAATCGCCTTCGAACAGGTCCGCAAGGTGTTCCCCGTACAGAGGCCGGGCGGCCGCCGGGCCACCGAGTTCACCGCCCTCGACGGAGTCGACCTGGAGATCTCCGCCGGTGAGTTCGTGGTGGTCGTCGGGCCCAGCGGCTGCGGCAAGTCCACCCTGCTGGATCTGCTGGGCGGCCTCACCCGGCCCACGAGCGGACGGATCCTCCTGGACGGAGAACCGGTCACCGGCCCCGGACTCGACCGCGGCATCGTCTTCCAGCAGTACGCGCTGCTGCCCTGGCGCACCGCCCTGGGCAACGTCGAGTTCGGTCTGGAGGCCACCGGGGTGCCACGGCGCCGGCGCGCCGAACGAGCCCGGGAGTACCTGGACCTGGTGGGCCTGACCGGATTCGAGGACCGCCACCCGCACGAGCTGTCCGGGGGGATGCGCCAGCGCGTGGCGATCGCCCGCAGCCTCGCCTACGACCCCGATGTGCTGCTCATGGACGAGCCGTTCGCCGCGCTGGACGCCCAGACCCGGGAGCTGTTGCAGAACGAGCTGCTGCGGATCTGGGAGCGGACCGGCAAGACGGTGGTCTTCATCACCCACGGCATCGAGGAGGCGGTCTACCTCGGACAGCGGGTGGCCGTCCTCACCTCCCGGCCGGGGACGGTCAAGGAGGTCGTCCCGATCGCGCTCGACGCCCGCAGCACGGCGGACGATGTGCGCTCCAGCCCGGAGTTCGCCCGCTACCGGCATGAGATCTGGAACCTGCTGCACGACGAAGTGGCCCGCGCCCAGCAGCTGGAGAAGGAGAGTGTTCCCGTATGAGCCCCACCGGGACGACCACCGTCAAGGACCCCATCGCCCCCGTGGCGGACACCGCCCCGGACCGCGGCCCCGCCGGGCCGCGCGCCCCGGAGAGCACACCGGCACCGGACACCGGGCCACCACGGACGGAACGGCTCCCCGCCGGAGTCCGTGCCGCCGCCCGACTGCTGCCCGGTCTGCTGGTGCGCGGTCTCACCAAGGTGGTGGCGATCGCCGCGCTGCTCGCCGTATGGGAGGTCGCGCCCCGCGCCGGTCTGGTGGACCGCACCTTCCTGCCGCCCTTCCACGAGGTGGCCGTCGCCTGGTGGGAGCTGCTGGCCGACGGCCAGCTCACGGACAACGCCCGGGCCAGTCTGACGCGTTCGTTCACCGGGTTCGGTCTCGCCGTCGTCATCGGCGTTCCGCTCGGACTGCTGATCGGCCGCTACCGGGTGGTCGCGGATCTGCTGGGCCCGCTGCTGGAGGTGTTCCGCAACACCGCGGCGCTGGCGCTGCTCCCGGTGTTCGTCCTGCTGCTGGGCATCGGGGAGACTTCCAAGATCTCCATCGTGCTCTACGCCTGCACCTGGCCGATCCTCCTCAACACCATCAGCGCGGTGCGCCAGGTGGACCCCACCCTGCTCAAGCTGGCGAAGTCCATGGACCTCTCCGCGCCACGGCTGTTCCAGAAGGTGATCCTGCCCGCCTCCATACCCACGATCTTCACCGGCATCCGGCTTGCCGGAGCGTCGTCCATCCTGGTGCTGGTGGCGGCGGAGATGGTCGGCGCCAAGGAGGGGCTCGGCTACCTGATCAACGCCTCCCAGTACAACTTCGCCATCCCGCAGATGTACGCCGGGATCCTCACCATCTCCGTCATCGGCGTCGCCTTCAACCAGCTGCTCGTGACCGTGGAACGCAGGCTCAGCTCCTGGCGTGTCCCCGCGACCGGCTGATCGCACCCCAGTCACCCCGTACGACGTCAGCAGAGAGGTCCCCATGGCCGGCAGACGACGCCAGTTCCATCTCAACGCCTTCCTGATGAACGCGGGTCACCATGACGCCGCCTGGCGGCACCCCCACACCCAGCCCGAGCGCATCACCGATCTGACCTACTTCCAGGAGCTCGCGCGGACCGCCGAGCGCGGCAAGCTCGACTCGCTCTTCCTCGCCGACGGCCTCACCCTGTGGGGCAACGCCCGCCACAACGCGGTGGGTGGATTCGAACCGCTCACCCTGCTGTCCGCCCTCGCCGTCACCACCGAGCACATCGGCCTGATCGCGACCGTCTCCACCACCTTCGACGAACCCTTCCACGTGGCCCGCCGGTTCGCCTCGCTGGACCACCTCAGCGGTGGCCGGGCCGGATGGAACATCGTGACCTCCGGCAACGTCGCCGAGGCCCGCAACTTCGGACGCGAGGAACACCTCGCACACCAGCTGCGCTACGAACGCGCCGCCGAGTTCCTGGACGTGGCCACCCGGCTGTGGGACAGCTGGGAGGACGACGCGGTGGTGCTGGACCGCGAGAGCGGTGTCTACGCCGACGGGGACAAGGTCCGTGCCATCGGCCATCGCGGAGCCCACTTCCGCGTGGACGGACCACTCAATGTGCGGCGCTCGCCGCAGGGCCATCCGCTGCTGGTCCAGGCCGGATCCTCGGAGGACGGAAAGGAGTTCGCCGCCCGCTGGGCGGAGGCGGTCTTCACCGCGCAGCAGACCCTGGCCGACGCACAGACCTTCGCCAAGGATCTGACCTCCCGGCTGGCGCGCCACGGCCGCAGCCGCGACCAGTTGAAGATCCTCCCGGGTATCTGCCCGGTCATCGGCTCCACCGAGGCCGAGGCCCGCGCGCTGGAGGACGAACTGACCGGACTCCAGGTCCCCGAGTACGGGTTGCAGCAACTCTCCGGGATGCTGGGCACCGATCTGACCGGTCTTCCGCTCGACGGCCCGCTGCCCGAGCTCCCGGAGGAGCGGGACATCAACGGCAACAAGAGCCGCTTCACCCTCGTGGCCGACCTCGCCCGCCGTGACGGCCTCACTCTGCGGGAGCTGATCGCCCGGCTCGGCGGTGGCCGTGGCCACCGTGTCTTCGCCGGTACCCCGGAGCAGATCGCCGACGAGCTGGAGGAGTGGTTCACCGAAGACGCGGCCGATGGATTCAACATCATGCCACCGCATCTGCCCGGTGGGCTGGAGGACTTCGTGGACCACGTCGTCCCCGTCCTCCAGCGGCGCGGTCTGTTCCGTACCGAGTACACCGGTGACACCCTCCGCGACCACTACGGACTCGCCCGCCCCTCGTCCCCCCACACCGCCTGAGCACACCGAACACCCATCGAAGGGAAGCCGTCCCCATGACCAGCACCGGATTCGACGTCCGCAAGATCGGCGGCCGGATCGGCGCCGAAGTCCTCGGCGTCACACTCTCCGACGAGCTCGACCCAGCCCTCTTCACCGACATCAATGCCGCGCTCCTGGAGCACAAGGTGCTCATCTTCCGCGGTCAGCACTTGGACGACGCCGCCCAGCTCCGTTTCGCCTCCCTCTTCGGGGAGCTGACCACCGCGCATCCGACGGTGCCGTCGGTCGACGGACAGCCGAGCATCCTTCCGGTCGACGCCGAGGAGGGCATCCGCGCCAACCGCTGGCACACCGATGTCACCTTCGTCCGCACCCCGCCGAAGGTGTCCACCCTGCGCGGCATCGTGGTCCCGCCCTACGGCGGCAACACGCTCATCGCCAACGCGGCCGCCGCCTACCGCGATCTGCCCGAGCCGCTGCGGCACCTGGCCGACTCGCTGTGGGCCGTCCACACCAACGAGTACGACTACGCCGAGCCCCCCAGGAACGAGAGGGCGGCCGAACACCGCCGGCGGTTCGTCTCCCGCACCTACCGGACCGCCCACCCCGTCGTCCGCGTTCACCCCGAGACCGGTGAACGCGGACTGTTCATCGGCGGTTTCGCACAGAGCTTCCTCGGTCTCGGCCCGTCGGAGTCCCGCGATCTGCTGCGGATCCTCCAGTCGTACGTCGTCCGTCCGGAGAACATCGTGCGCGTCGCCTGGTCCCCCGGCGACGTGGTGGTCTTCGACAACCGCATCACCCAGCACTATGCCCCCGACGACTACGGCGACCTGCCGCGGCTGCTGCACCGGGCGACCGTCGCGGGCGATGTCCCGGTCGGGGTGAACGGTGAGCGCAGTTACCTCCTCGAGGGCGATGAGGCCGGCCACTACACCCCGGCCGCCGCCTGACGGTCCACCGCCCCGCCGAGGGGTCGCCCGGTGTGTGGTGTGCGCACACCGCACACCGGGCGACCGCCCATGGCAGGCTGGACCCATGAGCCGACCGGTGGAGACCCCGGAGCTGCGGACGTTCCCGGCATCACTGCGCAGGGGCGAGCCGCTGTCCGGTACCGTCGCGGCGATCGAGCGGTTCGGTGTGTTCGTGGCGCTGGACGACGGCCCCGACCACCCGGTCTTCCCCGGCGTCGGGTTCATCACCATCCCGAACTGACGTGGCTGCGTGTCGAATCGGACGCGGAGGTCGTCGAGGTCGGCCAGCGCGTGACGGGTGAGTTCCTCCAGTTCGACACCTGGAACATGGAGGCCAGGCTGTCCCTGCGGGCGATGCGGCCCGACCCCTTCCAGACGTTCGCCGACCGCGTCGCGGTCGGACAGCGGCTGTCCGGACGCGTCACCGAGCTCGTCCCGTTCGGTGTCTTCGTCCGGGTCGCCGACGGTATCGAGGGACTGGTGCGCCACGGTGAGCACGCGGCGGCGCCCGCGGCGGGACCGCAGGCCGCCGTCCGGCCCGGCGACGAGGTCACGTCACCGTCACCGATGTCGACCGGGAGCGCCGCAGGCTGGCTCTCTCCCGGCTCCGGGTACGGTCCGGGGCGCCGCCGGATGTGCCGCCCCGGACCGCGGATCACGCTCAGCTCCGGAACGGTCCGGTCACCTCGTAGGTGATGCCGCCCGAGGAACTGCCGGTGGTCCCCCGCTGCGAGGAGAAGTAGAGGCGGGAGCCGTCGGGCGAGAAGGCGGGACCGGTGATCTCCGAGCCCGACTGGCCGGTGACGCGGAGGAACGGGGCGACGACGTCATCGGGGGTGATCAGACAGATCTCCATGTTCCCGCCGTCCTCGGCGATGAAGAGGTCGCCGGAAGAGGAGCCGGTGACGTTGTCCACCCCGGTGAGGGGAGCGGTGCCGCCGGTGACGAGGGAGTCGTCGTAGGCCAGTTCGTAGGTGCCGTCGGTCAGGTCGAGCCGCCACAGGCGGTTGTCGCCCTTGGTGGTGAACCAGACGGTGTCGTTCGCGTAGTGGCAGCCCTCGCCGCCGTTGAACCGCTTGGCGCCGGGGACCTGGTCGCGGGTGACGGTGGGGGAGCCGTCGGGGTCGGGGACGGTGACCCAGGAGAACGATCCGGAGGTGGCGGTACCGGCCTGGAGGACCTGGAGCGTGCCGGTGGACAGGGTGCCCCAGTTCGTGGGCACGAAGCGGTAGAAGCAGCCGTCGGGCTCGTCCTCGGTCAGATAGACGACGCGGCGCACCGGGTCGGCCGCGGCCGCCTCGTGCTTGAACCGGCCCATCGCGTCGCGCCGTATGGCCGCGTTCACGCCCCACGGGTCGGTTTCGTAGACGTAGCCGAGGCTGACCTCTTCGCAGGACAGCCAGGTGTTCCACGGCGTTCTGCCACCGGCGCAGTTCTGCCGGGTGCCGGACAGGACGCGGTGGGCGCCGGTGATGGAGCCCGAGGAGCCGAACCGCACGGCGCCGACACCGCCGCCGGGGTTGATCTCGGAGTTGGAGACGTAGATCCATCCGCTGCCGTCGGCGAAACAGGCACCGCCGTCGGGAGCGTCGTGCCAGGTGTACGAGGTGCCCGCGACCTTCTGCCCGGACCGGGCGATGACGCGGCTGCTGAAGCCGCTGGGCAGTCGGATGCCGTTGGCGTCGGCGGATCCCAGGGCGCCGTACGGTCCGGGACCCGGCTGGGCCGGGGCGGCGTAGGCCGCCCCGCGCATGAGGGTGCCGCCGAAGGCGGCGGCCGAGGTGCCGAGGGCCGCTCCGCGCAGGAAATTGCGACGTTTCACACTGACTCCACGGGTGACGGGATACCCGCCGTCCCGGGGCGGACGGCGGGTGCGCGCAGGAGAGTAGAGGAGCTGGATCCAGGAGAGCAGTTGACGGCACATCAACAGTGGATGAATCACAGCCGCACGCACCCGGCCGTACCGCGGGCCGCTAGACGGAGGCGACCACCTGGCCGGACATGACCTGGGGCGGGTTGGGCAGCAGGGACGCCAGGCGGTCCCGTACGAACGCCGCCGCCTTGTCGACCGACTCCGCCGCCCCCGCCTCGCTCTCGAAGACACTGGTCGAGACCATGACCCCGTTCCCGGCGTCGATCCAGTAGTAGGCCAGGAGTCCGGGGATGTCCCGGAGGAGGGGTACGAACCCCTCGTTCACCCGGCGTCCCGCCTCGGCCGGATCGGTCACCCCTGTGTAGCGTCGCACGGCTGCGTACACGGTCGTCTCCTCATGTGTCGGGGGCGGCTGCTGCGCAGGCCGTACCCGTGACAGGGGCGTCCCGCCCGCGTGTCGTCCGCCGATCACCGGAAGGTGCTGTCGGCCGGTGGTCCGATTGGTGGTGCGTCAGTCCCCGGGGCGCAGCAGACCACGCCGTCATCCGCAACCCGCTCGCCGAACCCGCCGTCCTGGGGCCGGGCCGTGGGGGATGGCCGGTGCGGCGTTCGCCGGTGCGGCGATCAGCTCCGTCGTGGTCTTCGGGCTCGCCGCCCGGGGCGGGTTCCCGCAGAACCGGCTGGTGCTCGTCGGGTTCGGGGTGGCCACCGGGACCGGCGCGCTGATCAACCTGCTCATCGTGCTCACCGACCCGTTCAACGCGACGAAGGCACTCACCTGGCTGTCGGGTTCCACCTACGGGCGGTCCCTGCCCGATGTGGTGCCCCTCGCGGGTGTGCTCGCCGTGGGGGTGACCGTCGCCGTACTGCGGCGCACCGAGCTCGACCTGGTGTCACTGGACGAGGACACCCCTCGGCTCCTGGGGGTCCGCCTCGCCCGGGGGCGCCTGGGGTTCCTCGCGCTGAGCGTCGTGCTGGCGGCCACCGCCGTGGCGGCCGCGGGCACGATCGGCTTCGTCGGGCTGGTGGCACCGCACGCCGCCCGCGCCCTGGTAGGCCGTCAGCACGTCCGGGTCGTCCCGGTCTCGGTGCTCCTGGGCGCCACGCTGGTGTGCGTGGCGGATCTGCTGGGCCGCACCGTGATCGCCCCGGCGCAGCTCGGCGCCGGGCTGATGACCGCCGTGATCGGTACGCCGTACTTCCTCCATCTGCTCGTCCGCAGCCGCCGCCGGAGCGGTCGCGGGTGAGCGGGCGAGGCCGTGCGCCGTCCGGAAACGCGATCTGAACACCCTTGGTTCCTGTGTGCGCCCGCTACCAGGTGCGCGCCGCATCGAGGAGATGGGTGCGCAGGGCCGCCAGGGCCGGGGTGTCCTGCGTACCGGCCCGGCAGGCCAGGTACAGGGTGTTGATCGGGGGGATCTCGGGCTCCAGCAGCGGGGTGAGGGCGCCGTCGGCCAGTTCGGCGGCGCACAGATAGCGGGGGAGCACCGAGATGCCCGCGTCGGCGACGACGGCGGTCAGCACGGCGCGCAGGTCGGGCACGACGATCGTCGGACTGTGGGCGGGGCGGGTGCCGAAGACGGTGCGCCAGTAGCGGCGGATGATGGGCAGGTCCTCGGCGTAGCTGATCAGGGGGAGATGGCGGAGCGCCGCGGGCCCCTCCCGCACGAGCCGTTCGCCGTCGAGCTCGGCGGCGGTCCGCGGTGCCGCCACGAGGACGAACTCCTCATCGGTGAGCGGCACCGACACGATGGCGCGGCCACGCGGACGGATGCTGGAGACCACCACGTCGAAACGGCCCTCCGGCAGCCCGGCCAGCAGATCGTCGGCCAGCCCCAGGGTCACCCGCAGCTTCAGCCCCTGGCGGATGAGGGGGGTCAGGGAGGCCAGCACACGGGTGCCGGTGAGCTCGGCGGGACCGCCCAGGTGCACCGGCCTGGTGAACGGACGTGCGCGGTCGGCGAATCCGCGTTCACCGATCGCGACCAGCGCGTCCACATGAGGGGCGGCCTCCGCGGCGAGTTCGTCGGCCACGGTGGTGGGCACCACGCCCCGCGGCAGCCGCCGGAACAGCTGCTGGCCCACCTGCTGCTCCAGGGTGCGGATCTGCGCGGTGACGGTGGGCTGCGACAGGCCCACCTGCCGCGCGGCGGCGGTCAGCGAACCCGTCCGGTACGTGGCCAGGAAGGTCTTGAGCAGAGAGAGGTCCATCCCGCCTCCTCGGCGGCTTTCCCATCGGTTTTCCGATGGGCCTATGGCCATTCTTCCATTGGTCCTCTATGGCCGCAGCGGCCTACCGTGCTGGTGAGCCGCACGGCCCGCCCGGGTGACGGGCCGCGGTGACCCGCTTTCTTCGGACCAGGAGACCGTCATGCCCCGCACCGGCAAGGTTGCACTCGTTCTGACCAGCCACGACCAGCTCGGCGACACCGGCCGGACCACCGGTTTCTACCTTCCCGAGGCCGCGCACCCCTGGAAGGTCCTGACGGACGCCGATTACGAGGTCGACCTGGTCTCGGTCAAGGGCGGCCGCCCGCCGATGGACGGTGCGGACCTGTCCGACCCGGTCCAGCAGGCGTTCCTGGACGACCCGCGTATGGCCGGGCAGTTGGACCGCACCGCCCGGCCGCAGGACGTCACCGCGTCCGACTACGAGGCGGTGGTGTACGTCGGCGGTCACGGCACCATGTGGGACTTCCCCGGCAACACCGAACTGGCCGGTATCGCCCGGGACGTCTACGAGGCGGGCGGCGCGGTGGCGGCCGTCTGCCACGGCCCGGCCGGTCTGGTCGACATCACCCTGTCCGACGGGTCCTATCTGGTGGACGGCAAGAACGTGGCGGCCTTCACCAACGACGAGGAAGTCGCCGCCGGGCTCACCGACGTGGTGCCGTTCCTGCTCCAGAGCAAGCTGGAGGAGCGGGGTGCCAGGCACACCGGCGCCGCCGACTTCGAGCCCCATGTGGTGGTCGACGGCCGTCTGGTGACCGGACAGAACCCCGCCTCGGCCACCGCTCTGGGCGAGGCACTCGTCAAGGTCCTCGCCGGATAGCGACCCCGGCGACCGGGACCGCGGCGGTCAGCCGCCGCGGTCAGCCGGACACCTCCGAAGGGCGGCGGATGGCGGGAGGCCGATCGGGACCCGTCATCCGCCGGGCCGGCTGACATGGTGCTGGAGCACATCGCAGGTGTACTGGAACTCCTCCATCAAACGGGTGGCCTCGATGACCAGGACACCGTACGGGCGCGCCGGATCGGCCAGTGGCAGACCGTCCCGCTCGGCCTGTTCGGCCACGTGCCGACGGCAGCGCTGCGCCTCGTCCGCCAGCCGGCACAGCCGCGGGGCCTGTTCGTCGAGCCGGTCCTCGTCGAGCTCGGTGAAGACCTGGGTGATACCGGAGAGACATTCCAGGAAGGCCGCGTAGGACTCCAGGAACGCCTCGTCGCGGTGGTCGCCCTCGTCCCGGTTCCACCGGTCCAGCGCCCGGATGAGGCTGGCCACTTGGTACATGGTGCGCTCCAGGGCCTCCAGCACCGCCCCGTACCCCTCGAAGCTGGTGCTCCGGAGCTGACGGCGGAAGAGGCGGCGCGGGTTGAAGTGGAGGCTTTCCCGGGCCGTCCGCAGCCCCGCCCGCGCCTGCGAGATCAGACCTTCCGTCCGTTCGGCGCGGCTCCGCCAGTGCCCGGTCCGCTCGCCGTCGACGTCGTGCTCGCGCAGCGCCGGGTACATGTCGCTGACCAGGTCGCTCAGGGAATGGGCGAGGGTGTGGATCCCGTGCTCGGCGCCGCGGTAGCGCAGGGGCGGCACGATGATGACGTTCACCAGTACCCCGATCCCGCAGCCGATGAGGACCAGCAGGACGATCTGGCCGAGCTGGCTGACCCTGTCCTGGTTCGTGGCCGCCGAGGCATAGGTGGAGAAGGCGAAGAAGGCCGCCGTCGCCACCTGGGAGCCCTGCGACCCGAGAGCGGGCCACCGGCCGATCGTGAGGGCGATCAGCGCCACCAGGACGAACGTCAGCACATCGGGCCCGATGAGGAACCCCAGTGCCGCCTGTACCGCGACTCCGGCGGTCACGGCAGCCACGTAGCGTGTCGACTGCAGCAGCGACTGGTACACGGTCACCTGCATGATGAGCACCGCGGAGAACGGGGCGAACGCGGGGGACTGCGCGTTCAGCAGGTAGTAGGAGACCGCCCAGGCGAGGGTGGCGGCCAGTGTGCTCTTGCCGATCAGCAGCACGGTGTGCCGCTCATGGCCCTCCGATCCGACGGCCCGGCGCCACCACTGCGCGACCCTGGCGAACCATCCCCGCTGGGCCGGTTCCATCCGCCCCGCACCCTCTCCACCAGCGACGACGGTGTTGTGCTCGTTCAACGACCCCTCCAGTTCGACGTACTTCGTCGGCCCCCGGTACCCGGTTCGGTGGCTTTGATTCCCGGAGGCGGTGAGGCGTGCGCCGGACGCGGGCCGAGCCCCCTCTTCATGGTCCTCCCGGTCGTACTCCTTCGCAGCCCGGTCCGGCTGTGGCCGAGCACCGCGGTGGCCGGCCGCACCCCCGACGGAGGTAATCCGCGGCGCGGTGACGGTACGGCGGAGTCGGGTGCATGTGAGCCTGTGGTCCGGGTACCCGGTCGGCGGGAGGTGTGTACACGGTGGCACGACGGCTGGTGGCGGGCGCGGAACTCCTCGGCTGGTGGGGGGCGTTGACCCTGCTGTGGATCGTGCTGATCGGTCCCGTGGACGCCCTGGAGTTCATGGTCGGCGCCGCTGCCGGGCTGGTGGCCGCCACTGCCGGATGCGGAGCGCGGCGCGCGGCCGGTGACCGGTGAGCGGCTGGACCGCGGCCGGCACCGCGCTGCTGTTCTGCGGTGTCGCGCCGGCCGGATGGTGTGCGGCCACCGGCCCGGTTCGCCGCCGGGTGCCCGCGCAGAACCTGACCAGCACGCTGCTGTGCCTGGTCTTCCTCCTGCTGGCGCAGGGTTTCCAGCGCACCGCGTATGCCGACACCGCGCTGGTGCTCGCGGTGCTCGGCCCGGCCGGCACCCTGCTGTATGTGCGTCTGCTCGCCGATGAGTTGGCCGCCCACCCGCCGCGCCCACGTGCATTGCGTACGGTCACCGCGCTGAGTTACCTGGCCGTGCCCGCCGTGCTGCTGCCCCTGTGCGGGGTGGCAGGACCCGGCCGCGCCCTGGCCAAACTCCTCGTCATCGGAGCCCTGTTGGTACTCGGAAGCTGGGGCGCGGTCCACGCGGTGAGGGCGCCCGTCACCGCCGGACACGCACGCGGCAGACCTGCGAAGGGGACGGATGATGGCTGACGACCTGCCCGTACTGCTCGGACTGCTGCTGGTGGCGGTGGCCGGTACCGGAACCGTCATGGTGCGCGACCCCGTGCGGCAGTCCTTCGTGATGACGCTGTTCGGCCTGGCCCTCGCGACCCTGTTCCTGCTGCTGCAGGCGCCCGATGTGGCGCTCTCCCAGCTGGCGGTCGGTGCCGCGCTGACTCCGCTGATGGTGCTGCTCTCGGTGCGCAAGGTGCGCCGCAGGGCCCGCGGTGGAGGAGGGGAGGATCGCGGGTGAGCATGCGGACCCGGCTGTGGGCGCTCGCCGTAGGAGGTCTGGGCACGGCCTTGCTGTACCTGCTGGCATGCCATGATCTGCCCGCGTTCGGCGGATCGTGGCATCCCTACGGTGACCGGGCGGTCCACGCCGCCCTCACCCGGCACACCGCCAACGTCGTCTCCTCGGTCAACTTCGACCAGCGGACCCTGGACACCCTCGGCGAGGAGTCCATCCTCTTCGGCTCCGTCATCGGCACCGTCGTCCTGCTGCGGCAGACCCGCGACGAGGACCGGCTGCCCCCGGAGCCGGTCCGGGCGGCACCACCGGTGCGCCGCTACGCCCTGCTCACGCTGCCGGTCACCCTGCTGATCGGGCTGTACGTCGTCGCACACGGGCAGCTCAGCCCCGGGGGTGGCTTCCAGGGCGGGGTGGTGGTGGCGACCTCACTGCACCTGCTCTACATCGCGGTGGACTACCGGGCGCTCGAACGGATCCGCCCCGTCGGTCTGTACGAGGTGGCGGACGCCGCGGGTGAGGCCGGATACCTGCTGCTGGGTTCGGCCGCGCTGCTGACGGGCGGGGCCTTCCTGACCAACTTCCTGCCCTACGGCACGTTCAACACCCTCGCCTCCGGCGGCACCGTCCCGCTGCTCAACGCCGCCATCGGGGTGGAGGTGGCGGCCGGTGTGGTGGTGCTGCTGGCCCGCTTCCTCGACCAGGCCGTGGAGATCGAGAGCGAACGGGCGGGCATCGGTGGGGAGGGCGGCCGATGAGCGTGCTGCCGTACCTGGTCGCCGGGTGGCTGTTCCTGGTCGGCTGTTACGGGCTGGCCACCAGCCGCAACCTGATCCACGCGGTGGGCTGTCTCTCGGTCTGCCAGTCCTCGACGTATGTGCTGCTGCTCGCCATCGGCTACCGGAAGGGCGGCACCGCCCCGGTCTTCTCGGACCTCACCCCCGGCTCGGGGCCGGTCGTCGACCCGGTCGTCCAGGCCCTCACCCTCACCGACATCGTCATCGGCGCGACCGTCACTGCACTGCTGCTCTCGCTGGTCATCCAGGTGGCCAAACGGCACGGGACGGTGGATCCCGACCAGCTCTCGGAGCTGCGGGGATGACCGCGGCGCGGCTCCTGCCGCTGATCGTGGCCGTCCCGCTGTTCGGTTCCGCGGTACTGGTCGGAGCGGGACGGCGGCTACCGCGTCACACCGCCGAGGTGCTGGCCTGTCTGTTCGCCGCGGGCACCGCGACACTCGCCCTGTGGACCGCGGCGGCGACCCCTTCCGCCGTCGCCCGGCCCGTCGAGTGGGTGGGCGGCTGGCGGCCGCACGAGGGGGTGAGCGTCGGCATCGTCCTGGTCGGCGACCACATCGGACTCGGTCTCGCCACACTGGTGTCGCTGCTGGTGCTGGCCTCGCTCGCCTACGCCTGGCGGTACTTCGACGAACCTCCGCGGCGCCACGCCGGGTCCTTCCCCGCCCTGGTGCTGCTCTTCCAGGCGGGCATGTGCGGCTTCGCCCTGACCGGCGACCTCTTCAACGCGTTCGTGTTCTTCGAGCTGATGAGCGTGGTGGCGTACGCGCTGACCGGCTACCGCGTCGAGGAGGCGCGCGCCGTCCAGGGCGGTCTGGTCTTCGGGATCGTCAATTCCCTCGGCGGCTACGCCACGTTGTCGGGGATCGCCCTGCTCTACGCTCGCACCGGCGAACTGGGCTTCGCGCAGATCGGCCGGGCCCTGGACGCCCGCTCCGCCGATGGCCCGGACGCGCTAGTGATCGCAGCCTTCGTCCTCGTCGCCACCGGACTGCTCGTCAAGGCCGCCGCGGTGCCGTTCCACTTCTGGCTCGCCGACGCGCACGCGGTGGCCCCGACCCCCGTGTGCATGCTGCTGTCGGGGGTGATGGTCGAGCTGGGCGTGTACGGAGTGGCCCGGGTCCACTGGACCGTCTTCGCCGGTCCCGGCGGCATCCCCGCAGCCGACGCGCGCCGCGCTCTGCTGGTCCTGGGGGTGCTGACGGCGGTGCTGGGCTCGGTGATGTGCTGGCAGCAGCGCCACCTCAAGCGGCTGCTCGCCTACTCCACGGTCTCGCACACCGGTCTGTTCCTGATCGGCCTGGCGCAGCTCACCCCTGAGGGGATCGGTGGTGTCACCCTGTACGTCCTGGCGCACGCCGGGGTGAAGGCAGCGCTGTTCGCGTGTGTGGGCATCCTGCTGGACCGGTACGGCAGTGTCGATGAACACCAGCTGCACGGGAGGGCGAGGGAACTTCCGTGGGTGGGCGTGATGTTCGGCCTCGGCGGTCTGGCCCTGGCCGGGCTGCCCCCGTTCGGGACGGCCCTGGGCAAGGAGGTCACCGAGGAGGCCGCGGGGGGCGGGGCGACCGTGCTGTTCGTGCTGGCCTCGGCGGTCACCGGCGGCGCGGTACTGCGGGCCGGGGGCCGGGTGTTCCTGGGGCTCGGCAGCCGGCCTCCGGACGCCCCGGAGGAGACGACCGGTACGGCGGAGGAACCGGAGACCCGGGGTGGGCCGCTGTCCCGGATCCCGGACTCCATGCTGGCGGTCCCGGCAGTGTTGCTCGCCGGGGCGCTGGCGGTGGGGCTGGTCCCCGTACTGCGTACCGCCGTCGGTCACGCCGCGGACACCTTCACCGATCACCACGGCTATCTGGTCTCCGTGCTGTACGGCCGGGCGGCGGATCCCATAACCGCTCCCGCGCCGCACTGGACGCTCGCCGGTGTGCTGGTGGGCTTGCTGGCCACCGCCCTGGCCGTGGCGCTCGCACTGCTGGCCATACGGCGTCCGGCGGAGGAACCAGCGCGCTGGTTCACCCCGCTCAGGCGGTTGCACTCGGGCCATGTGGGCGACTACGTCGCGTGGTTCCTGGTGGGCATCACCCTGCTGGGAGCCACTATTGGTCTGAGCCTCACCCCTTAGAACTCCTAACGAAATGATCTTTGAGGTGGTTGGATCACTCCAGAGCTGGTGATCGGGGGGTGCCGGGTGGCGCGGCCAAAGCCGTGGGAAGTCGACGACGAGCTGTGGGCGGTGATCGAGCCGCTGTTGCCGAAGGTGGAGCGTCGCGCCCGGCATCCCGGGCGCAAGCGGCATCCGGACCGGCTGGTGTTCCAGGGCATCCTGTTCGTCCTGCACACCGGGATCGCTTGGGAATACCTGCCGCAGGAACTCGGCTTCGGCTCGGGCATGACCTGCTGGCGCCGCCTGGCCGAGTGGACCGAGGCCGGGGTATGGCGTCGGCTGCACGTGGTGCTCCTGGCCAAGCTCCGTAGCGCGAACGCCCTGGACTTCTCCCGTGCGGCGGTCGACGGCTCTCATATCCGAGCGTTAAAGGGGGCTCCAAGACGGGACGAAGCCCTGTCGACCGGGGCAGGACGGGCAGCCAACACCACCTGATCACCGACGCCACCGGCATCCCACTCGCCGCTACCCTGACCGGCGGCAACCGCAACGACGTCACCCAGCTCATCCCGCTTCTGCAAGCTGTGCCGCCGGTGCGAGGGAAGCGCGGCCGGCCCCGGCGCCGCCCGGACGTGTTACTGGCCGACCGCGGCTACGACCACGACAAGTACCGCCGTCTCGTCTGGGATCTCGGCGTGAAACCGCTGATCGCCCGTCGCGGCATCGAATACGGCTCCGGCCTGGGCACCCAACGCTGGGTCGTGGAGCGCGCGTTCGCTCACCTGCACTGGTTCCGCCGCCTGCGGATCCGCTGGGAGATCCGCGACGACATCCACGAAGCCTTTCTCACTCTGGGCTGCAGCATCATCTGCTGGCGTCGGCTCAAGAACCACCATGCGTGAGGCCAAGCGCCAGTGGCTGTCTACAGCGAGACCTTCCGCTCTTCAGCCTTGAGGCCGCTCAGTGTCCAAAGTCCGTACAGAGCCAACAACGGTTTGACGACCATCCACTCGCCAGGGCGGTAGTCGTCCGCGCGCACCAGCCTCTCTGCAAGATCGGGGCGCTGCCGCTGCAGGTACGCACGGGCCTTGAGCGCATGAGCTGGCTGAGAGGCGATCTTGATGCGATCCACGTCTTCAAGCAGTGGGATCACGTTCGTGATGTTCTCCCACGTCGTCGCGCTTTGGTCTTCGAGGAGCATCGTGCCGTCGAACTCAAGCACCGACTTCGCGTAGTCGGCCATCAGTTGGGCCTCCGTTGCGCCGTTGCTGGTCGCACCGCCGCTGAAGATCAAGCAGGTCCCATGCGCATCGTCAGCGGCGATGGATCGGATTCCAGCACGTACTCGCCATCGGTTGATCAAGTTCGCCGTCGCTTGGGGGTTCCGGTATCCCAACACCAACACGGCCGCGGAGGTGCCCCCGCTACTCCCCACGAGCGCTCGAGACCAGCGCCAGTTCAACCACTCGCCCCAGGCCAGGGCTGCAACCCCAGCTATCGCCAGTCCCGTCCTTCGCCGCATGCGGCGACTCTAGGACACCTCGGTATCGGGCCACGAAGGAACCAGCCACGCTACACACGACGCATTCTGTTAGGAGTTCTTAGGCGGTGCGGCCGCCCTCATGGCCTCGCGCTGGGGGACGACCGTGTACGCGGGGTCCTCGGTGGAGGCGATACCCGCCGCGAAGACCCCACCCCGAAGCGCGTACAAGCCGAGGCGGTGAGCAGCGCCAGACCGGCGGCGACGGCGGCGGGCCTGTGGCGGCCACCGGCGAGCGCGGCTGCCGCGGCCGCACCGCTGGTGAGGGCTTTGGCACAGCGCAGCAGCCGCCCCGCCCGCCCTTCCCGGTAAGTTTCCGCCACCATCCCCAGGCGCCGCTGCGCGGCACGGACCGTGAGCGCCTCGGCCGCCGCGGCCAGCACCGCCGCGCATCGTGCGGGGGTGTTCTCCCGGGTGGGCACGAGAACCAGGGCCATCCCGGACGCGGCGGCCGTCGCGGAGGCGGCGAAGAGATGGGGAAGTTCGCGGTGCGCGCCGTGCCAGGCCGGTACCGCGGTGTCCGCGGCCAGGGGCGGCTCCGGCCCGTGGCAGCCGTCCGGTGACCGCGCTCAGCGCCGCCACACCGGCCGCCGGACCGTATCCGCCCAGTAGCCACGACCCCATGCTCATCGGGGAGGTCGGCTTGAAGACGCGCAGCATGTTGGCGAACCGGGCGGGGCGTCCCAGGTCGTTGATGAGCGCGGCGGCGGAGAGGGAGACGGCGGCCAGCGACGAGACCTTCATCGAGGTCGCCAGTGCGGGACGGCCGGTCAGCTGGGCACCGGCGGCGAGCACCGAACCGGCTCCCGCCAGTCCGCCGAGGAAGAAGTACCCGGCGATGTCCCGGGCCGCCCAGGACGGCGCCTGGATCACCGGGCGTCCGTAGTAGGAGGTGAATTCCGCACGGGGGACCATCAGTTCCTCGCCCTTGCGGGCACATCGTGCGCGCCGTTCGCGCGGGGTGTCCGGCCGGTTCACCGCCCCGCCCTTCCTCGCCGCCGGGCTCCAGGCAGCGCGAAGGCCAGCGCGAACCCGCCCACCAGGGACAGCGCCGCCGCTCCCGCGCCGCCCGAGCCATGGGTCCCGGCGTGCCCCGGCACCTGGTGGGAGGCTCCGCCCGCCTGCTGCAGCTGCTGGTCGTGCAGTCTGTTCGACCTCTCCCGCGAGTGCCTGGACCTCTCCGCCCTCGTACTGCCAGCTCGCGGGGTCGTAGCGGCGCCCCTCCTCGTCGAAACCGGAGAACACCCCGCCCAGGTCCTCGGTGTCACGGAAGTCCTCGCCGACGATGGTGGCCGCGTTGGTGTACGCGAGGATGTACTCGCGGAAGTCCTTCTCCTCGGTGAGGACGTGGTGGATGAGGCCCCCGAGGAAGGCGATGTCGCTTCCGGCCCGGATGGGCACGTGCAGGTCGGTCAGGGCGCTGGTGCGAGTGAAGCGCGGATCGACGTGGATGATCCCACCCCGGGCCTTGGCCTCCATCACCCATTGGAAACCCACCGGATGGGCCTCGGCGAAGTTGGAGCCCTCGATGACGATGCAGTCCGCGTTCTGGAGGTCCTGCATGAACGTGGTCGCGCCACCGCGGCCGAAGGAGGTGCCGAGTCCGGTCACCGTGGAGCTGTGACACACCCGTGCCTGGTTCTCCACCTGCACCACTCCCAGGCCCGTCATCAGCTTCTTGATGAGGTAGTTCTCCTCGTTGTCGAGGGTCGCCCCGCCGAGACTGGCGATGCCGAGCGTACGGGCGAGCCGCTTGCCGTCCCGCTCCCACTCCCAGGTGTCGCGGCGCAGCCCGATCACCCGGTCGGCAATCATGTCCATCGCGGTTTCCAGGTCGAGCGGCTCCCACCGAGTCCCGTGCGGCCGCCGGTAGAGCACCTGGTGGCGCCGCGCCTCCCCGGTCGTCAGCTGCAAGGTGGCCGAGCCCTTGGGACACAGCCGTCCCCTGCTGACCGGCGAGTGGGGGTCGCCCTCGATCTGCACCACCGTCTCGTCCTTCACGTACACCTGCTGTCCACAGCCGACGGCGCAGTACGGGCATACCGACTGCACTATCCGGTCGGCGGTCCCGGTACGCGGTTCGAGGGCCTCGGTGCGGGCGGACATCGCGGCGCGCCCCCGGCCCAGCCGGTCCGCCCCCGTGAGCTGCCGGTACGCAGGCCAGCCGCGCAGCCGCCTGCTTACGCCCATGGGATCCTCCCGCGTCGAACTCGGATGCCTCCGGCCATTCGCTCCCGCGGCGCCGGGTGCCCGGTTCGCCGCTCGTCACTCCTGCCCGGCTCGGCCGGGGCGCTTTCCGTGATCCCTGTCTACGGTCCGTGGCGCCACCGCGCCAGCAGACCGGGCGCACGGGTGCCCGCCGGTGCCCTGCGTGCTGCCGGGCCGCCGTTCCTCCGGTCGTGGCCATCTTCTGGACGTCCCGTTAGGAGCTCCGGACGTCCGGGAACGCGTGGAGCGGGCCGGGCCGGCCGGTCGTCCATCAGCCCCAGGGAGGCACGCGATGGCCGGGGACGACCATGACTCCGACGGACAGGGGTACGACGCCACCCCGTATCTGCCCCGGCGTGGCGGGCTGGCGGCCCACCGACGTGCTGCGGCGGGGTGTCAGGGCTGCCCGCTCTTCCGCGACGCCTCACAGACCGTTTTCGGCGTGGGGAGCGCCTCGGCCCGGCTCATGCTCATCGGCGAGCAGCCGGGTGACCAGGAGGACCGCCAGGGGGAGCCGTTTGTCGGCCCGGCCGGTGGTCTGCTGCGCAAGGCCCTGCGGGAAGCCGGTCTCGACGAGGTTCCCACGTACGTCACCAACGCGGTCAAGCACTTCAAGTTCACCGTCGTGGCCCGGGGCAAGCGCCGGATCCACAAACCACCCAGCCTGCGGGAGGTCTCGGCTTGCCGCCCCTGGCTGGCCGCCGAGATGAACGTCGTCGACCCCGAGGTGGTGGTGGCGCTGGGCGCTACCGCGGGCAAGTCGCTGCTGGGGCCGTCTTTCCGGGTGACCAAGGACCGGGGCACCCTCATCAGTCTGGAGAGCCCACCGGGGGACGGCACTCCGCGCGGGGCCGTCAGGGCGAGGGGTTCCGTCGTGGCCACGCTCCACCCCGCGGCGATCCTGCGTGCCGAGGACCGCGAGGCACCGTACGCGGGCCTCGTGGAGGACCTCCGGACAGCGGCACGGGCACTGGACGGAAGGACGTGAGCCGCCCCCGGTGCTCTGCTCGCCGGGCAGCCCGGCGGCCGATGACGCCCAGTGCCACCTCCGCACGTTTGAAGAGGTCCCTTCCTGCGAACCCGGCCTAAGGTTGAAGACGACGTCGGAAGCCGTGCGCCATCGGAGGCAGCCTTCTGCCCCCGCGGCGGCCCTCGGACCGCTCACGTTCACCGGTCGGTCCGGCTGCCCCGAGGCGCCACGCGAATGTGAAAGGGAGGCTGAGCGATGCCTGCCGGATCCAGCCGCAAGCGGGAACGACAGTACGAGCACATCAAGAAGGGCCAAGAGGAGCGCGGTACCTCCACCGGCCGGGCCAAGGAGATCGCGGCCCGCACCGTGAACAAGGAACGGGCTCGCGCGGGCGAGGCCAAGAGTGCCAGCAGGAGCTCCGTCAAGGACCCGAAGTCCGCTCCGGAGCGGGGCGGGAAGCGGTCACACAGCGGAGCGAAGGGCCCCACCCGTGACCAGCTGTACAACGAGGCGAGGCAACGCGGCATCGAGGGCCGCTCACATATGAACAAGGAGCAGCTGGCGAAGGCCCTGGGCCGCTGACCTACGGCGCCACACCATCCCTCCGGGAGCCTCAGCCCGCCCGCGGTAGGGAGGCGCGGCCGGTGAAGGAGGGCCGCTGATGCACGACGACGACCATCCGCTCACGACCGGCCGTACGGAGTCCCGGGAGGAGCGGGCGGATCGAAAGTGGGCGGAGCTGCTGCAAGAGGTGCGGGTGACCCAGACGGGTGTGCAGATCCTCTTCGCGTTCCTGCTCACGGTCGCCTTCACACCTCGCTTCACGGACCTGGGCGGTGGTGACCGGGCCATCTACGTTGTGACCGTCCTCCTGGGAGCGGCGGCCACCGGCGCGCTGATCGCCCCGGTCGCCCTGCACAGGATCGTCGCGGGGCGACGTCTGAAGCCGGAGACCGTGCTCTGGGCGTCCCGTTTCACCTTGGCCGGGCTCCTGCTGCTGCTCTTCACGGTGACATCGGCGCTGCTGCTGATCCTGCGCGTCGTCGTCTCCGACGACCTCGCGTTCTGGCTGGTCGTGGTGACTCTGCTGTGGTTCGCCACCTGCTGGTTCGTCCCCGCCGTCTGGCTGCGGCGCCGCTCCTACAGGAACCGCCGGTAGGCCCGGGAAGCGCTCGCCGCCGGGGGAGCGTGTGGCTGGGGCCGCCGGCGGGCGCCGCCGAGGCTCAGTCGGCGTGGGCGCCTTCCACCAGGACGCGTACGGTGCGCAGCTCGGGGTCGGTGGCGTCGGGCAGGTTCATCCCCGCCTCCACGCCGGTGCGAAGGTAGTCCGGGACCGGCTGTTTGAGGCACTCGCGGGGGAGAACGGCGGGGATGCCTGGCGGGTAGGGGGAGATCATCTCGGCGGCGATCCGGCTTGCCGCACGTTCCAGCGGTATGTCCTCCACGGTGCCGAAGTGCGCGTCGCGCGGCAGACAGGTCTGTTCCATCCGCAACTCGGCCGGGTCGGGCACGGTCACCACCACCGGTGCGGGACGCAGGTCCGGCGCGTGGTCGGCGAGGTCGTGCAACGCCGACAGCAGGGCGCCGGTGGTCGCGTCGTCGTCCGCATGGGTCAGCTGGGTGCTGATCCGCCGGTGGTCGGCCAGGTGGGCGTCGACGTGATGGTGTTCCCGGAGCCAGTCGGCGGCCAGGCCGGGACCGACGTAGTCCGTGAGGCCGTCCACGCGCAGTCCGTCGATGGCGTCGATCCGGTCCCGGACCGAGTGCGCCCGGCGCAGCGCCCCGCCGATCAACTCCTCGCCCCCTAGGGCCATCTGACGGCGCCAGCCGTCCATGCCCGCGAAGAGCAGCACGGAGGGGCTCGTGGTCCCGAGCAGGTCGGCGCGGGCGGTCAGCACCGCCGGGTCGATCAGATCGCCCTGGAGGTGGAACACCGACCCCTGCTCCAGACACTGCCCATTTTGTGGATGCTGGTCACGCAGACGTCGGCCCCGGCGTCCATGGCCCAGCTGGGCAGTTCGGAACAGAACGGCCGATGGGCGCCCCACGCCTCGTCCACGATCAGTGGCCGCCCCGCGCGGTGGCAGACCTCGGCGATCCCCGCCAGGTCCGCGCAGGAGCCATAGGGGGTCGGACTGGTCACCAGCGCGCCCCGGGCCTCCGGATGCTCGGCGAACGCCCGCTGGAACGCGTCGGCGGACGGGGGATGCGCGATATGGCGGGCGGTGTCCCATTGCGGCTCCACCCAGACCGGCCGGACACCGGAGAGGATCAGCCCGGACACCACCGACTTATGTGCGTCCCGGCCCACCAGGAGCGTTTCGTGCGGCCCGGCCACGGAGAGCAAAGACCTCCTCGCCAAGCACGGCACGGACCGCGGGGCCGATGCCCCGGGCTTGCTTGTGGCCGGGTGGCGTGAACGGCAGGGCTCCGCGGTCGTGGTACCGGACCAGGGCCTCCAGGACGGGAGCCTCCTTGTGATCCATCCGCCGCGAGTGCCCCTCACCAGCCGCCGGAAACCGCCATGCCGTCCACCGTGCCACGGAGGAGGCAGGGCGCCCGGAGAGATGCGCGGCGCGCCCTTCCCGGTGAGTTTTGCGGCCGGTCGAGCGAGGGAACCCGTGGTCTTCAGCGGCCCCCGGCCGAAGGACCCACCGACCGGCGGTCCCAGGGGCCTCGTGTGGGTACCCGGTCGACCGCGCCCGGGGCGTGGCCGCCGCTCGTGCGACATAGGATTTCGACACAACGATGGGGAATGGTGAACTCACCGTGACAACCGCACGCCTCTCTCCGGAGGCCGACCACCGAATGAAGCTGCCATGAAAATCCTCAGTGTGAACGTGGGATCGGCCAAGCCCATGGCCTACACCGACGCGCCGTCGGGTACGACGGGCATCGACAAGCGGCCGGTCGAGGGGCCGGTCAGGGTGTGCTCACCGGGACCCCCGGGGATCGGGGCGAGCGGAGTGGCCGGGGACGCGGTGTGCGATCTGCGGTATCACGGCGGCGACGACCGGGCGGTCTACGCCTTCGCCCGCGAGGACCTGGACGGCTGGGAGCACGAACTGGGCCGTTCGCTGAGCAACGGTGCCTTCGGCGAGAATCTCACCACCCTCGGCGTGGACTTGCGCGAGGCGCTGGTCGGTGAGCGCTGGCGCGTGGGGCCCCACGTCGTGCTGGAAGTGACCGGTGGCCGCATTCCCTGCCGCACCTTCGCCGGATGGCTCGGGGAGAAGGGCTGGCTGCGGCGCTTCACCCAGTCGGCATCCTGCGGGGCCATGCTGCGCGTCATCGAACCGGGGGAGCTCACCGTCGGCGACCCGATCGACGTCATCCGCAGGCCCGACCACGACGTGAACGTCTCCCGGTTGTTCCGGGCGGTGACCACGGACCGCAAGTCGCTGCCCGGCGTGCTGGACGCGGCTCCCTGGATGGAACGGGAGCAGTTGGGGATCGCCCGTTCCTACACGGACAAGTACGGGACGCCGCCCGAGGGATGAGGCGGGTGACGGCGGCCGGGACACGATGTGGAGTGCCCGTTTCTGCTGACGGGCTGTGAATGCGTGACGGTCGGGTGTGGCATGCCTGGTGACAGCCTGGGAAATCGTTACTTCTCTGGATTGCGGAGGAGATATGACGATCAGCGACCCGTCCCCCGAGCACGTGCCCACGCCCTCGTGCTCCACGTATGCGACCGCGCCGTCGTCCGAGGTGCATGAGCCTCCGGAGACCGCCCGCGAGCGCGTCAACCGGAGGTGGAACGAGATTCTCCAGGAGACGCGGGTCGCACAGACCGGTGTGCAGATCCTCTTCGGATTCCTGCTCTCCCTCGCCTTCACTCCGGCCTTCGAGGACCTGCGCCTCTTCCACCGCATCCTCTACGTGGTGACCGTGGCGCTGGGAGCCTCCGCGGTCGCCGCCCTGATAGCTCCGGTGTCGATCCACCGCTTTCTCTCCGGGCTGCGGATGAAGGACGAGGTCGTCGAGGCCGCCGGTCGGCTCATGGTGTGCGGAATGGTGCTGCTGGCACTCACCATCGGCTGCACACTGCTCCTCATCCTGAACGTCGTCACCGACAGTGTGGTCGCCGAGGTGATCGTCGGGCTGGTGATGCTCTGGTTCGTCATCTGCTGGTACGTCATACCGCTGAGACTCCGCCGCAAGTCCCGGCGGCGGTTGGGCTGATCCTGAACCGACCGGTCAGCCCGAGGTGCGGCGCTGGTCAACGCTGTCCTGCCGCAGCCGGTCGGTGTGGCGGGTCATGGTGTCGACCCGGTCGGCCAGGTCGGCGTGCTGCGATGTGAGGTGCTGGTGGGCTTCGGTGAGCGGGGCCACGAGGTGGGCGGCGTCGTCGTGGGCGAGGGCGTCCGCCAGCCGCGCGATGTCCGCTCGGGCCTCATCGGGGAGATCGGCGAGGGAGGTGATCCGTCCGGCCAGTTGCCGCAGATCGGTCGCATTGCCACGGGCCCACGAGGTGACGGTGCGGTCGGCGGCGCGGCGGTCCCGGGCGGCCTGGACGCGCTGTTCGCCGGTGGCGCCGGGGGTGCCGGGCCGCACCCGCAGATAACGCCGCTCGGCGGCCTGGCGGCTGGCCACGCCCAGCGGGCCCGCCAGCGCGGCCCAGCTGGCTCCCGCTTCACGGGCCGCCTCGATCAACCACGGTTCCCACCCCGCAAGCTGGTCTCGGAGCTCCCGCAGGAGCAACAGCGCGTCGAGGGCCTGCTCCGAACTGGTCCGGTCGGAGCCTCCCCACGGGGTCGGCGGGGCGTTCTGGGCCGTGTGCACGGCTTCGCTGATGGCGTCCAGCCCAGCCGCGGCGGCAGCGAAGGACGAAGGGGCGAGTCCGGGCTCGCAGGGGTCTTCCGAGCCGTTCATGAGGGCACCTCCCGTGTTGTCATCCGATGGACGACATTTTTACTTGTCATCGCTCCGATGACATGCTACAACAGAGACAGGTTGCAGCGCATTGGCGTAACTGCCCGAACACATGGAGGTGTTTCACAATGTTGATGCGCACCGACCCGTTCCGTGAGCTCGATCGGCTCACCCAGCAGCTGACGGGTTCGTCCGGTACCTGGTCAAGGCCTTCCGCGATGCCGATGGACGCCTACCGGGAGGGTGGCGACTATGTGATCGCCCTCGACCTCCCGGGTGTCTCGGCCGATGCGATCGACATCGATGTCGAGCGGAACATGCTCACCGTCAAGGCGGAGCGGCGGCCGGTGACCAAGGCCGACGATGTGCACATGGAGCTGTCCGAGCGCCCCTTGGGGGTCTTCTCCCGCCAGCTCATGCTGGCGGACACCCTCGACACCGAGCGCATCCAGGCCGACTACGAGGCCGGTGTCCTGACCCTGCGCATCCCGATCGCCGAACGGGCCAAGCCACGCAAGATCGCGATTGGCCAGGGCACGGGACGCAAGCAGCTCAGCGGCTGACTCCTTCCGCTGCTTCACCGCGCACCGTCGTCAGCGGAGGACCGGCGGGAGCAGGGGCCCATGCTCCCTTCCTGTCCTCCCGGCCCTCCGTGATCGCGCTCGCCCCAGCCGTGAGGCTTCCCTGGATGGCGTCGGCGACGTGACGATCGCCCCCACTTCATGGGACGGTCGGCCGGTTCGTGTGTCGCGCACCGGCCGACCGGCTCTCTTGGCCACCCTGACCAGCAAACATGACGAGAAAGGCAACCGACCAGTCATGCCGGCCCAGTCCGAGACCACTCCGATCACGGCGGAAATGGCGTTCACCCAGATGTTGGAGACGGTCCGTTACGAAGGGGCCTATCCCACGCGTGAACGGGCCGAGACGGTGGTCCGCGCCGTGCTCACCGGCCTGGGCCGGCAGCTCACCGGCGATGAACGGGTGGAACTCGCCAGCCGCCTGCCCGTGGAGGCGGCCCGGACGTTCGCGTCCCAGATCCCCGACAACGAGCCCCTCACCGGGTGGGGCTTCGTCAAGGATCTCGCCACCCGGGTGGGGGGGACACCCGCCACGGCTCGCTGGGACACCGGTTCCGTGCTCAAGGTCATCACGCAGCTCGTGGGAGATGACCTGGTGGACCGGATTCTCGCCCAGCTCCCCTCCGGCTACGCCCTCCTGTTCGGTCGCATCGAGTTGATACGCGCGGCCTGAAGCCCCTTCCATCGGCTGCGCTCAGGGGCCGGGCAGAGGAGCCCGCCCTCGGTGATGCCCGCGTTCGCAATGATGGCGGAGGCGGCCCCAGGGTCTTGCGGACCTCGCGGGCCGCCGCGACCAGCGCGGCCAGATCGGTGATGTCCACCTCCAGAGCCAGCCCGGCATGGGGCAGGGAAACCGCGACCGCTTCCAGGGCTGGCTTCTCATGGCCGAGCAGGGTCACCCGGGCACCGCGCCGGGCGGTCTCGCGTGCGAGTGCCGCGCCGATGCCGCGGGCGGCTCCGGTCACCACCACGGTCCGATTGTCGAGGGGATTGCGGTGCATCGACCAGCATCCCTTTGCTCGTCGGCGACTAGCCACCTGGAACGGGCTGTCGCGGCTTCGTGGCGGGCCGCCCAGGAGGTACCCCGCCCTGCCGCGTCCACCACGCATCAGGCACGGTCCGTCCCTCCTCTGCCTGATACGGCCGCGGAGGTCTCATGCGCGCGATCGCGGTGAGCGGCGCGTGCGCGCTCCTCGCACAACCGTGCAAGACGGCCGAGCATCGCCCGGTGGCGCACCTGGATCAGCAATTCCACGCCGGCATTGTGCATCCGGCCGCCCGTGCCCTGGAGCGGATGCTCATCGACGATCACCAGGCAGTGCTCACCCCACGGGCGCAGCTCGATCGAGATGCGCGCCGTGCCGAGAGGGCCGGCGTGGGCCTCCAGCTCCAGCCCGGTGCCCTCCTCGCACCGACGGACGACCGTCTCGTTGGAGAGCCGCAGGGGGCCGAGCGGGATCCGATAGCGGATCGCGGAGCCGGTGCGCGGCCACTGCCCGCCCAGTGGCTCGACCGAGGAGGGTCCCACCACCCAGTGCGGGTACTTCTCGCCGTCGGCCAGAACGGCCCAAACCTCGCTGGGGCTAGCTTTGATCAGACGGTGACGAACGGCCACGTACGCCTCCCTGCTACTGGGAGCGGCTGCCGGACTGCCCTCATTGAGTGCCCCCGCTCCGACGGTCCAAGCGGCCCGCGGACGTCTCCTGCGCCTGCGGGATCACAGTCTGCGTAGTGGGTGGAAGGCCTTCACCCTGGAAGGGGGCTGCCGGACTGTCCCCGGTGCAGAGCGAGGGAGGACGCCATGGCGAAGAGCCGTCGAGGGAGCAAGAAGCTGAAGAAGGGTGACAAGGTCGCCTGGAGCAGCCACGGGTCCCAGGCCGAGGGCGAGGTGGAGGAGAAGATCACCGAGCGTACGGGCGACGCGGGACGAACGGTCGATGCCTCGTCCGAGGAACCGCAGTACAGAGTCCGCAGTGAGAAGTCCGGTAGGTCCGCGGTGCACAAGCCTTCCGCGCTGAGGAAGAAGTGATACCGCGTGGATGACGGCGAGAGGAAAGAGACCGGGGAAGCGTTCCGTGAACTCGTGAACATGACGCCGGCGGAACTGGAGACGTGGCTGTCCTCGGAACAGTCGCGGAGCGCCGGACAGCACGGCAGCGCCGATGAGTCCACCGGCCATGCGTCCGGCCGTCGCATCGTGGACATCCTGCGCACCAAGAAGGGCGAGCTCTCGGAGGACGACTACCAGCACATGCGAAAGGTGGTCGGCTACGTGCGGCGGCATCTCGCCCAGCGCCCTTCCGGTGACGTCCGGGACACTCGATGGAGGCACTCGCGCATGAACTGGGGTCACGACCCTCTGACATGACGCTCCCGCCATGCTGGGTGGCGTGGTGTTCGCCTGCCTTCCGGTGGTGTCGGAGCAGGTGCGATGGTGGCGGTCAGGAACATCCGCCGCAGGAACACCGTGACCGTCACCGGCCCGGCGGACGCGCCCGCGGTGGTGCTGGCGCATGGCTTTGGGTGTGATCAGAACAAGTGGCGGCTGACGGTGCCCTGAGCTGGCGAAGCGGTACCGTGTGGTGCATCACCGATCTCCTCGCCGCACGCAGGCACGCCCATGCCGCCGGAGCCGACATCGTTCTGACCACCGTGCCACCGAACCTCCTGCGCATCCTCACATCGTCGGCCTCGACCAGGGCTTCGACCTCCGCCCCGGCGGTACGTCCGAGGTCGGAGGCGGCGGACCGCATCACGCCCGTGCATCCGTGCTCCCGCCCGGGTCCTCGGTGAGGGCCTCCTCGCCCACGACATGAACAGCCGCTTCTTCGGCACCTGCGGCACTGCCGTCAACGCCGACGTCGGATGCCAGGAGTTCCGCCTCCGTGTCCGCGCGGGCTCCCTCGTCCGGAGCTACCAGCCGCCCCCCGCTCCTCGCCCGTCTCCTCCGGGTCCAGTGGCTCCCCCTCACCGCCCGGCAGGTCACCGATACCGTCGCCCACGAGGCTCCCGGCGTCGGGGGCCTCGTGGGCCAGGCGTTGGTCGAGGGTTTCTCCGTCGGCCTGCTCTGCGGCCGTGGTGCCCACCTTGGTCACTCCCAGGGGCTTTTCCGGCGGCGAGTAAGCCTCGTCCAGGATGGCTCGTTATCGCGTTCGTCCAGCGCGTCCTCGAGGTCCAGGGGCGCCGCGCCCTCCTGCTCCTCGTTGCCGCCGTGGGGCTGCTGGTAGACGTCGTCCGCCATGCTGTCGTCGCTCATGATCGTCTCGCCACTCTGAGGCCTTGATCAGGCCCGTCCCCGGCCCCGCCGGAACAGCCTGGTGCTCGGTCGTGCGTGAAATGGCGCCGTCCCTGTCAGCCTGCCACGTTGGCCGTGTCGGGTGAAACCGTTGGCGTGGCGGGCATGGCTGCTGGTCGCGCGGGGCACCCGCGCTGGTGGACAAGGGAGACGCGGGGCTCCGTGGGCAACGAGCCCAGGGGCGTCCGACCTGAATGAGGTGAGGAGCTTGTGGTGAGTGAGGGCAAGAGGGGAACGCGCACCGCTGCCGAGGAGGTCATGAAGGAGGCCGCCGAAGCCGAAACGGATGTGACGGGAGGAGAGGAGGCGGGCGGCTACGGTGACGCGGCGGACGCCCTGACGCCGAACGCGGAAGCCCAGGAGGAGACCGCCGAGACGGCGAGGAGCGCCAACCGGGCCTCGGAGGAACGACGCACTCGGGCGTAGTGTCGGTCTCCCCCAAGAGACCACGTGAGGCAGGGCGCCGTGCCGCCGGTCCCGTGTGGGTGGGGGCACGGCGCCGGATGGCACCCGACGCCGCTACACCGTTCACGGCCAGGAGGTTCCCCCGGGCTCACAGGTGTTCGCGGGGGAGCGTCTCGTTCCAGTTCCGGGAGAACACGCGGCGCTCGTTCTCGTAGCCGTCCAATGTGGCGTCGACGAAGAACTCGGTTTCGCTGGAGCGCAGCACGGGGTGGGTGACCACGCGTACGTCCCAGGTGTCCCTTCGGAAGTGCATGGTCCAGTTCGACTCACCACTGACCGAGGTGAAGTCGTCCGCCACGGCGGTGTAGCGCTCGTAGGCGCGGCGTCCGACATCGAGGCCGATGTCCACGTAGCGCACCGTGGCCGCGTCCTTGACGGTCTCCAACTCGGAGCGGTAGCCGACCAGGTCCTGTTTGACGTCCCAGCGCATCTCCGGGGGAGTCAGCTGCGTGGTCGTGAGAGAAGCCGAGCCGTCGGGCTCGCCGAACGGACGCTGGGGCACTTCATCGGGCTCGTGGTTCCCCCGAAGCGGCAGGGTGAGGGTGCTGGAACCTTCCTACTCGGTCAGCAGGACCGGCCGCGGCGGGGGCCAGGCGAGCGGCCAGTACGACGTGAAGAGCGACAGCCGGATGCGATGCCCGCGGGGGAAAGCCTGAGCCACGCCGTTGAGGTGCACCGTGGCCCGGTAGCGGAGGCCGGGTTCCAGGGGTTCGGGCGCGCCGGTGCCGTCGCGGTGGGTGAGGTTCAACAGCCCTCAGGTGACGCGGGTGGACGCCCATCGGGCGCCACGTCGGACAGCCGCGCGGCGACCATGGCGACCGGCTCGCTGACCGACAGCTCCAGCTCCACGGAGGGCGAGCCGAGGATTTCCACGGGCTCGGTGAGGTCGTCGGTGTCGAAGACCAGTGAGCCACCGTCCTCCTCACGCTGGTCGTAGGGCAGGTCCGGGGGCGCGTTGCAGGAGGCCCACTTTCCGGCGAACTGGCCAACGGGCAGCGGAGATTGCACGGTCACTGCCTCGGCCGCCTCCGGCTCGCGCCCCGTCGCCTCGCTGGGCGACGGCTCTTTGGGCGCACCGATGCGGTGCCGGGTGAGCGGGTGGGCGGTCGGTGTGACATGAGGGAGGGCCAGTCGGGCTCGCCGACCCAGCGTCCTGGCCGCTCCTCGTACGACGTGGAGGGCGACATACTGTCCTGCATCCACGCCTGCAGCATGGGGCCGTCCATCGCGCCGTTGTCGGCACCCTTGAGCCAGCGGTCCCACCAGCGCACGACCTCCTGGAGGTACCCGATGCCGGGGCCAGGCTCGCCCAGGTGGGGGAATTGTGGGACCACGGACCGATCAGCCCCTTCCGGGGCACGTCCAGGCGGCTCAGCAGGCGTGTGACGGCATTGGAGTATCCATCATCCCAGCCGCTGGAGGCGAGGACCGGGCAGCGCACGGCCCGGTAGCCCCCGCACACCGAGGCGTGCCGCCAATAGTCGTCGCGGCGCTGGTGGCGCAGCCACTCCAGCACCCACGGGCGGGTGTGCTCCAGTCGTTCGTGCCACATCTCGTGCCACCGCTCGCCGACCACCGCCGGGTCCGGTGGGCAGGTGGCGTAGGCGTACATGGTGCCCGCCTCGGCCAGGTTGTCCGACAGCAGCGCGCCCCCCACGTAGTGCATGTCATCGGCGTACCGGTCGTCGGTGAAGGAGGCGATGACGATGGAGCGCAGACTCGGTGGCTGCCGGGCGGCGCCGATGGCACATTGGGAGGGGGCGGCAGCCCGGGACCCGCCGACGAGGGAGCGGAGTCGGGTGCCGGGGACGTCCACGCCGAGCACGGGCACTGGGGCCCGCTCGCCCGTTCGCCGTCAGGGAGAGGTGGCTGATGACTGCTGCTGGGAGCCGTACCGACGCACACAAGGGGAAGGATCCGAAGGCACGCGGTCTGCGGGTGGTCGTGGTGGGAGCCACCGGCAATGTGGGCTCCGCCGTGGTCCGGGCGCTCGGCGAGGAGACGGCCGTCTCCTCGCTCCTGGGACTCGCGCGCCGTGTCCCGGACTGGACGCCGGAGAGGACTGAATGGCGAGGTGTGGACCTCGGTGACCCGGAGGTGGACCTCGTGCCTCACTTCCGCGGCGCGGACGTGGTGGTGCACCTCGCCTGGCTGTTCCAGCCCACACACGACCCCGTCACCACATGGCGCAGCAATGTGCTGGGCAGCGTCCGTGTCTTCGAGGCGGTGGCCGCCGCGAACGTTCCCGCTCTGGTGTACGCCTCCTCGGTGGGAGCGTACTCGCCGGGCCCGAAGGGTCGCACGGTCGACGAGTCCTGGCCCACCCATGGCTGGCCGGAGGCCGCGTACACACGTGAGAAGGCCTATCTGGAGCGATTCCTCGACGCCTTCGAACAGCGGCATCCGGACCTCCGCGTGGCGCGGATGCGCCCTGCGTTTCTCTTCCAGCGGCAGTCCGCCTCCCAGCAGCGCAGGCTCTTCGGCGGGCCCCTGGTGCCGGGCCGCCTGGTGCGGCCGGGCCTGGTGCCGGTCGTCCCGGACGTGCCCGGTCTGCGTTTCCAGGTGCTGCACACCGAGGACGCCGCCGCGGCCTACCGTGCCGCTGTCACCCAGGACGTACGGGGCGCGTTCAACATCGCGGCAGAGCCACCGGTGGACGCGGCGACACTGGCAAGGATATTTGGGGCGCGGGTGCTTCGCGTGCCCCGAGTCCTGCTGCGCGCCGGTGTCGCGGGTGCCTGGAAGCTGCATTTGGCACCGGCCTCCGTGGAACTCTTCGACGCGGTGCTGAGGGTCCCGCTGATGGACACCTCGCGCGCCCGCCAGGAGCTGGGCTGGGAACCCCGGTGCACGGCCACCGAGGCGGTGGAGGAGTTTCTGTGCGGGCTGCGGCAGGGTGCGGGTGGCGCCACCGCACCGCTGGACGCCGACTCACTCGCGGGCCGCGCTCGTGAGGTGGCGACCGGAGTGGGAGAACGACCCTAGAGCCGCCTGCCGACTGGAGTCAGACGGTCCATCGGCCGATGGGGCTGAGCGGAGCGGGCCTCGCGTGCGAAGCCGGGGGCGAGGCACGTTCACGCACGCCGAGACGGCGGGAGGACGTTTTGGACTGGGGTCGGTTCGCGCAGCAGATGGCGTCGATTGCGCGGGACCTGCTGGCCCAGGACTCGGTGAGTGGCACCCTCGCCCGGATCACTGCCTCGGCCACCGAACTGGTGGAGGGCTGTGACGCGGCCGGCATTCTTGTGCTGGAGGGCATAAGGGTGGAGTCACTCGCCCCCACCCATCAACTGGTCATCGACAGCGACCAGCTTCAGGAGCGGCTGGGGGAGGGGCCGTGCTTCGACGCGGCTCGCAGCTCGCTGGGAGAGCGAGTGTTCCACATTCCCGACCTCACAGGGGAACAATTGCGATGGCCCCACTACGCTCCGCAGGCCCGTTTGCTGGGCGTGGGCAGCATGATGGGTTTTCTGCTCTTCCCCGAGGAGGAGGACCTGGGGGCTTTGAACCTCTACTCCCGTGAGCCCGGCGCGTTCACCGGGGTCAGTGAGATGGCCGGGTGGCTGCTGGCCTCCCACGCGGCCGTCGCTTTCTCCGCAGCACGCACCCAGGCCCAGATGGAACAGGCCATTACCACCCGCCAGGTGATCGAGCTCCGTGAGGTCGCGCGTCAGATCTGCGAACGGGGCAGCCTGCCGTGACACCGGCGTTTCTCAGGGCGTGAACAGTACTTTCACGACGCCGTCGTGTTCTTCTGGAACATCTCGTACGCATCCGGTGCCTTGGCCAGGGGGAGCCGGTGGGTGGCGAAGTCCTCGACGCCGAGCGGGTCGCCGTCGGTGACCAGGGGCAGGAGGTCCTCGACCCAGCGCCATACGCTGGCCTGGCCCATGCGTAGGTTGATCTGCTTGTCGAACAGGTCGAGGGTGTGGACACCGCGCCCGCGTACTCGCTCCAGGCGTTCCGGTACCAGGTCGACGCCGATCACCGTCTCCACACCGCGGTGGGCGGCGATGCGGGTGCGTCCCCAATGAGTCCCAGCCCCAGGACGGCGAGGCTGCCGTCCGGTGGTACGGCGGCGTACTCGACGGCCTGCCAGGCTGTCGGCAGGACGTCGGAGAGGTAGACGAAGCGGTCGTCCGGTGGCCCGTCGGGGACCTTGATGGGGAGGGTGTTCCCGAACGGCACCCGTAGATATTCGGCTTGCTCGCCGGGCACGTGACCGTAGAGCTTGGTGTAGCCGAACAGGGACGCGCCAGTGCCGTGGGCGTGCACCTGCGTCGTCTCGCACCGCGACTGCAGACCCTGGCCGCACATGAAGCACGTGCCGCAGGAGACGTTGAAAGGCACCACGACCCTGTCACCCGGGCGCACGGCGGTCACCGCTGGGCCGACCTCTTCGACGATACCCATCGGTTCATGGCCGAGGATGTCGCCCTGGTCGAGGAAGGGACCGAGGACTTCGTAGAGATGCAGATCGGAGCCGCACAACCCGGTGCTCGTCACTTTGACGATCGCATCGGTCGGTTCGTTGATCGCTGGGTCGGGAACGGTGTCGACTCGCACGTCGGCCTTGCCATGCCAGGTCAGAGCTTTCATCAGAGCTCTTCATTCGCCGCGCTCGGTTCTCTCGTGTCGTTCCATCGGTGTGCGTCGGGTGCCCGTCCAGCCGAGTGACACACCCGAGCCCGCTGACGACTCCGGGCGTTCACGAGGTGACCTTCGTACATCGAAGGGGTTCGTCAGGCCGGGCCGGGTGCCGATCCTTCGGAGCGGTGCCGCTCGGGCCCGGCCTGTTCGCCCGGCCGTAAGGGCGGTGGTGCCGACGCTCCGCCGAGGCGGGGTCAGGGGCCCCACGTCGCCCGGGGCCTCGACCTGCGTCAGTTCGCCCCACTGGGCAGGAGGCCCCCGTGGAGTCGGGCGAGCAGCTGGGCGTGGTGGAGGTCGGCGACCGGCGCTATCAAGTCAGGGTGGCGCAGCAGGGGCGTCGCGCGGCAGTCGTGCGCGTCCGGGGTCGTCAATCTGCGGAACTCGACGGGGGCGGGGAAGGCGTGCGGGCAGTCGGAGAGTGCCGCCACCGCCGCAGCCGCCAGGGCGGGTGAACCGAGCAGACTGAGGGCCCAGCTCGCCACCACCTCGTCCACCCAGGTCCGCCAGGCGTCCTCGATGGCATCGGGGGCCTCCTCGGGGTCACCGGCTCCCAGGATCCGGTCCAGCCGACTGGAGCCGCCTGGCCCCGCCATCGCGACCAGCGCGGCATCGGCGGCTGTCGGGTACCGCAGCCAGGCTGCCACTGTCACGGCCTGGCGGGCCTGGGCGTCGGCGAGCGCGGCATTCATCGTTCCGTCCGCCGGCGGATAGGCGCGGACCAGCCACTGGGCGGTCGCGGCGATAATGGGTGACAGGTCCATGATCAACTGGTCAACCTCGGGTCCCGTGAGAGGCCGGGCTCTCACCCGGTACCGGCCCCACCGCACGAGGGACGGGCGGGGCGGCGGTCACCGTACCGTGAAGGCCAGAACCACCGAAATGACCCACATCACCATATGGTGCGTTCTTCCCGCGGGAGTGACGGCGAAGGCGACGCGCCTCCGGCGGGCGCCTGGCATGGCTCCGCGGAGGCCATCGAGCCATCCGGTACCGCCAGAGTCTGCGGGCCCGCCCCGTCGCGCGGGGCATGACCGGGAGATTTCCTGGTACCGGGGTACTCGTCCGTGTGAAGAGGCCCTCGGGCGCCCCGGCAGAGTGCCGTCTGCCCGGGAAGGAGTACCTGATGCCGTTGCCCACTGGGCGGGGAGAAGTCTCCGACAACCTCGTCAACGCTCTCCGCGGTGTGCCCGGGAAGACGACACCGCCCGCCGTTCCCACACCGGGGGAGGCGGACCCCTACGGGGACGACCTCCAGCTCGCGCTGTATCTCTGCTACGAGCTCCACTACCAGGGGTTCGCGGAGGTGGACGACGCCTGGGAATGGGACCCGGACCTGCTGCGGTTGCGCCAGGCCCTGGAGCGACGGTTTCTTGACGCGCTGCGCGCCGACGCGTCCGAGCACGACGAGGTGACGGGCGCCCTGGCGGAGCTGCTTGCGGAGTCGGGCGACGGCTCAGGGGTCTCCCACTACCTCAGGGAGGAGGGGGAGCCCTGGCAGCTGCGTGAATACATCGTCCAGCGTTCGCTCTACCAGCTCAAGGAGGCAGATCCGCATGTGTGGGTGATCCCGCGACTGCGGGGTGAGGCCAAGGCGGCCATGGCGGCGGTGGAGTACGACGAGTTCGGCGCCGGACGCGGGGAGCGCGTGCACGCCAGGTTGTTCGCCGACCTGATGACCGACCTGGATCTGGACCCGACGTACAACGGCTATCTCGATGCCGCCTCGGCGCAGATGCTGGCCGTGGTCAATCTGATGTCGCTGCTGGGACTGCACCGCGCGCTGCGCGGTGCCCTGGTGGGACACTTCGCGACGGTGGAGATCACCTCATCGCCCTCCTCGGACCGGATGGCCCAGGCCCTGCGCCGCATCGGGGCGGGGGAGGCGGCGGTGTTCTTCTACACCGAGCATGTCGAGGCCGACGCGGTGCACGAGCAGGTTGTGCGGCACCGTGTGGTCGAGGGCCTCCTGCGCGATGAACCCGGCCTCGCAGCTGAGGTCGCCTTCGGTGTGGACGCCACCGTTTTCCTGGAGGACCGGCTCTCCGCCCAGCTGATGGACGCGTGGCGTGAGAACCGTTCCTCACTGCGTCTTCCGTTGTGACCTCGGTGTACGGCGCCGGTGGCTGGTGTCGCACCACGGGTAGCGTGCGCTGCGGCCGCACAGACACAGGGCGGCGGTGAAGCGGTCGGAGCGGACCACATGGCCGTCGGGCAGCGCCACCTCAACGGGGCCCTCGATCAGCATCGGGCCGTCCGTCCCCAGCCTCACGCGGACGGCGGGCTCATACCCCTCGCATGTGAGGTCTTCCGGACGCGTCCCGGCGTTGTCGTCGTGTTTGTTCGGCACGGATCACCACCAGCTCTTCCATTGCCTCGTCCGGTCCGATCAGCCCGCGGGCCTCCAGCCAAGCGGCCCGCTCACGCAGCACCGGCCCGAAGGGGATGCGACGGCGGTCGACCACGGCCGCCGACATATCCGCCCGCCCGAGCCGCTCCACGGTCCGTCCCACCCCGCACAGCGCGGAGTGGACCACGAGGAGTACACCTCCGGGGCGCAACAGCGGCGGTGCGTCCCGGCAGATCTGGTCGATCAGTGCCCGGCCGTCGATCCCGGCGTTCCACGCCACCGCACGGCCGCTGCGGCGGTCTGGAGAGGGTACATAGGGGGGATTGGCGACGATGAGATCGAAACGGTGCCTGGCCACCGGAGTCAGCAGATCCCCCCGCCTCACCTGGATACGCAACCCTTCCAGCCGGGCACGGACCCAGGCCGTCGCCACCGCCAGCGCCGATACGTCGACGGCAGTCACGCGGCTCGCGCCGCGACGTGCCGCGGTGAGGGCCAAGGCCCCACTACCGGTCCCGACGTCCAGGACGGTGGTCTCACCGGTGATACTTTCCCGCTCCAGCGCCTCGACCAGCAGCCACGTGTCGTGCTGCGGCGCGTACACCCCAGGAGGGGCCATCAGCATCATCCGCCATGAGTACCCACAGATCGCGATGGCATCCGTGTGGTGTGGTGCAAGACGGCGTGCGATGCAACATCCCTCGCGAGGAACGACTGCGTGAGCGGTCGGCCAAGCGCATGCTAGTGGCGGCCGCGGGCGGAGCTGGAAGCGCCCCCGAAGAGGCGTGCCACGGCGCGGAAGGGGAGAGTGACGACGGTGGCGACGGCGCCACCGATGGACCGGAAGACGTCTGCCAGTGCGCGGAACATCGCCAAGCCTCCATTCTGGTCGACATGTGCTGGCGGTGGCCGATGGTTGCGGACCCCGCGGAGTCAATCACTCCCCGTGTTCCCCGGGCGGGATCGCGGAAACGAGTCCGTCGGCCAGGTGGCCGCCAATCCCTCAGCGCCGCATCCCTCGCCAGGTGGCGGCGACGCACCGATTCATTGCGTCACACGGCGTCCACGGAGAGTGCTGAATCATCTCGGGGTCGAGCGCCCGGCAACCGATGGCGGGCGGCGATGAGGGCGGCGTCCACGTCCCGGGTGCCGGTGGCCACGCACAGGGTGTACGAGACGTCATCCAGTCGCTGCTGTGCCTCCGGTCCGCCCTCACTCGCGTGCAGCGCGTGCAATGCCTCGTACTGGGCGACGAGGTCGGTCAGTACCGCGGGATGAGCCATCAGCATGGGGTTTCCTTCCAGCGCACTGTCATTCGGCAACCTCCGGGTTCCCCCGCGGCCCCGGCCCATGCCCCTGCCTGTGACCTGGCGGCCGTCACCGATTCGGACTCATCGGGCCGCAGGATGTTTCGGGGCCCGCGGGCGGTGGGCACCCGTGGCAGCCACTGGCATGGAACGGGTGCCGGACGACACATGAGACAGCGAAAGGGTGCTGAGGACATGGGCCATGGTGGCAACGTCATCGAGGAACTGACCACCGACCACCGCGAGGTCGAAGAACTGTTCAACCAGATCCGCAACGCGCCGTCGGCCGACGAGCGCAAGAAGTTCACCGACCAGCTGACGATCGAGCTGGTGCGACACTCCGTCGCAGAGGAGATGTACCTCTACCCCGCCGTTCGCGAGCATCTTCCTGGGGGCGACGCCCTGGCCGACAGGGAGATCTCTGATCACGCCGAGGTGGAGAAACTGCTCAAGGTCCTTGAGGGACAGACGGCGGACGACCAGGAGTTCGACCGCCTCATCGCCCGGCTGGAGGCCGAGGTCACCTCCCACGTCCGGGACGAGGAGACCAACCTCTTCGTCCAGCTGAGTGGTGCCTGCTCCACGGATGTCCTCGGGGACCTGGGCGAGAAGGTCCGTACGGCGAAGAAGGTGGCCCCGACCCGGCCCCATCCCGGCGCTCCCAGCACCCCGCCGGGCAACAAGCTGCTCGCCCCCGGCGTCGGCCTGGTCGACCGCGCTCGGGACTTCGTTTCCGGGCGTGGCAAGTAATCGCTGTCGCAGCGAGTGCTGAGGGGGCCAGTGCGCCCGTGAGCACGACTGGACGAGCGGAAGGCGGACCCATCGTGACAACCGCTCGTGAGATCATGACCCCCGACGCGCAGTGCGCCGCTTCCGAGGACAGTGCCCTGGAGGCCGCTCGCAAGATGACCCGCCTGAGTGTGGGCGCCCTGCCTGTCTGCGGCACCGACGGCAAGCTCAAGGGTGTCATCACCGACCGCGACATCGTGGTCAAGGTGCTCGGCAAGGGCAACGATCCCACCCGGATCAAGGCGGGCGAACTCGCCCAGGGCGAAGCTGTCACCATCGGTGCCGATGGCGGCGCAGAGGAGATCCTGACCACCATGATCAACCACAAGGTCAGGTGCCTGCCCGTGATCGACGGCCATGACCTGGTCGGCATGGTCGCCCAGGCCGATGTCGCCCGTGTCCTCCCCGACCCGAAGGTCGGGGGTCTCCTCCGGGCCCTCTCCTCGGATTGACGTCCTCATGAGGATCCTCAGTGTGAATGTGGGGTCGGCCGCGCCCGTGGCCTTCACCGATGCGCCCTCGCGGGCTGGCTGGGAGAGAAGGGCTGGTTGCGGCGCTTCACCGAGGCGGCGTCTTCTGGCGCCATGCTGCGTGTCATCGACCCTGGCGAGGGGGAGGTCGGGGATCCGACCGAAGTGATCCACGTGGATGGAACGTGAGCAGTTGGCCGTCGCCCTTTCCTGAACGGCCGAGGACGGGGGAGCCCATGGTGGGGCAAACGGAGGTGCCGACCGCACGGGAAGAGGCGAAACGGTATGAAGCATGGTGACGATCTGATCGCGGAGCTGACCGCCGACCACCGCGAGGTCGAGCGGCCTTCAAGCGCTTCGAGGAAACCCCTCCTGCCAGTGACGATCGCAAGCATCTGGCGGACGCGCTGACGGTCGAGCTGGTGCGGCATTCTGTCGCCGAGGAGGCGTATCTGTACCCGGCGGTCCGTGAGCATCTGGAGGAGGGGGACGCGCTGGCGGACAAGGAATTGGCCGACCACGCGCGAGTGGAACAGCTCCTCAACGACCTCGAGCGTCACAAGGGCGGTGAGCTGCCTTCCGACCGGTTGATGGTGAAGCTGCGCACCGAGGTGACCGCCCACATCCGGGACGAGGAGAACCGCCTGTTCGCACAGCTCCGTGACTATGTGCACCCCTACGTCCTCGAAGACTTGGGCAACAAGGTCCGGCAGACGAAGAAGAGCGCTCCTACCCGCCCTCATCTCCATGCTCCGAACACTCCACCGGCCAACAAGTTGCTCGCGCCGGGCGTGGGGCTGGTGGACCGTGTGCGTGACTACATCTCCGGGCGCGGCCGACAGTAGGGTGCTCAGCTCTCGTAGGGGGCGGACCTCTGGGGCCACTTGCTGTGCGGGCTGAGTGGCCCCCGCCGATCCGTCGTGGTCAGCCGTCTTTGCCCATGGCTTTGCGGACGGTGTCCCGAGTGCGGTCGATCATCGCTGCCATCGGTCCGACGGCGACGTTCTTCGTCGCCGACTCCACGCCCGGGTGCGGATGGGTGGGAGCGGTCGCTTCGGCGGCTTTGACGGCCTTGGCCATCGCGATGAGCAACCCGGGGTCGAGTCGTCGCCGCAGCTGGGCGAACTCGTAGCGTTCCTCGGAACGCGCGTGCTCCATGACCTCCGTGCGCAGTTCGCGGAGGAGCGGCATGAACCCGGTGTCGTCGGGGTCCATGCCGTCGAGCTGGCTGAGTTTCTCCTCGGCCTGCTTCTCCTCCCGCAGCCGGTCTTCGACGACGCTCGCGCCGCCGTCGAAGCAACGCCGTGCCGCGGGGTGCACGACTTCTTCCTCGGCGGTTTCGTGGATGGCCATGAGGCGGACGAGCCTGCGGAACGCATCCCGCCGCGCGTCCCCCCGGGACCGCTCGACCTCATCGAAGAGGTTGCGGATGTCACCGTGCTGGCGCATCAACAACCCCACCACGTCGTCCATGTCGGTCGCGGCATTGCTTCGCACGTCGTGCATCACGATCTGCTCCAGGTCTCTGCGGCCGAATCAGGTGCGTGAGCGTTGGATGGGGTCCGGGTGCTCGCCCTCGGTCTCCAGCCGGTACTCGCGGCCGAACGTCTCGCGGTGCTGCTCCATCACACGCGCGCTCGCCGGCTGATCACCGTTGTTGAGCTGTGCCTGCATGGCCTCGAAGCGCTCATGCGCTTCGCGTACGTATCCCGCGCCAAGCGTTGTCAGATCCATCTGCGTGCCCAGGAGCTCACGCACATAGGCCTTGTTGGGCTCGAACGTCAGTACGTTGGGAAGTTCGGGAGCGATGACCTCTTCGGGCTCGCGGCCGTCATGGCGTCGCATCAGGTCACAGGCGATGCGCAAATGCTCCAGCTCCATGTTCAGGTGCAGCTCCCAGATGGCCTTCACCCTGGCGTCCGGCTCCTGCTCCATGAAGGAGTAGTAGAGGTAGCACTCGTTGTACTCGTGGTTGACCAGTCGCTCCCACCACGTCTCGCCCGGGTCGACCAGGGACTCGTAGTGGGTGACGTGCTCCTCCTCGATGAGGCCGATCTCCTGGTAGAGCTGGCGTGCGATGGGCTCCATGTACTGGGGACCGACGTTCATGTAGAAGTTCATGGTCTGCTGCTCGGCAGCCATGATCGTCAGCGCGTGCAGTTTGGAGAGCGGGTCTACCCGATTCCGGTCATATGGCTCGCGGACATTGTCCCTCGGATCGCGATGGTGATACGGGGTCGGGCGGCCCGGCATGACCTCCGTGACCCCCTGCACGATCTCCTCCGCTTTCCGGTGCTCGATCATCTCGTACAGATTCGCGTACCGGTACAGATGATCGAAATCCTCCAGCAGCCCGAACTGGTACGCCTGCTTCAGATACGGATCCGGCTCCATACGAGCCACCCACGCCGTCAGATCCACCGCCACCTGCTCATAGGCGATTGTGGTCTCCAGCACCGACGCCACCCCCGGCAGCAACCAGTTCACCGCCTTTTGCTGCTGTGCCTCGACAGCGCGGACACGGGCCAGTTCCCGCTTCACCTCCATGTCCGGCATATGACGAGCCATCTGATGGCTGAAGAGAATCGCCTCGACCTCAATCCCGTTCATCGCGATGATCCGGCAGCGGGTGTAGGGATCACAACGATCGGGGTCGATGGGCGGGACATCCAGCTCCCGCCACGTACGCATCTGGCGGTCCAGCGGGATCCCACGCTGTTCGAGCGGATTGAACGACATGCGATCTCCTCGGGACGACGACCCCTGGATCCGTTCCCGAGCTCTGATTCGTATCCCACCGTGCCCCGGCGCTTCACCTGAACGGCAGAGCGGTGGAGATGGCGCCGGGGCGCTCTGTCCCTCTGCGGATCGCTTGATGTGCCGGGCTCGGTAGCGGACACCCGGTACGCGCACCGTACGACGCGGCCGTGGGCACCGGCCCAACGGCCGCGTGGAAAATGTGGAAGACCTCATGGGAAGGGAAGCCGTGCAGCGTCGCGAGCACGAAAGCGCAGCCCAGCAGGTCGTCTCTGAACCGGCCCCGCCCTACGACGCGGACTAGCAGAAACGGCCGGGCCTGGAGACCGACATGCATACGGCTCCGCGGTACCAGGCCGCGAAGTACAGCGCCAGCGGCAGATAGCATGAAAAGATCGCTCTCATCACGGGTGGGGATTCCGGCATTGGACGCGCGCTCGAGGGCAGTGCCACGATGATTGGCTACGCCGCGTCCAAGGCCGCGCTGATCACGTTCACCAAGTCGATCGCAACGCACCTGGCACAGCGTGGCGTGCGCGCCAACGTGGTCGCTCCGGGACCGACGAGGTCATCGCCGTCACCGGGGGCATCGTCGACACCCGTTGAGCGCCCCCTCGGCCGTCGCGCGTTGCGGAAGCGGCCGACCAACGGGCGCGGAACTCGACAAGCGCCCATCCGGTCGGAACCTCGTGTCCACGGCGCCGCCGGCACCGCGGTCACGAAGGCACCGGTGCCGGCACGTAGTCCTCTGGGAGATCCTCTCCCTTGAAATGCGCTAGTGGATGGTCATGGCGTGCCGGCGCATGGTCCGCTACGGGTGGTCCGGTGGCGCGGGCTGAGGGTACCAGGTATCACGTGTGTGTACTGCGGAGGCTCTCCGGCGAGGGACTCGTCGGCGTGGTCCGCGAGCGCCCCGGCCGCTAGCGCCCCTCCGCCGCACGTGCCCTGCCCGCTCTGACACAAGTGAATGCCAGCGCGGACAGCGGCAGGACTTCCAGGAAGCTGTGGATGTGCTGTTCCACCGGATGTACCCAGCGCTCTCCGGTGGCCAGACTGACGTCCCATAGGGCAGTGGCACCGTGCGCGAGAGCCGCTCCTCCCATCACCGAGAGCACAAGGGGGTTGATCCGTGCCAGCAGCCCCATCGCCACGGGGACGCCCGCTTCGGCCATCATCAGCGCGTGGAGTGCCGACTCGCGCGTACCGGAGGTTTCCTGGATCCGGGTCCGCCGGTGCATGATCCAGTCGGCGACGGCCGGTACGAACCACAGCGGCAGCATCCCGTACATCAGGAACCGCCGATTGGTGTCTTCCACGTTCCCGGGGTTCCGTGACACCCACAGGTCACGTGGACGCCTCCAGCGTCGCCAGGCACGCGCGACCGGGCTTCGGGCGGGAGTCATCGTGCCTCCAGGGTGGGTCATCGAACCCTCTGTGGTCGGGACTGCGACAGCACAGGGTTCACTGCGCATGGCGTGAGGAAACGCGGCTGGTCCTTCGCCACCTCGTTTCCTGCGTGAGGTTTCGGGAACGCGGGACGCGGCCAGGTCCGTACTCGGAACGGGTGACCTTTCGTTGCCGAGTGAGACCAGCTGCCGCGGTGGGAAACGCACTGAACGGGCCGTCCGCTCGCTTGGTGGCGAGTCAGGTGCCGCAAGGCCCGGTGACAGGAGAGGAGACAGGGATGGACAGCCCCGCTGACGAGGCATTACCAGAAGTGGACGCACCACGCAGCCTTCGGCTTCCCGCCATCTTTCTGGGGATCGGGCTCGGCGGGTTCGTCGACGGCATCCTGTTGCACCAGCTTCTGCAGTGGCACCACATGCTCACCAGTACCGACCACGACCACATCGGAGTGAAGTACTACAGCCCGCATACCGTCTCCGGACTGGAGATGAACACCGTCTGGGACGGCATTTTCCACACCGTGTGCTGGCTCGCCGTTCTGACCGGCCTGGCCGTCCTGTATGCGCGCGTGACCCATCAGCGACGCCGTGTATGGGCCTCCCGGGTGCTATGGGGATGGATCCTGGTCGGCTGGGGCCTGTTCAACCTCGTCGAAGGGGTACTGGACCACCACCTTCTCGGAATCCATCATGTGCACGGCGGCCCCCACCAGATGTGGTGGGACATCGGTTTCCTCGTGCTGGGGGCCTTGCTGCTCGTCGGTGGCCATGCGCTCCAGCAGGGCGGGCGCTTCTTCGATCCCGAGGTCTCCGGTGCCGGGCTCACCGGGCGGCCCGGCCGGTGAGCGGCCACCCTCACACCGGCCACGCGGCGGGCAGCGATGTGCTGGTCGTCGTGTTGCCCGCCGTGATCCTGCTCATGTGCGCCGGTGGCTATCTTCGGCTGGCTCATCGGGCCAGGTCGCGCAATCCGGCGCGGGGTTGGAGCCAGTGGCGTTCAGCCTCGTTCGCGACGGGCCTCTCGCTGCTGGCCGTAGCACTGCTGCCGCCCATGGCTCCCTTCGCGCACACCGACTTCCGTGGCCACATGGCGCAGCACCTGCTCATCGGCATGTACGCACCGCTGGCGCTGGTCCTCGGCGCTCCTGTCACCCTGCTGCTGCGGAATCTCTCCGCCCCGCAGGGCCGACGGCTCACCACCGTCCTGCACAGCCGCCCCGCCAGAGTGCTGGGACACCCGGCCACTGCCCTGCTGCTGGCCCCCGGCAGCCTTGTGGCGCTGTACTTCACCCCGCTCCACCAAGCCGCCATGGACTCCTCGACCGGAGGGTGGCTGACGCACGCCCACTTCCTGTTGTCGGGGTGTCTGTTCACCCACGTCATCGCCGGCCCCGATCCGGCCGCCAGTCGCCCGCGGGTCCCGGTCCGTCTGATGTGGCTCGGCTGCGCCATCGCTGTGCACGCCGTGGTCTCGCAGTTGATGTATGGAGGGTTCTGGATCGACATCGCCGCCCCGGCTGTCGAAGTCCGGAGCGCGGCGGAGCTGATGTACTACGGCGGTGACATCGCCGAACTCCTCCTTGCCACCGCGCTCGTGGCCACCTGGCGCCCCGTGCGGCGTCCCCCTCTCCCGGCCAACCCTCCCTGGGTGTGTGACGCTCCCGTCGGCTGGTTGAGGTCCATGCTTGGTCCCGGAAAGGCCCGGAGGCGCATGGGGGACGTGAACCGGGCAATGCGTCTGAGGTGATACGTGTTGGAATCATCGTCCTGACCCTGGGCTCCGCCCTCGTGGCCGCGGTGGCGGCGGTGGGCAGCTCGCCGTACTGGCTGTTCGCCGCTCTCACCCTTGCGTTACTGGGTCTGCTGGGTACGTGGGACCTGCTGCAGCGGCGCCACTCCGTGCTGCGCAACTATCCGGTTCTGGGCCATGCGCGCTTTCTCCTGGAACGGATACGTCCGGAACTCCAGCAGTACTTCATCGAACGCAACTATGACGGGCGCCCTTACGACCGGGATGTGCGCAGCATCGTCTACGAGCGCGCGAAGGGCACGGATGCGGAGGAGCCCTTTGGCACGGAACGTGATGTGTATCAGCCAGGCTACGAGTTCCTCGTTCCCTCGATGGCACCTTGCGCGGTGCCGTCCACGCCGCCCCGAGTGCGTGTCGGTGGCCCTGGCTGCGCTCGCCCTTACGACATGGCGCTGCTGAACGTCTCGGCCATGAGCTTCGGGTCGCTGTCGGCCAACGCGATCCTCGCCCTCAACGGCGGTGCCGCGGCTGGGGGGTTCGCCCACGACACCGGGGAGGGAGGCGTGTCCGAATATCACCTCCGTCCTGGCGGCGATCTCATCTGGGAGATCGGCACCGGCTACTTCGGCTGCCGGACCGAGGCTGGCGATTTCGACCCGGCGGCGTTCGCCGACAAGGCCGCACACGACCACGTCAAGTGCGTGTCGCTGAAGCTGTCGCAGGGAGCCAAGCCCGGTATCGGCGGTGTTCTGCCGGGAGCCAAGGTCAACGCTGAGATCGCCCGGGCCCGGGGCGTGCCTGAAGGGCGGACCGTGGTCTCCCCGCCCTACCACCGTGTGTTCTCCACCCCGCGCGGACTCGTTCGCTTCATCGCCCGGATGAGGGAGTTGTCCGGTGGCAAGCCGATCGGCTTCAAGCTCTGCGTGGGCTCTCGTCAGCAGTTTCTCGCGGTGTGCAAGGCCATGCTGGACGAGGGCACCACGCCTGACTTCATCGTAGTGGACGGAGGCGAGGGAGGGACCGGGGCGGCGCCCCTGGAGTTCGCGGATCATGTGGGTGCCCCCCTCACCGAGGGGCTGCTCACGGTGCACAACGCCCTTGTCGGCGTGGGGCTGCGGGATCGCGTCAAGGTCGGGGCGAGCGGCAAGATCGCCACTGGAATCGACCTGGTCAAGCGTATGGTGCAGGGAGCCGACTACACCAACTCCGCACGGGCGATGATGTTCGCCGTGGGCTGCATCCAGGCGCAGCGGTGCCACACCAACACGTGCCCGACCGGTGTCACGACCCAAGACCCCCGCCGAGCCCGAGCCCTCGACGTCGGTGACAAGACACGTCGTGTGCGGCGCTTTCAGGAGGCCACGGTGGCCAGTGCCCAGCAGATCATGGCGTCCATGGGTGTCACCGACCCCGCGGAGCTGCGCCCTCATATGCTTCACCGCCGCATCGACCCCTACACCCACCGCTCCTACGAGCAGTTGTACGAGTGGCTCGAGCCGGGGCAGTTGCTTGCCGAGCCGCCCGCCTCCTGGGCGGCTGACTGGAAGGCCGCCGAGCCCGACCGTTTCACGGTCTGATCCGGGGACTGACCTCTACCGCACCGCGCCGGTGTCCTCGTGGACGTCACCCGGGTGGCCTCCACGACGATCAACAGTGCCGTATGACGTTCAGGGCCGTCCGACTCCAGCACCTGGCGGAACCACTGACCGATCCAAGTGAGCGGGCCTGCTTCCGACCGCTCCGCCTGACTCGCGCGGCCGACCATGCACACCCTCCGCTTCCGCGCGCGACCAGGCGCCAAGTCTCCCGCCAGTCCGCCCCCGCCCCAACGGGACACGCCCCCGTGCCGCTGCGCACCAGGGCCCTGGCAGGGTGGTTCGGTCCGTCGCAGGCCGGTCGTGCGGCGCCCCCCCGCGTACCCGGTCACCCGCCGTCGGCACCGAGGGTGCGGGATCGTTTCTCCTCCGCAGTCGCTAGCGCGCCTGCGCACACCGGGAGCAATGATGAGCAGACTGGGTACATCGTCCAGGTGGGCACCGGGACACGAAGGAGACGTGATGAGGGCTTTGACCTGGCACGGCAGGCGTGATGTCCGCGTCGACACCGTCCCCGACCCTCGGATCGTGGACCCGACCGACATCATCGTCCGGATCACATCGACCGGCATCTGCGGGTCTGACCTGCACCTGTACGAGGTCCTCGGGCCGTTCCTCGAGCCCGGTGACATCTTGGGCCATGAGCCGATGGGCGTCGTCGCGGAGGTGGGGCCGGAGGTGACCGCCGTGGAAGTCGGAGACCGGGTAGTGGTGCCCTTCAACATCTCCTGTGGCACCTGCTGGATGTGTTCCCGAGGGCTCCACTCACAGTGCGAGACGACCCAGGTCACCGAGCGGGGGACGGGCGCCGCTCTGTTCGGCTTCTCCAAGCTCTACGGGCAAGTGCCGGGCGGGCAAGCGGAGTTGCTCCGCGTCCCGTTCGGCAACACTCTTCCGGTCAAGGTGCCCCATGGCCCGCCGGACCAGCGCTATCTCTTCCTCTCCGACGTCCTCCCCACTGCTTGGCAGTCCGTTGCCTACGCGGACATCCCTCGAGGCGGGACCGTCACGGTGCTCGGGCTGGGGCCCATCGGCGACATGGCCGCACGCATCGCCCTGCACCAGGGAGCGAGCGAAGTCATCGGCGTGGACCTCGTCCCCGAACGACTGGAGCGGGCGCGGGACCGCGGGGTGCACGTCCTGGACGCGAAGGAATACGGAAAGGATCTCGGCGAGGGAATCCGCGGCCTCACCGGAGGCCGCGGCAGCGACGCCGTTATCGAGGCGGTGGGCATGGAGGCCCATGGCGCGCCGTTGGCCAAGGCGGCCCAGCAGTTCGCCGGCCTGCTGCCCGACGCGCTGGGGGAGAAGATGATGGGGCGGGCCGGGGTGGACAGCATGGTGGCCTTCAACGCGGCTGTCGGTGCCGTTCGACGGGGCGGGACCATCTCGGTCATTGGCCTCTACGGAGGCGCTGTCGATCCGATGCCGATGATGACGATGTTCGACAAGCAGATCCAGCTGCGTATGGGGCAGGCCAACGTCAAGAGATGGGTACCTGACATCCTCCCGCTGCTCGTCGACGCCGATCCTCTCGGCGTCGACGACTTCGCCACCCACACGCTGCCGCTCGAAGAAGGGCCGCGTGCCTACAAGACCTTCCAGGCCAAGGAAGACGGCATGATCAAGGCTGTCCTCACGCCCTGAACGACATCGGGAGCTGCGGCAAGCCGATGACAGCTTCCCCTTTCAAGGAGCCTGTGATGACTCGCGCCGCGGCGCTCGTCTGCACCCTCAACCCGTCGCCCGCTCGTTCCAGCAGTCAACTCCTCGCGGACCAGATCATGGGCGAGCTCGCCGACCTCGGCGTTCAGGGTGAGACGATCCGTATCGCTGATCACGACGTCCGCTGCACGCGAAGGTCATGGAGGCCGACATCCTCCTCCTTGCTACTCCGATCTGGCTCGGCCACCCCTCCAGTCTGTGCCAGCGGACCTTGGAACGGCTCAACGCCGACATCTCGGAAACCGATGACCAGGGCCGGCAGCTGACCTACGGGAAGGTGGGCATCGTGGCCGTCGTCGGAAATGAGGACGGCGCCCACAAAGTGAGCGCCGACCTCTTCCAAGGTCTCAACGACCTCGGATTCTCTCTGGCGCCGGGGGCGGTCACCTACTGGGTGGGCGAGGCGCAGCACGGTACGGACTACCAGGACCTCGAACGGACTCCGGAAGCCGTCGAAGCGTCGACACGGGCCCTGGCGGTCAACGCGGTGCACTTGGCCCGCACCCTGAAGGACTCTCCCTATCCGCCCAGTTGATCATGGCGGGAGGCCCGCCGCGTGTCAGTCCTTTCGTTCGTGGTGGTGGCTCTTGCCGGGGAGGAATTCCTGGATCTTGGCTTTGACGCCCTGTCGGACCACGTTGGTGCGGTCGCTGTCGCCCTTGATGATGGCTTCGGCGGCGGCCTCGATCTGGTCGAGGGTGGCGTGTGGGGGGATCGGGGGGACGGCGGGATCGGTGCGGAAGTCGATGACGAAGGGGCGGTCGGCGCCGAGAGCCTTGTGCCAGGCGGATTCCACCGCGTCCGGTGTCTCCACCCGTACGCCCTCCAGGCCGATGGAGCGGGCGAAGTCCGCGTAGGCCACGTCCGGCAGGGACTGGGAGGGGAGGAACTGCGGTGCGCCGGACATGGCGCGCATCTCCCAGGTGACCTGGTTGAGGTCATGGTTGTTGAGGACGGCGACGATGAGCCGGGGGTCCTGCCAGTCCCTCCAGTACTTGGCGGCGGTGATGAGTTCGGCCATGCCGTTCATCTGCATGGCCCCGTCGCCCACCAGGGCCAGTGCGGGCCGGTCGGGGTGGGCGAACTTGGCCCCGATGACATACGGGACGCCGGGTCCCATGGTGGCGAGCGTGCCGGAGAGCGAACCGCGCATGCTCCCGCGCAGGCGCAGGTGGCGTGCGTACCAGTTGGCGGCGGAGCCGGAATCGGCGGCCAGGATCACATCGTGGGGCAGGAGAGCGTCGAGTGCGTGGACGACGTACTCGGGGTTGAGGGGATCGGCCTCCACGGCGGCACGCCGTTCCATCACCTTCCACCAGCGGGCGGTGTTCTTCTCGATCTTCTTCCGCCATGAGCCGTGCTTGTTGCGCTTGAGCTTGGGCAGCAGGGCCTTGAGCGTCTGCTGGGCGTCCCCGACGAGGTTGACCTCGAAGGGGTAGCGCAGGCCGACCATGAAGGGGTCGATGTCGATCTGTACGGCGCGGGCCTGGTCCAGTTCGGGGAGGAACTGGCTGTAGGGGAAGCTGGAGCCGATGACGAGGAGGGTGTCGCACTCCTGCATCAGTTCGTAGGAAGGCCGGGTGCCCAGCAGTCCGATGGCCCCGGTGACGTACGGCAGGTCGTCGGGGAAGGCGTCCTTGCCCAGGAGTGCCTTGGCCACCCCGGCGCCCAGCAGCTCGGCGAGCTCCTCGACCTCCGCCCGTGCCCCGCGGGCGCCCTGGCCGATGAGGACGGCCACCTTCTGCCCGGCGTTGATCACCTCGGCGGCACGGTCGAGGTCTTCTGCGCCGGGGACGGGTGCCGAGGAGGACATCCCCAGGCTGGAGGGCACCATCTTGAAGGCGTGCGTGGGCGGTGAGTAGTCGAGTTCCTGCACGTCGGCGGGGACGATGATGGCCGTCACGGTGCGCTTGGCGTAGGCGGTGCGGATCGCCCGGTCGATGACGTTGGGGAGCTGTTCGGGGACGGTGACCATCTCGCAGAAGTCGGAGGCGACGTCCTTGTAGAGGCTGAGCAGGTCGACCTCCTGCTGGTAGGAGCCGCCCATGGCGCTGCGGTTGGTCTGGCCGACGATGGCCACCACGGGGACGTGGTCGAGTTTGGCGTCGTACAGGCCGTTGAGGAGGTGGATGGCGCCCGGGCCGGAGGTGGCGGCGCACACGCCCACGCGGCCGGAGAACTTGGCGTAGCCGACGGCCTGGAAGGCGGACATCTCCTCGTGCCGGGACTGGATGAACCGGGGCTGGTTGTCGGCCCGTCCCCAGGCGGCGAGCAGACCGTTGATACCGTCGCCCGCGTAGCCGAAGACGTGTTCCACATCCCACTCGCGCAGTCGCTGGAGGATGTAGTCGGACACCTTGAGTGACACAGGTTCTTCCTCTCGTCCTTGCGAGGGCATACGCGCCCGTCGACCGGAGGCGGGGCATACGAGGGTGCGGGCCCCGCGCACCACATTCGTTCCCGGGGTTCCCAGCATCGCCGGTCCCAGTCCTGGTCTCGTGGGACGACTCGCGAGGGTCACGCGTACGGGACCCCGACGCGCGGACGGGTCAGGAGGAGCGTGACGTGGCGTTCTCGGCGGCTACACCGTCACCGCGTAGGCCACGCAGAAGGCGACGAAGAACGCCACCAGGACCAGGATGACCAGGATGGGAGCCGTGCCCCAGCCCTTCGTGGGGTTGTAGGTCTCCTGTGGCCCGGCGCCCGCCGTACTTCCCTCGGCCGGGGGAGTCTCGCCCGGGGGTACGCCGTGCGCCTGGTCGGTGCCGGGCGTGTGGCTGAGGTCCATCTGAGGGGTGGCGGACGTGTCACGGGCCTCCCGCGCGGGGGTGGCCGTGCCACCGGGCTCCGGCGTGTCACCGGCGGTGCGACGAGGGTCCGGGTCAGGGTGCGTGCCGCTCATGTACCCATTCTCCCTCTTTGTCTGCCATGCGCCTGGTGTAGCCGCCGACGGCATCAAGCCGCCCGCTCAGGGCAGCGGGGTGCCCCCTGTGGCGTTGACGATCTCCGCGGTGATGTAGCTGGCCTGCTGCGACGCCAGGAACACGTACGCGGGAGCCATCTCGGCGGGCTGAGCCGGACGGTTCAGGGGGCTCTGCAGGCCGAACTTCGAGGTGTCCGGCAGTGTGGCGGGGATCAGGGGCGTCCACACCGGACCCGGGGCGACGGCGTTGACCCGGATGCCGCGCTCGGCGAGGTTCGCGGCCAGCCCCTGGGTGAAGGTGACGATCGCGCCCTTGGTGGTGGCGTAGTCCAGCAGATGGGGACTGGGCTTGTACGCCTGCACCGAGGCGGTGTTGATGATGCTGCCGCCTTCGGGGATGTGCGGAAGGGCCATCTTGCACAGCCAGAACATGGCGTAGAGGTTGGTGCGCATCACCCGGTCGAACTGCTCGGTGGGGATCTCCTCCAGGCCCTCGGGGCGGGACATCTGGTAGGCGGCGTTGTTGACGAGGACATCGATGCCGCCGAACGCCTCGACTGCCCGGTCGACCACCTGCTGACATGCGCTTTCCTCGCGGATGTCGCACGGGAGGGGAATCGCTCGGCGCCCGGCTGCTTCGACGAGACGAACCGTCTCCTGGGCGTCCTTCTCTTCCTCGGGAAGGTGGGTGAAGAGCACATCGGCGCCTTCCCGGGCGAAGGCGAGGGCGACCGCCCGGCCGATGCCCGAATCGCCTCCGGTGATCACCGAGCGCCGGTTCTCCAGCAGCCCGTGACCCTCGTAGCTGTCCTCACCGTGGTCGGGCCGGGGTTCCATGTCCTCCGTCGCGCCGGGGTGCGCCTGGTCCTGCTGCGGGAACTCCGGCTGTGGATGCTGCTCCACCGGATGACGCTGTTCCTGCTGACTCACCTGAGCACCTCCTGGTCACGAGGGGCGGACGGAATCTCCCGGCCCGGGTGCCCCGGGCCCATCTGGGCAAACGCGGCGATCAGGAGATGATCAGGACGGCCGGGTCAGCCGGCGGTCATGCTGAAGGAGCCCCCGATGGGGTCGCGCACCGTCGCCTCCCGTTCCGCGCCGGGCGAGGACGCGATCGGGCCCGCGACGACGGTCCCGCCCGCCGCCGTGGCGGCGGCCGCGGCGGCGTCCACATCGGCCACCTGGAAGTGCACCCACCAGCGGGGGCGCACCCGGGGGTCGGGCGCTTCCTCGACGGCGCCACCGCGGATCACCGCGGCCTTGCGGCCCGACTCCCGCACGACGACCTCTTCGTTCCCGTACTCCACCGTGCAGGTGCCGCCCTCCGCGGTCCAGCCGAAGATCTCGCCGTAGAAGAGCGCGGCGGCGAAGGTGTCGCGGGTGCGCAGCTCCAGCCAGGCGGGCATGGGGGTACGGCCGGTCGGCCAGCCCGGGAACACCGCACCCTCCCAGAAGCCGAACACCGCTCCGTGCGCATCCGAGGCGAGGGCCACCCGGCCGGTACCGAAGGGAAGTGGGCCGACACCCACCGTGCCACCGCGCTCGTGGATCCGTGCCGCGATGTCGTTCGCGCCGTCGGTGGCGAAGAACGGCGTCCAGTGGGCAGCCGCACGGAGGCCGGACGAGGCCTCGCTGACGCTGGCCACCGGCTCCCCGTCGCTGAGGGCGAGCCGGAAGCCCTGGTCCGCCGGGCTGGGGCGCCAGGTCCAGCCGAGGACAGCGCTGTAGAAGTCCTGCGTCCTGCGCAGATCGGGGGTGGTGAGACCGACCCAGGAGGGTGAGCACGCCCGACACGGACCGTCAGACGTCATCGGACCGGCCTCCTTCCGCGCCGCGCGCCTCGCTCGCCGCGGGCGGAACACCCGTTCAGCGCCGGAATGCGTCCTTGATCTTCTCTCCGACCTGCTTCATACCGCCCTTGGCCTGATGGCCGTGGCCCTCGGTCTCGAGCCGACGGTTTCCGGTGGCCCGGCCGAGCGCTTTCTGGGCCTGACCTTTGAGCTCTTCGGCCTTGTGGGCCATCTTCTTCCCGACGTTCATCGCTGGCCGCCTCCTGTCCTGATCCGTGGGGGAGCCGGAATGCTCGTGAGGCGCCGGTGCGCGACACCGCTTCGGCGCACACACTCCATGGAAATCCCAGGGCACGGGAGTGTCAACGCCGACTGCCCCGCATGGGTGCAGCGGCTGGGCCCTGTCGACAGGACAGGGCCTAGTCACGGGGCAGCAGCGGGCCCAGGGGGCCGAGGTCGAGGTTGAGGTCCTCCTCGGTGAGACCGAACGTCTCGCGCAGCTCGGTCATGTTCCGCTCCAGCGCCATCAGGGTCAGTCCGAGCTTCTCGATCTGCTCGTCGCTGATCCCGCCCTGGTCGATCCGGCGCAGCGCCTGCCGTTCCATGAGCTGGCGCAGCAGCTCCACGATGGTGAGCACCAGACCGGCCAGGCTCTGGCGCACCGACTCCTCGTCCACCTCGATCCGCCGGGGCACCTCACCGGACGGCCCGGACCGGGCGGTGTGGCCGGGGCGATCGCCTTCGGCGGGGTCACGGTCAGCGCTCATCGTCGTCGCCGTCCTGGTCCTCCGCGCGCACCGAGGCGATCAGGGCGCGCAGGGAGATCCGCACCAGGTCCACATCGGCGATGGTCAGGGTGATCTCACCGGCGATCACCACTCCACCCGCCAGCACCCGGTCGAGGAGGTCCACCAGGGCCACTTCCCGCCGTTCGACCGCGCGCGTCATGGTGCCTCCCCCGGGGGAGCGGTGAACGAGTACGGGGGCCATGGGCCGCTGAGTTCCAGGTCGATGTCCGGGTAGCGGTCCTGGAGCGCGTGCACGGTGGCGGTGAAGTCCTCCGTGGCGCTGTCGGGTACGAGGTAGGAGTGGTTGAGCACCATCCATCCCTCGTAGGCGGCCAGCGCCGTGTCCTGCGGTGGATGAGCGGCCGTCGCCACCGCCATCGCGGCGAGTGCGGTGTTGATCTCCTCGGCCCGCTCGGCGGCACGGTCCTGCGCGGTCTCCCGTTCCTGCCGCTGGGCGCGGCGGCGCATCAGGTAGGCGGTCCCGGGACGGTCGCCGCCATCGGCGTCCCCGGCCGGAGCGGGCACGAAGGCTCGGGGGTCGACGTACGCCTTCACACCCCATTCGGTCCGGCCGGACACCCGGCCGAGCGTGTCGGCGAGGTCGTCCCGGCGCTCGGCGAGCATCGCCCGCACACGGTCGTCGTCGTGGTAGAGCGTGGCGAAGCGCAGCGGGATGACCTGCCCGTGGCAGGCCGACTCATTGATCACACGGTGGTGTGCGCGGGCCGTCCGCTCCAGCCACCGCAGATCCTCCAGGTGGTCGCGCAACGCGTCCTCGTCGAAGTCGCTGAGCGGTACCGAGCCGACGACGGCGGCCAGTCCCGCGTCCACGACCAGGCGTACGGGTTCGCCCGCCACCCCGGTCACCCCGGTGAGCGCCGCCAGGGCGCCGCCCTCGGCCGGGGCGGTGGTCACCGCGTAGAGCCAGGTGGCGTGGGGCTCGTTCACCGGTCGTCCTCCCCGTCCGGCCTGTCCGCGTCATGGCCCGACTCCAGCTCGTCGACGCGCCGCCGCAGCCGTTCGTTCTCCTCCAGGGCGTCCCGGGCGCCGGAGGAGAGGGTGGGGTCGTGCTCCCACCAGTCGATGCCCATCTCCTTGGCCCGGTCCACGGAGGCGACCAGCAGCCGGATCTTGATCGTGAGCAGTTCGATGTCCAGCAGGTTGATCTGGATGTCTCCGGCGATGACGATGCCCTTGTCCAGCACCCGTTCCAGGATGTCGGCGAGGCTGGACGGCTCGGTGCCGCGGCGGGCCGGTTCGCGGGAGGGCTCCGCCCGCCGGGACGGTACGTTCCAGTCCGAGCTCTGACTCATGTCCGCTCCTCCGACCGGCCCCGGTAGTAGCGGTGGTCCCGCCGGTAGGAGAGCAACTCGCCCTCGTCGTCCACCTCGACGTGGTACTCGGCGAGGATGTCGGTGGAGTCCGGCACGCGGTGGGTCTCCACCACCTCGATGCCCACCACCCAGCTGTCCTCACGGCGTTCCAGTGACGTGACCCCCTCGGGGTCACGTCCGGTGAGGTCCCGCACCTGACGTGCCGCGCTGCGGGCGGCGTCGCGGGCGGTCACCCCGTGGGTGCGCTTCTTGCCGGACGGGGAGGGTTTCCGCTTGCGCTCCCGGTCCGGTTCGCGCGTGCTCCTGTGGTCCGGCTCCCGCCCGCGGCCCTGCTCCCCGCGTGTGCGCCGTTGCTCCCGGGGCACGGCTCAGCCCTCCATGCCCCCGGTGGGGGGACCTCTGGACATCAGCCGACGCACCAGCTCGCTCTCCAGCTCGGCCGCTTCCTCCTCGTCGAGCTCACCCCGCTCGCGTGCCTGCGCGACCTCTTCGAGCCGCTGCTGGATCACGGCGGGGTCGTAGAGCTGGCGACGAGCCTCCTCGCGTATCTGCTCGGCGATCCAGGCGACGCCCCGTACCGGTGCGAGCGGCAGGGTGACCAGTCCGGTGAACAGTCCCATGGCTAACCGCCCTCGTCCGTCCCGGCCACGGCTTCCTGCGGCGCTCCGAGCGCGTCGGCCACGAAGTCGTAGGGGGCGAGCGGGCCGAGCAGGCGGAGTTCGACGCGGTCACGCCAGTGGTCGGCCAGTTCCTCGGCGGCCCGCTCGAAATCGGCCCGGCGCTCGTCCTCGATCAGGAAGGCGGCATTGACCAGCCCCTCGGCGGACGACGGCTCCGAGGTCGCCGACGCCAGCGCCAACGGGTCCAGACGCCGGGTCACTTCCAGCGCGTCCACCTCCCGCTTGGCGGAGATGCTGTCCATGACCAGTTGTCCGAGCTGGATCCGCTCGTTGTAGCCCGCCTCTTCGGGAAGTCCTTGGAGCTGCTCGCGGAGCCGTCTGACCTCCGGCTGCTCGTGCAGCACCTCACGCAGCACGGCGTGCTCGACGTAGCGGGCCCGCAGGGTGAACTGCGAGCGGCCGCGCAGCCGTTCGAGCGCTCGGTCGAAGTCGTCATGCCCTTCGGTCAGCAGCTCACCGGCGACCGCGTCGGCGTCGCGCACCACGGTGCCGAACCGGAAGGGGAGTACGGGCGAGGCGTCCGCCGCCAGGGCGTCCAGCACCCGGGCGTGCGCCCGCAGGTCGTCCGGGGTGCCCAGGGGTTTGCCGGTGGGCACCTCGCTGACCACGGCGGCCTGGCCGCCCTCGCGCACCAGCGTCACCGCGGCGTCGGGATCGCCGACCGCGGGCAGATCCTTGACGACATCGTCGCCGCGGTCGTCGGTCACGACACCGTAGACATAACAGGCACGTCCGTTACCCGCCATCACCGTTCGCGCTCCTTGTGGGCCTTGGAACTCCGTTTACGCCGGGGCCGCTCCCGCTCCTCGGCGGCTTCCTCGTCCTCGTCCTCGTCCCGGGCCTGGACGTCCTCGTCTTCGTCGTCATCGCCCTGGAGCAGGTCGGAGACCGACTCCTTGACGCCCTCCAGCGCGCCCTTGGTCTTCTTCTGGCTGCCGCCCTCGCGCAAGTCGTCCATCAGACCGGGCAACCCGTGGGTTTCGGTGCCGCTGCGGGCGAGGTCGAGACGGTTCGTCGCCTCCGCGAAGCGCAGGTAGGTATCGACGCTGGCGACCACCACGCGCGCGTCGATGGTCAACAGCTCGATGCCCACCAGGGACACGCGGACGTACACATCGATGACCAGGCCCTTGTCCAGGATGAGGTCGACCACGTCGACCAGGTTGCCGGAGCCGGACCGGCCCAGCTGCTGTCCTTGCTGACTTGGCTGACTTGCTACGGTCACCACGCTCACCTGTTCCAGGGGGCGGGTCCCGCCGGCGGCGCGAACGCCACCGCGGCGCCTCGTCCTCCTCTGCTTCTTCTCCGCCCTCCCCGCGGCCGCCCGGAGCACCAGTGATGGCTCCCTGAGCGGGCACCGCGGCTGCTGGACGAACCTATTCTCGAGTATGTCTCATATGGGCGTCATAAGTGAATTGGGCATTTCTGGGGTCCTCTGAGCAGGGCTTCTGACGCGGGGTCGTGAGTGGTCACCCTCGGTTTCGGATCAGAGGCGTTCGCCGTCGGACCCGCCGCCCCCGGGCCCGTCATCCCCGCCCCCGTCGTCCGCGCCCCTGTGTTCCTCGATCCGCTTCAGCGGGCGTACCGCCGGGCCCTGGAGCACCCTGCCGTCGATGGCGAACCGTGAACCGTGGCAGGGGCATTCCCAGGTCCGCTCGGCGTTGTTGAACCGCACCAGGCAGCCGAGATGGGGGCAGCGCGCGGACAGGGTGTGCGTCTCACCCCGCTCATCGCGGTGGACGGCACGCTGCCGTCCACCGAGCCGGACGACCGCACCGCCACCGGGCGGGATGTCCCGTACCGCGTCGGCGCCGTCCCCGGACAGCCGGTCGCCGAGGAAGTGGCGAGCGACGGTGGACTGGACCCGCAGCAGCGCAGGCGCCTCGCGCACCGGATGGAGCCGACGAGGATCGTACAGACCCTCCCACGGTACGGGCCGCCCCGTGAGCCGCGCGGCCAGCAGTCTGCCGGTCAGTACCCCGCCGGTCATGCCCCACCCGGCGAAACCCGTGGCCACGAAGGCGTGGCGGGAGGCGGGGTGCAGCGGCCCCACGAAGGGCACATGGTCGGTGGTCCAGTTGTCCTGCGCCGCCCAGCGGAAGGCGGGCTCGGCATCGGGGAAGCGGTCCCGCGTCCAGTCGATCAGCCGCTCCCAGCGCCGCCGGACGTCACCGACGCCGGGGGTGAACTTCTCCCCGGTGACGATGAGCAGCCGCTGCCCCGGCCCGTACGGCGCGGTACGCACCGAACGGGTGCCGTCCTCGGGCGTGAGGTACATACCGCGCGGAGCGCGGTCTGCGGGGACGACCGAGGCCACGACCAGCTCCCGCTTCACCTCCAGCCGGGGGAAGAGCAGGGACCGGTCGAAGACCGGATAGGCCGTGGCGACCACCACGTCCCGGGCGCGCACCCGCGCTCCGCGGTCGGTGGTCAGACGGCACGGGTGGCCTTCGCCGAGGCTCGCCACCCGCGAGTGTTCGAAGACCAGACCTCCCCGCGCGATCAGGTCCTCGACCAGCGCCAGCAGGTACTTCCGGGGATGGAACTGTGCCTGGCCCGCCACCTCCACCGCTCCCGCGACAGGGAAGGGCAGATCGGTGGAGGTGGTGAACGAGGCGTCCAGACCGGCCGCCGCGGCGGCCCCCGCCTCGGCCCGCACCTTCGCCACGCTCCCCTCGCCCTCGGCGTACGTGACCGCGGGCGACTCCTCCAGATCGCAGTCGATCCCCAGCTCGGCGGTCACCTCCCGCACCCGGTCCACTGCGTCGGTCTGCGACCGGGCGTAGAGCCGGGCCGCCTCCTCACCCCGTGCCGCGCGGATGTCCTGGTACGCCAGCCCCTGGAGGGCGGAGAGCTTGGCCGTGGTGTGGCCGGTGGCCCCGGCGGCCAGCCGGTCCGCCTCCACCAGCGCCACCCGGCGTCCGGCGCGTGCCAGCTCCCAGGCGGTACAGATGCCTGCGATACCCCCGCCCACCACGGCGACCTCGACATCGGGGGCGGTGCCCTCGCAACCGGGCTCCAGGGCCGGAAAGGACGGTCCGGGAACCGATGACATCCAGTAGGACGAAGGCGCGTATCCGCTGGGAAGATTTGTCATCGTCGGCTCCTCTCCCGATCCGCTTCCCGGCCTCGGTCCCGCCCCGGGTGCCCGCTGCGCCGGGCGTCACACGCCGGGGCACCGGCCCGGGGCGGGCGGGACGGGGCGGGACGGGACGGCGGGACGGGGCGCCCGGTGTGGCGGGAAGGCATCTGTCCCGCCCGCCTCTGGGCCGCTCCGTTCCGGATGGCGGCCCTGCGCCCCGGATCGGCCGCCCTGCGCCATGAGCCGGTGCCCGCCCGGAGTTCAGCGCAGCGAACGGTCCTTGGCCAAGGCCACCAACTCGGCGAACAGACCGCCCGCACCGACGAGTTCGTCGTAACCGCCCTGCTCGATCACCCGTCCGTCCCGCATGACCAGGATCCGGTCCGCCAGCCGGGTGTTCTCCAGCTGGTGGGTGACCACGATCGTCATGCGCTCGGCGGCGATACGTTTGATCTCCAGGAAGATCTGGTGTTCGCCGCGCGGGTCCATCTGCGACGTCGGTTCGTCCAGGATCAGCAGAGGCGTCCGCCGGTAGAGGGCACGACCGCAGACGAGCCGCTGCCACTGGCCTCCGGACAGCTCGGCGCCTCCGAAGAGTTCACGGGCGAGCAGGGTGTCGAGCTGCCGGGGCAGTTTCTCGATCGTCGCGCGCATGCCCACCGCGTCCACGGCCTCCCACACCGCGTCGTCGTCGAAGGTCTTCGGCTGCCCCAGCGTGATGTTCTCCCGTGCGCGCAGCGGCCAGCACGCGAAGTTCTGCGGGACCAGGGCGGTGCGCTTCCACACCGCGTCGGGATGGGCCCGCGCCAGATCGGTGCCGTCCCACAGGACGCGGCCCTTGTCGGCGAGGAGGATTCCGGTGATCAGTTTGGCCAGGGTGGACTTACCGCTGCCGTTCTCACCGACGATGGCGAGGATCTCACCGCGGCGCAGGGTGAGGGACACCCCGTCGACCGCCGGTTCGTCCTTGCCGGGGTACTGGTACACGACCTCCTCGAGCCGGATCTCGGTCACCCGCTCGGGAATGGTCAGCTCCCCGCGCCGGGGCGCGCGTTCGGTGGCCAGGTCGAGGAAGCTCCGCATATCGGCGAGGTACAGCGAGGTGTGGAACATCGCGGCACCGTGGATCACGAACTGTGAGAGCGCGGCCAGTGTGGTCTGGACGGCGACCACGGCGGTGGCGGCCACGGGCAGGGCGACGCGGCCGGTGGTGGCCAGCCAGGCGAGGGTGGCCCAGGTGCCCAGGAGGAAGATCCCGCCCAGGGCGCTGGTCGTCAGGACGATGCGCAGCATACGGGGCGCGGCGGTCAGGGTCCGCTGGTCGATGCGGTCGGACAGGGCGCGGTACCAGTAGAGGAGGTAGCCGGTCATGCCATTGGCGCGGACCTCGTCGCCGTAGCGGGAGTAGGTGGCCCACCAGCGCATCATGCCGCGGACATTGCGGTCGCCCACGTTGGCGTAGTGGGTCTCGTAGTCGACCCGCGCGCAGAGCACGGCGCCGATGCCGGCCGGGACGACGGCGAGCAGGAGCAGCGGGAGCATCATCCAGTGCAGGGCCGTGATGACACCGCTCGCGGCGACCATGCGGAGCAGGGCGGCCATGAACCGCTGTGCGTCCTGCACCATCATCCGCGTGCGGGTGACACCGACCTCCGCGGCTTCCTGGCGGTCGGCGAATCCGCTCTCCCCGTAGGCGGACGCCTCGACGCGGCACACCGCGGACACCAGCGCGACGTCCGCCTCGGTCAGGAGGAGCGGGGTGATCCGGCCGTCGGCGTAGGAGGACAGGGCGCCACTGATCCGGCCAACGCCCGCGGCGCCCGCGACCACCATCAGGGCGGGCAGCGCGGCGTCCAGACGTTCGGACACCACCCCGGTCCCGAGGATGTGTGTCATGGCCTTCGCGGTGAACGCGAGGACCGCGGCGGCCGAGGCACCGGTGAGGAGCTGACACACCAGCATGAGCACCACGGCCGGGCGATCGACGGACCAGGCCAGCCGGGCGGTGTGCCCGAGTACGGAGGGGAGCCGTCCGCACATCGCCCGGAAACTGGCTTCCGCCAGCGGATTCTTGGCGTGTTTCCCTTCGAACGTGATGGTCGCCGGAGGTGGCGGAGGTGGCATCTCCGCATGTGCGGTCGAGGCGTCGGTCACAGTCACCCGCATCCCTCCCAGGGGTCGCTGCCGCACCGGGATGGTCCGGCTGTGTCCGGCATAACGACGGGGTGAGGGAATCGAACGCGCTCGATTTCGGACGTGCTGGAGCCCGGGTAATCCAAGGGCTCGAACGCGCGACCGCCGAGCCGCGGGCGCTGTCGCGTGGCGGGAATTGGCCGAATCGCCGAGCGCTGTGGTGTGTGTGACGGATGGGGCTCCCGAGTGTGTGCAGCAGGCGCCCGCGCCCTGCGGGTCCTGCGACGTCCGCTCATCGATCAGCGGGGGACCGCCTCTCCCGTCAGTCCCCCAGTGGGGCCGTCAACGGGCGGCAGCCGAGGACCCAGTCGGCGCGGAGCCGCGGCACACACGCCTGCACACCCATCTGATCCGGATCGTGGAACTCGTCGGCGTCGATGGACCAGTCCATGGCCGCCGACACCTCACCCATGAGGACATCGTGCAGGAACATGTTCCAACGCGAGTAGGAACTCAGGACGACCAGTTCGTCGGCGATCTCCAGGTCCAGTACGCGGTACCCGGCGAACGGCCCCGGATCGTCCGCGTCGAGGCCGAGCAGCAGCACCGCCGTCCAGGCCACGCGGTCGTCGGCGGTGTCCGGTGCGGCCCAGGCCCAGAAGGGCGGGCGCCCTCCGCAGGGCACACCGCGGGATTCCATCCTCGTGACCATGGCCTCGTACGCCGGACGCCAGGTGGGCTCCACCCGCTCCCATGCGCCGGTGAGTTCGCCGTCCGCCCGGAGTCTCGTCAGTGCCGCGCGGGGCTGCACCGTCCACAGTCGCACCGTCTCCTCAGCCCGTCCTCAGTCCCGGACCGCGTCGTCCTGCTGCCGCCGGTAGTGGCGCGCGGCCCGCGCCCGGTTTCCGCAGGACGGTTTGCACCACTCCTGCCGTCCATGGGCCTTGACGAAATAGCGCACACAGCGGGGAGCGGTACAGGCGCGCAGCCCCGCGGCATCGGGGCCGGAGAGGAAGTCGACCGCGGACCGCGCCAGCGCCCCGAGCAGCCGGATCCGCGGCTCCGGTTCGCTGGACAGCAGCCGGACCGACGGGTCGGCCCCTTCCGGCCAGACGAGCTGCGGGGCGACCCGCTCCGTCGCGGCGGTGGCATTGAGATGCGCTAGTGCGCGGTCGGCGGGCATCAGCCGGTGGGCGTCGGCGGGGCTGGGCGGTCCCGGGCTGACCACGCGGGCGAACAGGGCCCGCACCGCGCGCCGCAGTTCGACGACCCCGGCCCGCAGCTCCTCGTCGACCTCGAGATCGTCCACGGCGAGGTGTCCGGCGAGCAGTTCGCTCTGGCCGCGCAGCCACCGGACCGTGCCCTGGACGGTTTCCAGGTCGTCCGCGACTCCGCCGTGTCCGTCGTGCCGGATCGTGCTCGCGAGTTCCAGTGCCTGCCGGCGCCGCATGAGCCCGTCCCTCCCGCTCGTCCGCTCCCGCGTCCATCACTTGATCACATCACGGGTCGCCCTCTAGGTTCTCTAACGGTAAGCGTAACGTTTTCCGTTAGAAGGAGTGCGGGCGCCTCTGTGTGGCGTACCCGTGCCCTTGCCCTGTGGGCACCCAAGTGGAGGAGACCGGCGTGTTGTTCGCCCAGATCAGCGATCTGCATCTCGACGGGACCGAGCGGGCCTCGCGCCGTGCCGCCCGCGTCATGGACCATCTGCGCGACCTGCCCCGCCCCGTCGACGCCCTCCTCGTCACCGGGGACATCGCCGACCACGGGGAGGAGAGCGAGTACGAAGAGGCGGCCGCACTCTTCGACGCTCCCTTTCCCGTGCTCACCTGCCCCGGCAACCACGATGTCCGCGGTGCGTTCCGGAAGGCGCTGCTCGGCGAGGCCCCGAGCGGTGAACCGGTCAACAGCCTCCACCGGTTCGACGACGGGGCGATCCTGATGTGCGACGCCACGATCCCGGGGCGCGACGAGGGCCGCCTCGCCCCCGAGACCCTCGCCTGGATGGACCGGAGCCTGACCGAGCTGGGGGGCCGGATCCCCGTCCTGATCGCCTTCCACCAGCCACCGGTCCCGGTGCACCATCCCCTGCCCGACGGCTCGATGCTCGAGCAGCCCGGACAGCTGGAAGCCCTGCTCCGCGCACACCCCGAGGTGGCCGCCGTGCTCACCGGTCACGCCCACATCGCCGCGTCCACGACCTTCGCCGACCGCCCGCTGATCGTGAGCCCGGCGGTGACGTGGACGTTGCGCCTGCCGTGGGAGGGAGACCGGCCCGCGGACCGGGACCAGCCGCCCGGCCTCGCCTACCACGTCCTGGAGCCGGACGGCCGGATGACCACCCACTACCGCGTGGTGGTGTGAGGGCGGCCCGGCCGGCGTCCGTCCAGGGGGATCGCCGTATTCCCGCGGACGGGAAATCCGTTGGCCGGATGCCGCCGGGCTGCGACCATGCAACTGTTGCTCATGCGGAGGGGTCTGTGTTCGTTTTCGTCTGCGCGAGGTGCGACGCCGAGCTGACCGTCCCCTTGTCGCAGGTGTCCCTTCCGGCCCACGCCCGTCAGGCATACGGGGACGGGGCCCAGCTTCCGGTGCTCATGGAGTCAGGGACGTTCGCCGTGGACCCGGACCCCTGGGGGCGGCCGTGGCGGCCGTGGCGGACGTGGGACGAGATCGATCCGGACGAGGCGGAGGCAGGCGCGCCCAGGGCGATGGTCATCGCGCCCGGTGATGTCCGCGGAACCCGGCTGATCCCCGGGAAGAGCGGCGGTTCCTGCTGCGGACTCGACGGGTCCGACGGGCCCAACGTGGCCTGCGAGGTGTGTGACCTGCCCGTGGCGACCAGGGTCGACGACTGCTCGCTCTGGCAGGCGGTGTGGCTGAGCTCGGACGCCGTTCACCGCGTCCCCGTTGACGGAGTTCCCGTTGCGGCGCTCTCGTGGGCGGAACTGGCGGAGAAGGGGGAGAGGACACCTCCGCTGGAACCGATTGCCACCTGGGGAGGGCGGTCGGGGTCGAGCCACTACTGGTCGTGGAGTCCGCAATGGGAGGCGGCGGCCGGCCAGGCGCTCGCCCATCTGCTGGTGGCCTCCGGAGGGCAGCCGGTGAGGGTTCCCGACGGTCTGGCCACGGATGTGTTCCAACGCCCGCTCGACGCCCTGCTGTCCGCGGGCCCCCGCGAGCGCCGCGCAGCCCTGGCCGGTCCCGGACGGCCCGCCCCTGAAGCGGGCGCCGACATCCTCCTCGTGCCGGTCCATCCCCAGACGGGCCGGACCTGGACCCCTGACGGCCCGGCCACACCGGCGTACCCGGTGCCCTTGCCGCTGGGGGTGTGGCGGTGGCTGGTCTCGCCCCCGCCGTACTTGCCGGTTCCCGCGTCGGGCGGCATACCCCAGGACGTCCTCCGCGACGACCCGCTGCCGCCGCGCCCCGGCTATCTGTTCCGGGTCGACCGGAGAACGTTCCAGCGCACCTTGGCCCGGCTGCCGGCTGGGCGCAGCCCGTGGATGCGCGCGATCCTCGAGAACGTCGCGCAGGACATCTCGGCCGGCCTCTTCTAGCCGTCTGATGCCCTCTCCTTCGCGATCAAGCCGGTCAGATTGTCCAGTCCGCCGTCGAAGACTCCGGAGGGTGGGTGAGCCGCACCCATGGACCGCCGTGCATACGGAGACCGGCGTCGGCGCGGGGTCAGCGGACGCTGTCGCCGTAGAGGTGGTCGACGGTCATCGTGATGAGCACTCTGCGGTCGGCCACCATGGCCGACCGGTACTCGTCCCAGTCGGGATGTTCACCCGCGGCGGCCCGGTAGTACGCCACCAGGGCCTCGACCTCGGGGCCATGGGGGTCGGTTCCCGGACCGGTCAGGGTCGCCGTGCCCTCGGCCGTCGCCCACGCGCGTCCGTCGGCGTGGGTGACCTCGAGTGAGACCCGCGGATCGCGCCGGAGGTTCGCCGTCTTGGCCAGGCCCTCGCGGGTCGAGATGTGGATGACACCGGAACGGTCGTCGTAGAAGGGCATGACGGGGGACAGCTGGGGGCGGCCGTCCGACTTGATCGTGGCGAGGACGCCGAGCCGGCTCTCCGCGAGCAGTTCGCGCGGGTTGAACGGTGTCGCGCTCACGAGCGGACCTCCGTGCGCACGCGGAGTGAGGGGAGTCCGGTGCCGGTGCCGAACGGGGCACTCTGGTGCGAGAGGTGGGCGACCGGCGCCTCGGTGGGGCGGGTCCTGTGGCCGTGTGGTGTCCGCTCTCCGCGGGCGGAGTGAGTCGTCATGGCGACATCCTCGACCATCTCACCGGTGTGAGGGTCAAGTGGGCCACGGGGAGGCGTCCGTGTCGTCCGGGACCGCCGTCCGTCAGCCGGTGGCGGGTTGCCGCACCGGGGCGGGGGAGACCGGCACGATGACGGGCGAGCCGTCGGAGGGCGCGGCGAGGATCTCGGTGTCGATGCCGTACAACTCCCGCATCAGCGCGGTGTCGATGGTCTCCCGCGGTGGGCCGCAGGCCACGATCCGCCCGTCGCGCATGGCGACGAGGGTGTCCGCGTAGCGGGCGGCGGCGGCCAGGTCGTGGACGACCATGACGATGGTCCGTCCGTCGGCCGCGATCTCGCGGACGAGTTCCAGCACCTCGACCGCGTGGCCGATGTCCAGGGCGCTGGTCGGCTCGTCGAGGAGGAGCACGGGGGTCTGCTGGGCGAGGGCCATGGCCAGCCAGCACCGCTGCCGCTGGCCGCCGGAGAGCTCGTCGAGGCGGCGCTCGGCGAGCCCGGTGACCCCGGTGGCAGTCATCGCCCGCTCGACCGCGTGCTCGTCCTCCTGTGACCACTGGCGGAACAGCCCCTGATGGGGATGGCGGCCGTACCGTACGAGTCCGGCCACGGTCACCGCCTCGGGTGCCTGGGGTGACTGGGGCAACAGGGCTATCCGGTGCGCGGCCTGACGCTGCCTCAGCCTCCAGACGTCATCGCCGCCGATGAGGATCCGGCCGGAGGCCGGGGTGTGCAGCCGGGCCATGGCGCGCAGCAGGGTGGACTTGCCGCAGCCGTTCGGGCCCACCACCGCGGCCACATGGCCCGGCGGCACCGTCATGTCGACCCGGTCCACGACCGTGCGGCCGGAATACCCGGCCGTGAGCTGCTCTACGCGCACATCCACCTGGACCGCCCTTTCGGAGAGTGGCGCCACCCTCTTGCCTGAAGAGCATAAGGTAAGGCTAACCTTAACAACGCGACGGGGTGGCGCCGATGCGGAGAGCCGTGGATTCCACCCTGCGCGTCTGCGTCCCTTTTGATACCCGGAGTCCTCGATGACCCTGCCCAGACGTCCCTTCTCCTTCGTGCCGCGCCGCGCGGCTCAGGCTGTCGCCACCGTGGCCGCGGCCGCGCTCCTGATGACCGGCTGTGGTTCGGACTCCTCGGACTCCAAGGACTCGGCGAAGAAGGACTCCGGCTCGTCCGCCACCCGTACGGTCAAGGACGCCACCGGCCGCGCGGTCAAGGTTCCGGCCGCGCCCCAGCGCATCGTGACGCTCACCCAGGAGGACCTCGACGCGGTGCTCGCCCTCGGGGTGAAGCCGGTGGGGATCACCAACGGCCAGGGGATGAACAAGCCCCCGGCCTACCTGGCGGACAAGGTCCAGGGCGTCGACGTCGTCGGAAACCTGCTCCAGCCGGTGATGGACAAGGTCGTGGCCGCCAAGCCCGATCTGATCCTCGCCGGTGACATGCAGGACAAGCAGATGCTGGACCAGCTGCGCGAGATCACCCCCGCGACCCTGGTCACCATGGCGCCGACCGATGACTGGAAGCTCTCCTTCCGTGGCATCGGCAACGCGGTCAACAAGCTGGACAAGGCCAACAAGGTCATCGCGGCGCACGAGGCCACGGCCAAGGCCGCGGACAAGAAGCTCGGCGCGAACAAGGGCGCCGAGGTCTCCATCGTGCGGTGGAACCCGGACGGTCCGAGCTGGATGGAGAAGAAGCAGTTCGCCAGCGGGGTGGCGCTGGAGATGGGGCTGAAGCGGCCCAAGACGCAGAACAAGGACGGTAATGCCCACACCCCGCCGCTCAGCCTGGAGAAGATCGACGAGATCGACGGCGACTGGCTGTTCCTGTCGACGCTCACGGCGGACGGGGACAAGGCGCTGAAGGACGTACAGGCCAAGCCCGCCTACAAGGAGCTGGGCGCAGTCAAGAAGAAGCACGTGGTGACGGTCGACGGCTCGGTCTGGTCGACCCGGGGCGGACCGCTCGCCGCCGATGTGGTCATCAACGACATCACCAAGGCGCTGGGCGCCTCCTGACGCCCCGTCGGGGGCCGTGTGTCCCCACGGGCACGCCCGCGGACACGTCCGCACGGCGGAGGCCGACCGGTCCATGGCCCTCCGGTCGGCCGCCCCGGGGCTGCCGCCCCGGGTCCGGTGCGGGTGGCACCGGCCGTTCCTCCGGCCTGGCGGCGGGGGAGCGGCCGGAGTGCCGGACTGTCCGGAGCTCCGCGCGGGGCCCTCAGGCGGTTGCCCGCTCCGAGTGGGTGCCGCTCCGCGCGGGACGCGCACCGCGGGCCGCGTACGCGAAGTCCGCGGCGGTCCAGGCCATCGCGGTCGCCCCGTCGAGCAGAGCGCGTTCACCCGAGGGGGACACGGCCGCGTCGGCGAACGCGGCCTCGTGCGGGCCGCAGGCGCCCTCGCTGATGTCCAGTACCGGATGGATGGAGGGGACGGCGTGCGAGACGTTGCCCATGTCCGTACAGGCGAAGGGCGGTCGCTCGACCGGCTCCGGGCGGCCCAGGGCGCGGGCGTTGCCCGTCCACAGCCGGATCAGCTCCGGATCGCCCCGGAAGTCCAGGTAATCGGGTTCCGGGCGGACCAGCCGCACCTCGCAGCCGGTCGCCAGCGCGCCCGCCCGGAAGCATGCCTCCACCCTGGAGCGCAGCTCCTCCAGGTCCTCGGCCGCCGTCGTGCGCAACTCGTACTCGGCGGTGGCGCGGGCCGGGATGGCGTTCGGCGCGGAGCCCGCCTCCGTGGTGATGCCGTGCACCCGCCAGTGCGGGGGGAGTTGCTGGCGCAGCAGTCCGATCGCCACCTGGGCGACGGTCAGCGCGTCGGCGGCGTTGCGCCCCTCGTGCGGGTTGAGGCTGGGATGCGCGGCCCGGCCGGTGTACGTCACCGACAGCGTGCCGAGGGCGAAGGACCGGAAGTCGGCGATGTCGAAGGGACAGGGGTGCACCATCATGGCGGCGTCGACGCCGTCGAAGGCGCCCGCGTCGAGCATCAGCGCCTTGCCCGCGCCCCGTTCCTCCGCCGGGGTGCCCAGCACCCTGATGGTCAGGCCGAGTTCATCCGCCACGGGGGCCAGCCCCAGGGCGGCCCCGATCCCCGCGGCCGCGATCAGGTTGTGGCCGCAGGCGTGGCCGAGTCCGGGCAGCGCGTCGTACTCGCACACGAGGGCTACCGTCAGCGGGCCGCTGCCGAAGGTGGCGCCGAAGGCGGTGTCCAGTCCGTAGGCGGGCGCGGTCACCTCGAAGCCGCCCTCACGCAGCAGTTCGGCACACCAGGCGGCCGCGCGGTGCTCGGCGAAGGCGGTCTCGGGGTGGCCGTGGATCCGGCGGCTGAGCCCGAGCAGCGCGCCGGTCCGCTCGGTGACGCGCTGTCGTATCGCGGACTTGAGGTTCTCGGGGGCGCCCGTGGCGCCACCTGTGGGGTCGGTCATCGGCTCCTCTTCCGGTGCGTTCGGACGCGGATGCGTGGTTCTGCCGGGAAGAACATAGCTTAGGCTTGCCTAAGTAGTCGGCGGCGCCGGTGAATCTGCGCGGCAGCGGCTTTCACTTCTGAGGAGTTGTCCATCCATGCATGAGCTTCCGGACTCATTTCCCCTGCTCACCGCGCAGAGCGGTGTGTACTGGGCCCAGCGGCTCGCCCCCGGCGGAACCGACTTCCACACCGCCGACATCGTCCGGATCGACGGACCGGTCGACGAGGACCTCTTCGAACGCGCCCTGCGCCGGACCATCGCCGACGCCGAGACGCTGCGCCTGCGCGTCACCGACACCGACGGAGCGCCCCTCCAGCGGGTGGACCCCGCACCCGAGATCCACCTCCACCTGCTCGACCTGCGCTCCGCCGAAACGCCCGAGGAGGAGGCGGAGCGCTGGATACGCGCCGATCTGGCCCGCCCCGCCGATCCGGCGACGGACGACGGTCTGATGTGCCAGGCGCTCTTCCGCCTCGGGGACGCCCGGTACTGGTGGTACCAGCGGGTCCACCACATCGCCGTCGACGCCTACGCCCTCCAGCTCATCCGCCGCCGGGTGGCCGAGCTGTACGCGGCCGGCGCCGCGGACGGTCAGAGCCCTGACACCGACAGCAGGTTCGTCCCGCTGCGCGAGCTCGTCGAGGAGGAGGCCCGCTATCTGGCGGGCGAACAGTACGCGGCCGACCGCGCGTTCTGGGCCGGGCGGTTGACCGGCGCCACGGTCACCACCCCGCCGGTGGGCCCCCGGCGGGACGACACCCCCGGCGCCGGACTGCTCCGGCGCGGCGGCAACCTGCCGCCGGACTCCCTCACCCGGCTCACCCGCGCCGCCGAAGCGGTCAAGGCCACCTGGGCCGAACTGGTCATCGCCGCCACGGCGGGACACCTCCACCGGCTCACCGGCGCACAGGAGGTGGTCCTCGGCCTGCCCCTGACCAACCGTCGCGGCCCCGCCGCGCTGCGCACCCCGGCGATGACCGTCAACGTGCTCCCGCTGCGGCTCGCCGTCCGCCCCCAGGACACCGCCGCCGAACTGCTGCGCCGCGTCGTGACCGAGATCCGCGCGGTCCGCCGCCACCAGCGGTACCCCCAGGCGGAGCTGCGCCGCGATCTGCGACTGCCCACCGCGGACGCGCCGCTGACCGGGCCGATGGTCAACATCAAGCCCACCGAGGGAGAGACCCTGGACTTCGGGGGAGCGCCGGGGACCGTGCGCAACCTCGCCGCGGGCCCCGTCGAGGACATCGCCGTCGGCGCCTGGCCCGGCCCGGACGACAGTCTGCACATGGTCATCGAAGCGCGCGCCGACCGCTACGCCCCCGCCGATGCGGACCGGTACCGTGCCACCTTCCACCACTACCTCGACGGGCTGACCGAGGCGCTGCTCACCGATCCGCACCGCCCCCTCGCCGCCGTCGACCTGCTGGACGCCGACGCGGTGCGCCGGGTGACCGCCGGGCGCACCGAAGCGCCCACCGGGACCACCCTGCCCGAGGTGTTCGCCACCCAGGCGGCGCGCACTCCCGACGCGACCGCCGTCCGCTGCGGTGACACCCGGCTCACCTTCGCCCAGCTCGACGCCGCCGCCAACCGGCTCTCCCACGAACTGGCCGCGCGCGGCGTACGGGCCGAGACCACCGTCGCCCTCGCCCTGCCCCGCTCCGCCGACATGGTGACCGCCCTGCTCGCGGTGGCCAAGGCGGGCGGTGTCTGCCAGCCCCTCGACCTCGGCCATCCGCCCGCCCGCACCCTCGCCGTACTCGAGGACGCCCGGCCCGTCTGCGTACTCGGCACCGCGGCGGCCCTGGCCGGACTGCCCGCCCACGGCCGTCCCGAGCTCGTGACCGACGCACCCGGCACCCGCGCCGCACTCGACCGAAGACCGGCCGGCCACCCCGCCGCCACCCCCGCACCGGACGACGCGGCCTACGTCATCCACACCTCCGGTTCCACCGGCCGCCCCAAGGGCGTGGTGGTCACCCACGCCTCCCTCGCCAACCTCCTCGCCGGACACGGCACCGACCACATCGGACCCGCCGTCGCCCGCACCGTCCGCACCCGGCTCAAGGTCGCCCACAACGCCTCGTTCGCCTTCGACGCCGCCTGGGACCCGGTGCTGTGGATGGCTCACGGCCATGAACTCCATCTGCTCGACGACACCACCTACCGCGATCCGGCCGCCCTCACCGCCTACGTCGACCGGCACCGCCTCGACTACCTGGACGTGACGCCCTCCTACGCCGAGGCGCTGCTCGCCGAGGGACTGCTCGGCGAGGGCCACCACCGGCCCGCCGTACTCGTCGTCGGTGGCGAGGCCGTCCCCGCGCCGCTGTGGCAGCGGCTGTGCGCCACCGAGGGCGTGCACCCGCTCAACCTGTACGGGCCCACCGAGACCACCGTCGACGCCTGCTACTGGACCGGCCCGGACTCCGACGGGCGGCCTGTGCGCGCCACCCGCCTCTACGTCCTCGACACCGCCCTGCGCCCCGCGCCCGACGGCGTCCCCGGCGAACTGTACGTGGCCGGGGCCTGTCTGGCCCGCGGCTACCTCGGCCGCCCCGACCTGACCGCCGAGCGGTTCGTCGCCGACCCCTTCGGCGCGGCGCACGGCGACACCGGCGGCCGGATGTACCGCACCGGTGACCTGGTGCGCCGACGGTCCGACGGCACGATCGAGTTCCTGGGGCGTACCGACGACCAGATCAAGATCCGCGGCTTCCGGGTCGAACCCGGTGAGATCCAGGCGGTGCTGGCCGCCCACCCGGCCGTCGCCCAGGCCGCCGTGATCGTCCGTGACGGCACCGGCGGCAAGCGGCTGCTGGCCTACGCCGTGCCGCGCCCCGGAACCCGGCCCGACCCGGCCGAACTGCGCGACCATCTGGCCGCGGCGCTGCCCGCGCATATGGTCCCCGCCACCGTGACCCCGCTCGAGGCGCTGCCGCGCACCGCCAACGACAAGCTGGACCACCGCGCGCTGCCCGAAGCCGAACCGCTCACCACCGTGCCCGGTGCCGCTCCCACCACCACGGCGGCCACCCCGCACGGTGACATCGTCGCCGGACTGTTCGCCACCCTGCTCGGCCTGGAGTCCCAGCCCTCGCCCGACACCGTCTTCTTCGACCTGGGCGGTCACTCCCTGCTCGCCGCCCGGCTCGCGGCCCGGCTGCGCGAGACCTTCCAGGTGCCCGTCTCCGTCGCCGATGTCTTCCGCGCGCCCACTCCCGGGGCCCTGGCCGCCCTGGTGCGCACCCGCGGCGCCGCACCCGCCGTGGATGACATCCCCGTGGTCCCGGTGCCCCGCACCGGACGGCTTCCGCTCTCCCCGGCCCAGCAGCGGCTGTGGTTCCTGCACCGGCTGGAAGGACCCAGCGCCACCTACAACATCCCGCTCGTCCTCGCCCTCCAGGGCCCTCTCGACGCCGACGCGCTGACCCGTGCCCTCGCGGACCTGACGGACCGCCACGAAACGCTGCGCACCCGCTACCCCGTACCGCCGGACGGCACCGACAGCCTGCCGTACCAGCACATCCTCGAGCCCGGTGATCCGGCGGCACGACCCCTGCTGTACCGCGCCACGGAGGGCCAGGACCTCACCGAGACGGCCCGCCACACCTTCGACCTGGCCACCGAACTCCCGCTGCGCGCCACCCTGTTCACCGAGAGCCCCGACCGGCACACTCTGCTGCTGGTGCTGCACCACATCGCCGGGGACGGCGCCTCCACCACACCCCTGGTGCGCGACCTCGCCGCCGCCTACCGGGCCCGGACGGAGGGCCGCGCACCGCATTTCGCACCGCTGCCCGTCCAGTACGCCGACCACGCCGCCCACCAGGGCCGCAGGCTCGGCACTCCGGCGGACCCCACCCCGCTGGCCACCGCCCGGCTCACCCACTGGAAGCAGGCCCTGGCCGGACTGCCCGACCAGCTCGAACTGCCCACCGACCGGCCGCGTCCCCCGGTGGCGTCCAGCGCCGGGGACACCGTGCCCTTCGCCCTCGGCCGGGCCGCCCACGTCAAGCTGGTCCAGCTCGCCCGGGACACCGGCACCACGGTGTTCATGACCGTGCAGGCGGCGCTCGCCACCCTGCTGACCCGGCACGGCTGCGGCACCGACATCCCGCTGGGCACCCCCGTCGCGGGCCGCGCCGACGACACCACCGCCGGCCTCGTCGGCTTCTTCGCCAACACCGTGGTGCTGCGTACGGACACCTCCGGCGACCCCGCCTTCCGCACACTGCTGGAGCGGGTGCGCGCCACCACCCTCGCCGCCTTCGAACACGACGATCTGCCCTTCGACCACCTCGTCGAAGAGCTCAACCCGCCCCGTTCCCTGGCCCGTCACCCCCTCTTCCAGACCATGCTGGCCTGGCAGTCGGTGCCCGACGCCGCCTTCACCCTCGCGCCCGGCACCACCGCGCGGCTGTCCACGGTGACCTCCGGCACCGCCAAGTTCGACCTCACCCTGAACGCGGGCGAACTCGCCGAGGGCGGCATCGGCGGCTTCCTGGAGTTCCGCACCGACCTCTTCGACCGGTCCACCGCACAGGGGCTGTCGGACCGGCTCGCCCGGCTGCTCTCCGCCGCCGCCGACGCACCGGACACCCCGATCGGGCTGCTGCCGCTGCTGGACGCGGCCGAGCGCCGCCACGCCCTCGTGGACGGCAACGCCCAGCCCCTCCCGGTCGTGACGGACGCACCCACCACCCTCGCAGAGCGGTACGAGGACGCCGCTCGCAGCCACCCGGAGCGGATCGCCGTCAGCCACGACGGCGAGACCCTCACCTACGCCGAACTCTCCGGCCGCGCCCATCGGCTGGCCCGGCTGCTCACCGCCCGGTCCATCGGCCCCGGCTCCATCGTGGCACTCGCCCTGCCCCGGTCCCTGGACCTCGTCACCGGTCTGCTGGCGGTCTCCCTCGCGGGCGCGGCCTATCTGCCGCTTGACCCCGACTACCCGGCCGACCGGCTCGCCCACATGCTCGACGACGCGCGGCCCGCAGCGGTGGTCACCGACACCGCCACCGCGCCCCGGCTGCCCGCCCACGAGCTGCCGCTGATCACCGTGGACGGTGCCGCGGTGGCCGGTTACGACGCCTCTCCGCTGCGCCAGGAGGACCGGGTCCGCCCCCTCACCCCGCGCGACCCGGCCTATGTCATCTACACCTCCGGCTCCACCGGCCGCCCCAAGGGCGTGGTGGTGTCCCACCACAATGTCACCCGGCTGTTCACCGCCACCGACCACTGGTTCGGCTTCGGACCCGATGATGTGTGGACCCTCTTCCACTCCTACGCGTTCGACTTCTCCGTCTGGGAGCTGTGGGGAGCGCTGTTGTACGGCGGCCGGCTGGTCGTCGTCCCCCACCTCACCACCCGCGATCCGCACGCGTTCCTGGGGCTCCTCGCGGCGGAGGGGGTGACCGTCCTCAACCAGACCCCGTCCGCCTTCCACCAGCTCTCCGCCGCCGACCGCCACAGCCCCGGACAGCCACTGGCCCTGCGCTACGTGGTGTTCGGGGGCGAGGCACTGGAGCTCGGCCGCCTCGACGACTGGTACGCACGGCACCCCGACAACTTCCCGGTCCTGGTGAACATGTACGGAATCACCGAGACCACCGTCCACGTCACCCACTTCCCGCTCGACCGGGCCACCGCCGCCGCGGCCACCTCCTCCGCCATCGGCGTCAACATCCCCGATCTGCGGGTGTACGTGCTCGACGAGCGGCTCCAGCCGGTGCCGCCCGGTGTCACCGGGGAGATGTACGTCGCCGGTGAGGGCGTCGCCACCGGCTACCTCGGCCGCCCGGACCTGACCGTCACCCGCTTCGTGGCCGACCCCTACGCCGCGCTCTTCGGCGACGGCGGCGGTGTGATGTACCGCTCGGGCGATCTGGCCCGGCGCCGCCCCGACGGCACCCTGGAGTACTTCGGCCGCGCCGACCACCAGGTGAAGGTGCGGGGCTTCCGGATCGAACCGGGCGAGATCGAGGCGGTGCTCACCGCCCACCCCGAGGTGGCCGACGCCGCCGTGGTGGTCCGCGAGGACACCCCTGGCGACAAGCGGCTGGTGGCCTACGCCGTCCCGGCCACCGCCCCCGGCGAGGAGGAGGACGCCGCCACCGCGGCCCGGCTGCGCGAACACACCAGCCGTGAACTGCCCGTCCACATGGTCCCGTCCGCCGTCGTCCTCCTGGACCGGCTGCCGCTGACCAGCAACGGCAAACTGGACCGCGCGGCCCTGCCCGCACCCGGCCGCCCCGCGGCCGCCCAGGGCGGGAGCACTCCGCGCACCCCGCGCGAGGAGCAGCTGTGCGGCATCTTCGCCGACGTCCTGGGACTGGACCGGGTGGGCGTGGACGACAATTTCTTCGACCTCGGCGGCCACTCCCTGCTCGCGGTGGACCTCGCCGCCCGGGTGAACGCCGCGCTCGGTACCGAGGTGTCCATCGGCACCCTCTTCCAGTCACCCACCGTCCGGGCCCTGGAGACGGCCCTGGACAGTGTGCGCCGGGACGATCCGCTGGAGGTGCTGCTGCCCTTGCGGCCCGCCCGCGACGGGGACCGCGCCCCGCTGTACTGCGTGCACCCCGCGGGCGGACTGAGCTGGTGCTACGCCGGACTCATCCGCCAACTGCCCGCCGACGTACCGCTCTACGGGCTCCAGGCACAGGGGGTCGGCCCCGCCACCGCCGGGCAGCCGCTGCCCGCCACCCTGGAGGAGCTGGCCGCCCACTACACCGCGCGGCTGCGTGAGGTGCAGCCCGAGGGCCCGTACCGGCTGCTCGGCTGGTCCACCGGCGGCATCATCGCCCAGGCCATGGCCACCCACCTCCAGGACCTGGGCCAGGAGGTGGAACTGCTCGCCATCCTGGACGCCTATCCCGCCGAGGGCTTCCGCGAACTGCCGGTACCGGACCACGCGGAGGCGATGGAGGCCCTGCTCGCGATGGGCGGTCACGGACCGGACAGCCTGGAGGGCAAACAGCTCACCACCACCAACGTGATCGAGGTGCTCCAGGGCAAGGGGAGTCCGCTCGCCGCCCTGGACACCGCGACGCTCGAGGCCCTGGCCGACATCTACCTCAACACCAACCACCTCGTCCGCGGCTTCGACCACCGGCGCTTCGACGGCGATGTGCTCTTCTTCCGCGCCACCGTCGACACCATCGACGACGCGCTGACCCCCGACACCTGGTCCCCGTACGTGAGCGGGCGCATCGACGACACCGATGTCGCCTGCTCCCACAAGGACATGACCCTGCCGGAACCGATCGCGCACATCGCGCGCGTGGTCGCCGACCGACTGACCGAACTGGAGAAGTGACCCCGATGGCCGCGAACAGCGACGCACCCGTGAACCCCTTCGACACGGACGGCGAGTTCCTCGTGCTGGTCAACGAACGGCGGCAGCACTCGCTGTGGCCCCTGTTCGCGGACGTGCCCGCCGGGTGGTCCACCGCCCACGGGCCGTGTCCGCGCCAGGAAGCCCTGGACTGGGTCACCGAGCACGACGCAGGAGCGCTCTCCCGATGAGCACACCGGCTCCCCGGGGCGGCCGGCTGCCGGTGCCGCGCATACGCCCCCGTGTCGCGGTGGCCCTGGTGTACGTGGCCGCGATGTGTATGAACGGCCTGGACTCGACCATCGTCAACCCGGCGCTCTACACCATCGCCGAGGACTACGGACAGCCCGTCTCGGCGGCCAACACCGTCGAGACGGCGTTCCTCGTCGCCCTGGCGCTCGCCCTGCCGGTGGCCGGGTGGCTCGGCGACCGCTTCGGCACCAAGCGGGTGTTCCTGTCCGCGCTGGCGGTCTTCACCGCCGCGTCCGCGGTGTGCGGGACGGCCGGGGGCCTCCCGGTCCTCGTCGCGGCGCGCGGCGTCCAGGGACTGGCCGGCGGACTGCTCACCCCGGTGGGCATGACCCTGCTGTTCCGCGCGTTCGCCCCGCATGAGCGGGTGAAGCTGTCGAAGGTGCTCATCGTGCCGACGGCGCTGATGCCCGCGCTGGGACCGCCGCTCGGCGGTCTGCTGACCGAACACCTCTCCTGGCACTGGCTGTTCTTCGTCAACGTGCCGATCGGAGTGCTGGCCGTGCTGCTCGGCGTCGTCGGTCTGCGGGAGCAGGTCGAGGGCACGTCCGGGCCGTTCGACCGCACCGGCTTCCTGCTCGCCACACCCGCCCTCGGTCTGCTGACCTACGCGCTGGGCTTCGGCCCGGCGCACGGCTGGACCCGGCCCCCGGTCGTGCTGTGCGCCGTGCTCGGCGTGGTGCTCGCGGTGGCGACCGTGGTCCACCAGCGCCGGGCGCGGCCACCGCTGCTGGCGCTGTCCCTGCTGGGCGACCGGAGCTACGGCGCCGCCTCGGTGCTCGCCGCGCTGACCGCGGCCGGGCTGATGGGTGTGCTCTTCGTGGTCCCGCTGCTGTTCCAGGCATCGCTGGGCGGTTCCGCGCTGGACGCCGGACTCAGTGTCTTCCCCGAGGCGCTCGGGCTGATGCTGGCCTCCCGGGTCGTGGACCTGCTGCTGCCGCGTCTGGGTCCACGGCTGCTGACCATGTCGACCCTGCTGTTGGCGGCGGCGGTGTTCGCCGCCCTCGCCGTACCGGGGACGGCGGAGAGCGTCTGGGCCCTGCGGGGGCTGATGTTCCTGATCGGTCTGGTGCTCGGCACGGCCGTGCTCACCGTGCAGCTCGCCGGGTTCGAGACCATCGCGCCACCGCGGATGGGCCAGGCGATGGGGCTCTTCCAGATCGTCCGGACCCTCGGCGGCGCGCTGGGCATCGCGGTGTGCGCCGCGGTGGTCGGCGGCGGGGCACATGACCCGGGCGCGGAGATGGACGCCGGACCGTTCCGCACCGCCGTGGGCGTCACCGCCGCCCTGGTGGCGCTGGCCGCCCCGTGTGCCCTCCGGCTGCCCAAGGAGCCGCCCCAGCCGCCCCCGTTCGACGAGCCGCCGGGGGAGGGCCGGGCCACCTCAGCCGAGGGCACATCAGCCGCGGACGCACCAGCCGGGAGCCAGGGCCCGGCCGACGGGGACGACGGACCGTCCGGGGGAGCGGACGACCGGGCCGGGACCCGCGCCTGACCCCCTCCTCGCACACACCGACGGGGCCCTTCCGATGACCGGAGGGGCCCCGTCGCCGTCTCAGACCGTCCGCGCGGGCTCCCCGGTGAGCAGCCGGGCCAGTCCGTCGGCCAGTCCACCGCGCCAACAGGCGTAGTCATGACCGCCGTTGAACTCGCGGTACCGCACGTCATAGCCACGCGCGCGCAGCACATTGCGCAGCCGCCGGTTCTCGGCGAGCAGCATCCACTCCTGCGCGCCCACCTCCAGCCACAGCCTGACCGGCCGCCGCTCGCCGGTGGCGTACTGCCGGGTGAGCCACTCCGGTCCCCGGTCCCCGTCGTCGTCGGGCCACCAGAACGACCCCGACTGCGACAGTGCCAGACCGAACCGGTCCGGGCGGCGGTACGCGGCGAAGGCCGCCGTCAGACCTCCGGCGCTCTGTCCCGCGACCACGGTCCGCTCCGGACGCGGATCGGCCCCGAACTCCCGCCATGCCCACGGCAGCAGGACATCGGCCAGCCAGTCCACGAACCCGTCGCTGCAGGCCAGATCGTCCATCCGCCGTCCCATGGTGTCGACGAGCAGGACGACGGTGGGCGGCAGCGCCCCGTCGGCGGCCATCCGGTCCAGCATCCCGCCCGCGTCCAGCACCGGGCCCCACATCTCACCGTCCAGCAGCACCGCCACGGCACGGGAGGACCCCGGGGACACCTCGCCGGGCGGCAGGTGGACGGTGATCCGGCGCCCGCCGACCTCCCGTTCCAGGGTCGTCCCCCGGGGCACGGGCCCCGCGGCGACGGCGTACGGCTGCGCGGGGGCGCCGGGCAGCGCCAGCACCGAGGCGGGAGACCGCCCATCACGGGAGGGCAGCGCGGGGGATAGGCACAGCGGATCGGGTACCGCCCGGTCCAGGGCGCCGCGCCACGACGCCCGGTCGGTCCGCAGGATCTCCGCACGGGACCCGTGGCCGGGGAGGAACTGGTACGAGGCCCGGTGGTCCGCGCGCAGCCGGTGGCTGAGCGCCCACACCGAGGTGTCGGCCACGCGGCGCATCAGATGCGGTGTCAGGTCCCCGGCGTGCCGGTCCCGGTCGGTGACCGTGTGCAGCAGGAGGAGGACGTCCGTGGCGGGCCGCTCCGGGGCGTCCCGCCAGACGAAGGTGACCAGCCGGTGCGCGGGGTCCCCCTGGGGATCGGGCTCCACCAGGGGGGTGCCGTCCGTCCGGGCGCGGTGCCAGAACTCCTCCTCGGCGCCCGGTCTTCCGTCGCGCAGCCCGTCGATGAGGGCGCGCAGCGCGGGGCTGCGGACAGCGGTCACGTCACGTCTGCCTTTCGTCGGTGAATCGGTGAATCGGTGAATCGGTGAATCGGTGTCGGTGGTCGGTGGCGCCGCGCGGATGCCACCGCGGTCCGGCCGTGTGTCAGAGCCGGGTGGCGGAGGTGCGGCTGAGCAGGATCCACAGGAGGAAGGGGCCGCCCAGTACGGTGGTCACCACGCCCACCGGCAGTTCGCTGCCGGAGAAGGCGATCCGTCCCAGGGCGTCGGCCGCCACCACCAGCACCGCGCCGGTCAGCGCGGAGGCCAGGACGGGGACCCGCTGGGGGCCGGTGAGCCGGGAGGCGATCACGGGGGCGGCCAGGGCCACGAAGGCCACCGGTCCGCAGATGCCGACCGCGAGCCCGGCCGACGCCACGGCCAGAGCCATGCACACCGCGCGGGTGCGGCCCGGGTGCGCGCCGAGGGACGCGGCGGTGGCGTCGTCGAAGCGCAGCACCGCCAGGTGGCGGGCGGCGGCCAGCGACGCGGGGAGGAGGACGGCGAGGCCGATCAGGACGGGCACCGCGACCGAGTAGCCGCGCCCGTTGAGGCTTCCGGAGGTCCACACGTACAGCGAGCTGGCGGAGTTGAGCGAGCGACGGGAGAGCACGACCTGGGTGACGGCCGAGGCGAGGGCCGACATCGCCAGACCGGTGACCAGGACGCGGTAGCCGCGCTGCCCCAGCCCGCCGGAGACGGCGGTGACCGCGAGCACGGCGACCATGGCCCCCAGTGGTCCCGCCCACCACGCGCCGAAGGTGCCGGTGGGGCTGAGGGCGACCGACAGCAGCACGGCGGCGGTGGCGCCGTCGTTCACCCCGAGCAGTTCGGGAGTGGCGAGCCGGTTGCGGGCCAGGGTCTGGGTCAGACACCCGGCGAGCCCGAGCGCGGCCCCGGCGGTCAGCCCGGCGACGATCCGGCCGAGCCGGAACTTCTGCACCAGCAGCACGTCGAACCGGTCCCCCTGGCCGAACACGGCGCGGAAGGTGCGGCTCACCCCCATACCGCTCTGGCCCGCGTACGCCGAGAACACCACGGCCGTGACCGTCAGCGCGGCGAGTGCGAGCACGGCGAGCGCGGGTCTGCGGTGGACCAGCAGGGAAACGGCACCGCGCCGCAGCACCGCGGTACCGGCCCCGAGTCCGGGGCGTGTCCGGACCGTCGGCCGCGGCCGGTGCGGGAGCCGCGGCAGCCGCACCGGGAGCGTGCGGCGGCCGGACCCGGTGGTGCCGTCATCGCCCGCCGGGTCCGTCATGCCCATCTCGGTCAGTCGCCGCGACCGGACCACACCGATGAGGACCGGGGCGCCGATGAGGGCGACGATCACCGAGACCGGCGCCTCGAACGGCCGGGACACCACCCGGGCCGCGATGTCCGCGGTGGTGAGGACCCCGGCTCCGATGAGTCCGGCCAGGACGGTCCGGGTGGCGAGCCGGGCCCCGGCGATCGCGCGGGACAGGAATCCGGCCAGCAGACCGAGGAAGGAGATCGGCCCGGCCAGGGCCACCGCCCCGGCCGTCAGGAGGGTGACGGACACCGCCACGACGGTGCGGATCACCGAGGGCCGGTGTCCGAGGCCGCGGGCGAGGTCGTCACCGAGCGCCAGCGCGGACAGCGGCCGGGTGACCAGCAGCGCGATGAGGAAACCTACGGCGAGGACGGGCCAGAGGGGCTTGAGTTCGCCGTATCCCTCCACTCCGGCCAGTGAGCCGAGAACCCAGAAGCGGAATTGGTCGTAGGTCTCGGCGGAGTTGACGACGATGACATTGGTGAGCCCGCCGAAGGTGGCGCCCAGGGCGGACCCGGCGAGCACCAGCCGCATGGGGGAGCCTCCGCGGCCCCGTCCGGCGATCAGGAGCACCAGTCCGCTGGCGGTCACCGCGCCGGCGAAGGCGCAGCCCACCGCGGCGAATCCGGAATCCACTCCCAGCAGGGCTATCCCGGCCACGACGCCGAGCGACGCACCGGCGTTGACCCCGAGCAGCCCTGTTTCTGCGAGCGGATTGCGGGTCACGGCCTGGAGCATGCACCCGGCGACCCCGAGGGCCGCGCCCACGAGCACCGCGGTCAGGGTGCGGGGGATCCGCAGGTCGCCGATGACCAGCGCCAGCCGGGAGTCCGCGCGGGCGCCGTGACGATTCAGCAGGTAGTCGAGGGCCTGGCCCGGACCGGTGTCGCCGGCGCCCACGCTCAGGGAGACGGCGCACAGCAGCAGGACGGCGATGGCGAACCCGGCGACGGTGAGCGCGGTGACGCGCCGCGACGGACCGGCCGAGAGCCGGCGCTTGCTTCCGGCCACCGCCGGACCACCGCTCCCGTGGTCGCCGGCTGTGGTCAACGCCCCTGCGTCCGCGACCTGGTGGGTGGCGGGTTGCGTGGTATCCGTCTGCTGCGGCTGCATAAAGTGAGGTTAGCCTAACCAAAATAAAACCTGTGCCGGGCGTTCGGATGGAATGGTCCACCCTGGCTTGATTAGGTTAGCCTTGCCTTAACGAGACGGGGGGTCCTTCGTGCCCGAACACATACCTGGCGCCCATGCGCCGCTCGCCGGACGCAGAGCCCTGGTCACCGGAGCCGGCCAGGGTATCGGCGCGGCCGTCGCCCGTGCGCTGGCCGCCGACGGTGCCCATGTGGCGGCGACCGACCGCGCGGTCGACGGTGTCCGGGCGCTGGCCGCCGCCCATGGCGGACCGCCCGGTGAAGTGGTGGGGCCCGCCGGTGAGTCGGCTCCGGTGTCCCCGGTGGCCGGTGGTGCGATCACGCCCTACGCCATGGACGTCACCGACCGCGCCGCGGTGGACGCCGTCGTCGAGACCGTCGAGACCCGGCACGGCCCGCTGGACATACTGGTCAATGTCGCGGGTGTGCTCCGCCCAGGATCCGCCGCCCGACTGGCGGACGAGGACTGGGAGGCCACCTTCGCCGTCAACGCCACCGGCGTCCTGCACACCTCCCGCGCCGTGGCCTCCCGTATGGCCGCCCGCGGCACCGGGTCCATCGTCACCGTCGGTTCCAATGCCGCGGGCATCCCCCGCACCGGGATGGCCGCCTACGCCGCCTCCAAGGCGGCGGCCACCATGTACACCAAGTGCCTCGGGCTCGAACTCGCCCGCAGCGGCGTGCGGTGCAACGTGGTCGCGCCGGGCTCCACCGACACCGCGATGCAACGCGCGCTGTGGCAGGACCCCGAGGCCCCACGCCGCGTCATCGACGGCGACCCGGCCACCTACCGGACCGGAATCCCGCTCGGCCGGATCGCCGACCCGTCGGACATCGCCGAGGCCGTGCTCTTCCTCGCCTCGGACCGCGCCCGCCACATCACCATGCAGGAGCTGTACGTCGACGGCGGCGCCACCCTCCGCTGACCCCTCCGCGTCACCCCGCACCACCCTCACCCGCACACCCCCACCCCGCGCGTCCGCGCCGTGAACCGGACGCGCGAGAAACGGAGCCACACGTGTCGGCCTCACCCGAAGTCGCCGCGCCCAGCACCCTGGCCGAACCGGCCCACCCCGCGGTAGGCGCCGCCACCGGGCTGCTCAACGCCTACACCCCGGGAGCCCGTTTCCTCTCCACCCCGACCCGCACCCTGCTCGGTGAGGGCGTCCACGGCGAGGTGCCGCACGACGAGAGACCCCTGCCCCGAAGAGTGGCCGCGACCCTCGCCGCCGCCCGCGCCGCGGGCCACCCCGCCCCCGTGGTGATCGGCGCCGTCCCCTTCGACCAGAGCGCGCCCGCCGCCCTCGCCGTACCGGACCGAGTGGACACCGCGCCGCCCCTCACCGCCGATCCGCTGATCGCCCTGCCCGCGGACGCGCCCGACCTGCTCGATCTGGACATCCGTCAGGTGCCCGCCCCCGAGGCGTACGGAGCCTCCGTCGCCGCCGCGGTCGAGCGCATGTGGCGGGGCGAGTTCAGCAAGGTCGTCCTCGCCCGCACGCTGGAACTCGACAGCCCCAAGCCGCTGGACACCCCCGCGATGCTCCAGCGCCTCGCCCGCCGCGACCCCTCCGGATACACCTTCGCCCTCCCCGTCGCCCCGGACCGCACCCTGCTCGGTGCCAGTCCGGAACTGCTGGTGTCCCGGCACGGCAACCGCGTCGTCGCCAATCCGCTGGCCGGGTCCGTTCCCCGCAGCGACGACCTCGCCGAGGACGTCCGGCGGGCCGCGGCCCTGCTGAAGTCCGCCAAGGACCTGTACGAGCACGCCGTGGTGGTCAGCGCCGTTCACGAGGCGCTCGCCCGCCACTGCACCGACATGACCGTCCCGGCCGCCCCCACCCTGGTGCGCACCGCGGCGATGTGGCACCTGTCCACCACCGTCACCGGGACCCTCGCAGCCCCGGACACCTCGGCCCTCGAACTGGCCTGCGCCCTCCACCCGACGCCGGCCGTCTGCGGCACCCCGACCGACACCGCCCGCCAGGTCATCCGGGAGAGCGAGCCCTTCGACCGCGGCTTCTTCACCGGCATCGTCGGCTGGGGCAACGCCGATGGCGACGGCGAATGGGTGGTGACCATCCGGTGTGCCGAGGCGGAGCGCAACTCCCTGCGTCTGTACGCCGGGGCGGGTGTCGTCGCCGCCTCCGAACCCGAGGCCGAGACCGCCGAGACCGCCGCCAAGTTCCGCACCTTCCTCAGCGCCGTGGGAGCACAGCTGTGAGCGGTCCCCAGGCCCCCGTGTGGCCGACCGGGTTCGCCGAGCGCTACCGCGCCGCCGGACACTGGCGCGGCGAGACCTTCGGCCGGATGCTCCGTGACCGCGCCACCGCCCACCCCGGGCGCACCGCGATCGTCGACCCCGCCTCCGACCGCCGATGGACCTACGGGGAACTCGACGACCGCGCCGACCGGCTCGCCGCAGGGCTGGTGGCCCGCGGCATCGCCAAGGGCGACCGGGTCGTCGTACAGCTGCCGAACATCGCGGAGTTCTTCGAGGTCGTCTTCGCCCTCTTCCGCATCGGGGCGCTGCCGGTGTTCGCGCTCCCGGCGCACCGCGAGACCGAGATCCGCTACTTCTGCGAGTTCACCGAGGCCACCGCGTACGTCATCGCGGGCGAACACGGCGGCTACGACTACCGCGAGCTGGCCGCCGCGGTGCGCGCGAAGGTCCCCGGTCTGCGCCACGTCTTCGTCGCGGGCCCCGACGCGGGGGAGTACGAACCGCTGGACGCGGTGCCCGCCGAACCCGTCGAGCTGGCCGAACCCGCCCCGGACGACCTGGCCTTCCTCCAGCTGTCCGGCGGCAGCACCGGGGTGCCCAAACTGATCCCGCGCACCCATGACGACTACCTCTACTCGGTGCGGGGCTCCAACGAGATCTGCGCGGTGGACGAGCACAGCGTCTACCTCTGTGTGCTGCCCGCCGCCCACAACTTCCCGCTCTCGTCGCCGGGGACGCTCGGTGCGCTGTACGCGGGCGGCACCGTGGTGCTGTGCCCGCAGCCCGGCCCCGAGGTGGCCTTCCCGCTGATCGAACGGGAGCGCGTCACCCTCACCGGTCTGGTGCCGCCGCTCGCCCTGCTGTGGACCGAGGCCGCGGCCGACTGCGGCCACGACCTCAGCAGCCTCCAGGTGCTGCTGGTCGGTGGCGCCAAGTTCAGCGAGCAGGCGGCCCGCCGGGTCCGCCCGGCCCTCGGCTGCACCCTCCAGCAGGTCTTCGGGATGGCGGAGGGGCTGGTCAACTACACCCGCCTGGACGATCCCGAAGAGCTCATCGTCACCACGCAGGGCCGCCCCATCTCACCGGACGACGAGATCCGGGTCGTGGACGACGAGGACGAAGACCTCCCGGTGGGCGCCACCGGCCACCTGCTGACCCGCGGCCCGTACACCATCCGCGGCTACTGGAACGCCCCCGAGCACAACGCCCGCTCGTTCACCGCCGACGGCTTCTACCGCACCGGAGACATCGTCCGGCTCACCCCCACCGGCCACCTGGTCGTGGAGGGCAGGGCCAAGGACCAGATCAACCGGGGCGGTGAGAAGATCGCCGCCGAGGAGGTCGAGAACCACATCCTCGCCCATCCCTCGGTCCATGACGCCAACGTGGTGGGCGAACCCGACCCCTACCTCGGCGAACGCACCTGCGCCTACGTCATCCTGCGGACCGGCGCCGAGCCGCTGAAACCGGTCACCATCAAGCGGTTCGTCCGCGAGCGCGGCCTGGCCGGGTACAAGGTCCCCGACCGCGTCGAGTTCGTGGAGTCGTTCCCGCAGACCGGCGTCGGCAAGATCTCCAAGAAACACCTGCGGTCCGCCGCCGCCCAGACCGTCCCCACCCAGCCGTGAACGGAGCACATCGCCCCATGGCCCTGCCCGCCATCACCCCGTACCCCATGCCGGTGGCCGACGAGCTGCCGCGGAACCGGGTCGACTGGAAGGTCGACCCTTCGCGGGCCGTGCTCCTCGTGCACGACCTCCAGAACTACTTCCTGACCGCCTACGACGTCCAGGCGCCTCCGATCCCCGAACTGCTCGCCAACGTCCGTGCGTTGAAGGACCGTGCCGCCGCCCTCGGCATCCCCGTGCTCTACACCGCCCAGCCGGGCGGGCAGTCGCCCGAGGAGCGCGGTCTGCAGCAGGACTTCTGGGGGCCGGGACTGCCCGCGGACCCGCGGGCCGAGGCCATCGTCGACGCGGTTGCGCCGGGCCCCGGGGACACCGTGGTCACCAAGTGGAAGTACAGCGGATTCGTCCGTACCGACCTCGAGGAACAGCTCCGCGCACTCGGCCGGGACCAGCTCGTGATCACGGGCGTCTACGCCCACATCGGGGTGCTGATCACCGCGTGCGACGCCTGGATGCGCGACATCCAGGCCTTCGTGGTGGCCGACGCCGTGGCCGACTTCTCCGCCGATGAGCACGCCATGGCCCTGCGCTGGGCCGCGGGCCGCTGCGCCGTCGTGACCACCACCGCCACCGTCCTGGAAGGGATCTGACCACCATGGCGCTCACCCTGACGCAGATGCGCAGCGATATCGCCGATGTGCTCGGCGAGGCCCCCGAGGACATCCCCGACGACGAGAACCTCATCGACTACGGTCTGGACTCCGTACGGCTGATGTCACTGGTGGGCCGCTGGCGCAAGGAACACGGCCTCGACATCGCGGTGGCCGATCTGGCGGAGCGCCCGGCAGTCGAACAGTGGGCCGTGCTGCTGGACGTCACCGCCTGAGCCGCAGCCGCAGCCGGAGCCGACGCCATCGCCCGGCGAACGGAGGGCCGGCCGTGCAGCGACACGGCCGGCCCCCGCTCAGGTCACGCTTCCGTCGGGCTCCAGTCCGGGCGGCGGCCGAGGTAGCGCAGCAGCGCGGCCACGTCGTCGTCCCCCTCCTCGGCCGGGAGCTCCGGGCCGAACGCGAAGCCCCGCAGGGGCTCGACGAGTTGACGTGCCGCGGTGAGCAGCGGACGGGCCAGCTCGGCGGTCAGCGGCGACGGCTGTCCGGTGGCCACGGCGATGTCCCAGGCGTGCACCGCGGCGTCCAGCGCACACGCGCTGACGCCGAGTTCCGCCGCCATCTTCATCGGCGGAATCGGCACGGACACCTCGGCGGCGTCGTGCTCCACCCCGGCCCATGCCTCCGCGGCGCCGGTGAGAGCGGGTTCGAGCACATCCTCGGGTGCTCCGTCGAAGGCCGTGGCGGGCTCGAACGGGTTGTACGCCGGTCCCGGCCCTCCCGTCAGCGACGCCGCGTACGCCTGCTGGTCCCCGGCCGCGTGCAACAGCACCTGCGCCACGTTCCACCCCTCGCACGGGGTGGGCAAACCCCAGTCGGCGATGGGTATCTCCCGGATCGCGTCGCGCAGTGCCCGGTGTGCTGCCTCCAGCACCGGCCAGTCCGTGCGCGCGACCTCTGCCCCGTTGGTCATGCTGCCCTCCTGATCTGCGGAGAAGTACGTTGTGCACTTCTCCTGCGGTCAACGTCGCACAGCGCAGGGTGTGGTGTCCGACGTTTACGGATATCCGTTCGTCCGGCGGGGGGCGCGCTCAGTCCGCGGGGGCGAGGGCGGCGGGCGAATCGGCGTCGTGCAGCAGTACCCGCGGTGTCCCGGAGCCGTCGGCCGGTACCCGCCACACATCGGCGCGGCCGTGTCCCCGGGGAAGGCCGTAGGCCACGGTCCGTGTGTCGAGCCAGGCGGCCTGATCGTCCACGGAACGGGTCTCGGCGAGAGGGGTGACGCGGTTCGTGGTCAGGTCCAGGACGGAAAGCCGCCAGCCGTGGGAGGGCTGGTCGTCGCGGGCCGACTTGAAGGCGATACGGGTGCCGTCGGGGGAGAGCGAGGGGCATTCGACGTTTCCGCGGAGGGTGCGCAGGGTGCGCCGCGCGAGGTCGCCGCGGACCAGGTAGCGATGGCCCGCCGTGGAGAGGGTGGCGTAGAAGTGCCGGTCGTCGGGGGCGAAGGTGACGCCCCAGATGTTGACGTCGGCCGCGTGGTAGGGCTTGCCGCGCAGGGTGATGTGCCAGTCCTCCAGCGTCGGCACGAGCTTCTGGGTCCGGGTGTCGAGGATGCCCGCCCGGGTGGAGAAGCGGCCGCCGTTGTAGGAGTCGCCGGTGACGAACACCGTCCAGGCGACCATCCGGCCACTGGGTGATACTCGGGCCCGGTTGGGGACACCCACCAGCGGTACGGACCGGTGCGTCTTCAAGTGGCTGTCCAGGACGGCCAGTTCATAGGTCTTGAAGCTACCGTCCAGACGCAGGCACAGCGCGGTCCCACCGGCCGCGTACAGCCGGGCGCAGGTGACCCGCGAGGTCTTCCGGGTTGCCGCGGGACGCGTAGCGCTCACCGAGATCAGATGGTCACGGCTGCCGGGGGCCGTGCTGCGGGCGACGATCCGGTGGCCGGGGGCGACGGAGACCGCGGAGACCGGGCTCGTGGCGGCGGTCGGCCGCGCGGCACGGTGGATCGCCACCGCCGCCAGGACCGCGAGGAACGTGGCGGCCACGGCCAGGATGAGCCAGGGGGTACGTCGGGTCACGAGGTGGTCTCCTCGGTCAGCGGACGGGCCAGCAGGCCCGAGGTGAGTGCGACGGCCAGCAGGACGGCGCCCGCCGCCACGGTGGAGGCGGTGGCGGCGCCCCACTGGGACCAGGCCACGCCGAAGGCGACGGACGAGACGAAGTACGCGAGTGCCTGGACGGTCTGTACCAGCGCCACACCGGTGGTGCGCAGCGCAGCCGGGAGGACAGGGCTGACCAGGGCCATCAGGACGCCGTCCGTGGCGGCGTAGAAGGTGCCGTAGCAGCAGAGGACGAGGACGGTGGCGGGCGTGCCGGAGAGCGGTGACCGGAGCAGCAGGTAGACGGCGAAGAGCATTCCGTAGCCGCCCAGCAGCATCGGGGTGCGGCCGATACGGTCGGCGACGGCTCCCAGGGGAGCGGCGAGCAGGAGGTACACGAGGTTGGTGCCGACCGCGAACAGCGGGAACCATCCGGCGGCGACGTTGTTGCGGTGCATCAGCTGGAGGTAGACGAAGCCGTCGCCGATGGTGGCCAGGCCCAGCAGACCGGCGGTGTACATCAGCCGGCGGACACCTCGTCGGCGCAGGAGCCGGCCCACGGCGCGGGGGCTGACGGAGCGGGGTTCGCGACGCTCCGCCCGGTGGTCGCGGACGAAGGCCAGCAGGATGACGACGGCCAGGGCGGCGACGCAGAAGCTGGTGAAGAAGATGGCGTCGAAGGCGGCGGGTGAGGTCGCCCCGATGAGCGAGAGCAGACCCAGGGCGGCCAGTGGACCGGCGAACGCGCCCGCGCTGTCCATGGCCCGGTGCAGGCCGAAGGCGCGGCCCAGCGCCGGTTCGGGTACCGAAAGCGAGATCAGCGCGTCACGTGGGGCGCTGCGCAGCCCCTTTCCGGTGCGGTCGCCGACGATGACCGCGCCGAGCGCCGTCACCGAGGATCCGGCCGCCATCAGCCCGAGTTTGGCGACGGCCGAGACGCCGTAGCCCACCGAGGCCACCGCCTTGCGGCGCAGCGTGCGGTCGGCGAGATAGCCGCCCACCAGGCGCAGCAGCGCGGTGGCTCCGGTGTAGAGCCCGTCGATCAGCCCGTAGGCGGCCGGGCTCATCTGGAGGGTGAGGACGAAGTAGAGCGGAAGGACGGCGGTGACCATCTCCGAGGAGATGTCGGTGATCAGACTGACGGCGCCCAGCGCCAGGACATTGGGGCCGATGGCCTTGAAGGTGGTGCGCGGCGCGGTTCCCGCGGCGTCCTTCTCCGGTCGGTCGATGCTGGACAGGTACACGGTCGGGGTCTCCGCCTTTCGTGCGCGGTCCCCAGCCGGCCGGGTCGTTCGGCCGCTGGTGTCCGGGGCGAGCTCAACGGGCTTCGTACGGGTGGCAGGGGTGGGTGCCGGTGGCCGGAGCTCCCCATGTATCCGCTCCGGCCACCGGCGGTCATGGCGCGGGGATCACGACGAGGTGGTCCACAGATCGCTGATGGCCGACTTGCCCGCCGCGCCGCCCAGCGGCGACAGCCCGTACATGTCCTCCAGGGTGCGCAGGACGCTGTAGTGGTTGATCTGTGTGTTCGACGCGTAGCCGGTCTTGACGTTCGCTCCCACGAAGGAGGTGTAGATCTGGTTGACGGAGGTGAAGTTGTCCTCGTCGAAGGTCACGATCAGCAGGCTGTTGTGGGTCTTCGCCCACTGCGCGTAGCCGTCGAGGTTCTCCTTCAGCCAGGTGTCTCCCGTCTCCACCGAGCAGTCGTGCATGTCGTGGCACATGTCGGGCACCACGAACGACACCGTCGGCAGCTTGCTGTAGTCCGAGGGGAAGCTGGAGAACGGCAGGTGATGACTGGCGTTGCCGACGGTGGGGAAGTCGGCCCACGGGGCGTGCTTGCGCCGGTAGTCGCCGCTCTTGCAGCCGGTGTACCCGGCGCTCGGCAGATCCTCGGAGTAGGCGGTGAAGGACTTGCCCGCGTCGATGAGCTGCTGGCCGAGGTTTCCGGTGGAGAAGTCGTTGGGGCAGCTGTCGTCGTCGACGCCCTGCTGGGAGCCGGAGAACAGGCCGATGTAGTTCGGCTGGCTGGGGTGCGTCAGGCCGAACGAGTTGGTGGCCAGGGCGCCCTGGGAGGCGAGCGAGTTCAGATAGGGCGCCTTCGAACTGCCCTTGATGGAGGTGTAGTTCTTGTTCTCGAACGGCACGATCACCACGTGGTCGTACTGCGGCAGGGAGGCGGCGGCGGGGGCTGCCGTCGTCGTGTCCTCGCTGTTGAACTGAACCGGTTCGGACGCGATGACGCTGGCGCCCACCAGCGTCAGGACCGCTGTGGCGGCCGTGGCGGCGATACGGGTGAAACGCATGAGACCTCCTGAGGTGGGGCGGTGAAGGTGTGGGGGGTGGCGGAGGGTGAGGACTGGATGTGGTGCGACGGGGGAGGGTTACGGAGTGCCCTCGCCGCCGGTGAACAGCAGCCGGTTGGGCGTGCCGCTGCCGGGATCGGAGATCCGGCCGGGCGTGGCGCTGTCGATGAGCGCCTGGTGGACCTCGGCCGGGGAGGCACCGGGGTGTGCGGACAGGTAGAGGGCCGCCGCCCCGGTCACATGCGGTGCGGCCATGGACGTCCCGCTGAGGGTGTGGGTGTCCGAGTCCCCCGTGTACCACGCGGAGGCGATTCCCGTTCCCGGGGCGAACAGATCGGTACAAGAGCCGTAGTTGGAGTCGGAGCGGCGCTTGTCGTCGGCGGTGGAGTTGTTCACGACGAGCGCGGTGCCGATGTCGCCGGGCGAGTTGTCGCATGCGTCGCCGTCGTCGTTGCCCGAGGAGACGACCCAGGTGACCCCGGAGTCGATGGACTTCCTGATCGCGCTGTCCTCCGCGCTGTTCCGGGTGCCGTTGATGCTCATGTTGACCACCGCGGGCTTCTCGGCATGGGCGGTGATCCAGTCGGCGGCCGCGATGATCGATGACGACGAGCCCTTGCCGTCGCACTTCAGCACCCGGACGGACACCAGCCCGACGCCCTTGGCGACGCCGTAGTCCTTCCCGCCGATGGTGCCCGCGACATGAGTACCGTGACCGGCGCAGTCCTGGCCGTCGTGACCGTCCCCGATCTCGTCCACCCCGACCGAGGCCCGGCCCCCGAACTGGGTGTGGGAGGTACGGACACCGGTGTCGACGACGTACGCGGTGACATGGTCGGCCGTGGTCGCGTAACCGTAGCCCCGGTCCAGCGGCAGGGCCCGTTGGTCCACCCGGTCGAGCCCCCAGGACGGGGGGTCGCTCTGCACGGCGGAGCCCTGGACCTCGGTGTCCTGCTCCACGTAGGCCACCCGCGGATCGGCCGCGACCCGTTCCGCCTGGGCGGCGGACATCGCGGCCGCGTAGCCCTTGAGCGCGCTGCCGTAGGCGTGTCGCAGGGTTCCGCCGTGGGCCGTGATGAGCCGGGTGCTCTCTGCCGCCGCCGAACGGGCGGACAGGGCACGGTCCTTGAGGACGACGATGTACTGCCCCGGGATGGCCTGGGGGGAGGTACGGACGGCGGCGGTGGGGCGCGGCGCATCGGCGTGGGACACCTGTCCGGCGACGAGAGGGGCGGCTGTCGCGAGCGCGACGACCGTGGCCAGTCTTGATATGCCTGTGGGCACAGTTGCTCCAAGGGGGAGGTGCCGATGCCGGGGGAGCACCGGGTCCCCTTGGTGTACCGGCTGCTCCGGGGCCGTGGCGGCACAGCTGCGCCAGTGGCGCACTTACGCAAACGGACATGATCCCGGTGGCGCGCGGAGGACGTCAGATCCACTCCTTGCGCGCGGCGTGCAGCGCGAGCTGGAAGCGGTTGACCGCCCCGGCCAGTTGATAGAGCCGCTCCATGTGGCGGGAGAGCGTGCGACGGCTGATGCCCAGCAACTGCGCGATCGTGTCATCGGTGACCCCCGTCCCCATGAGCTCGAGGATGCGGCGCTGTAAGGGCCGAAGCGCGCGCGGGACCTGCTCGTTGAGGTGCATGGGGTAGCCGGAGCGCCACGACGTCTCGAACAGCCCCATGAGCGCGGTCAGCAGACTGGAGGGCCGCACCAGGAGCAGGGCCTCATTGGATTCCGCCTCGACGGACGACATCGACACGATCGCCAGTCGCCGGTCGAAAACGGTGAGTTTGACCGGTACCGTCGTCAGCACCCGGGCCTGTTCGCCGGCGGCAATGCACGGCTGAATATTCACCGAGTAGTAGTCACTGTTCTGCACGGCGGAGTTCGAGTACACCACGCGATATTCAACGCCCCGCTTGAGATTCGCCACCTCCACGTCATTGGGGCCGCCGAACGTGTGATAGGGCGGTGAATCGAACCGGAGGACTTCGGACTCCACGGACCTTTCGATCTGCCAAATGCGGTCCACGATCTGCGGCCCCGTCACCACCTCGAGCAGATCGTGCGTGGTCTGTGCGCCGTTGCAGCGCCGATAGTCCCGGTACGCGCGGAGCGCGGCCAGCTGGGCCTGTTGGACCTCGGCGGAGCGCAGGTGGACCAGACGGTCGAGGGCGAGGCTCGGCTCGGCGGGGGACAAGGCGGTGCGATCGGGGCCTTCGGACGTGACCAGCCCCAGCTCGACGAGCTGTCGGACGGCTTCGGTGACGCGTTCGCGATCCCACCCCAGCAGTTCCACGAGTCGGCCGGAGTCGGTGCGCCCGGTTTGCAGCAACGCCTGGAACGCCTCAGCGGCGCGGGGACCCACTCCGAGGTCCGTCAGGTGTTCTGTCAGGTCCCTCTCGGCCATCTGAACTCCCTGCAGTGACGGGCGTGGTTCTTGAAACGTCGGGCGCCGTTGACCGACCGATATCGTGCCATGGAAAGGTCAACTGTCAAGGTGAATGCGCATGTAATGCAGGGATAACGCGAGAAGGCTTTGAATTCAGGTACGGACCAACCCTGATCGAAAAGGTGGCGAGTGCCTCGAAGATCTCTCATGGCAACGTTTTGTGGTGCTGTCGAGTGGCTGATCCCGGATGGAGATATCCAGGGAAAACACCGGCGCGCGGACGGCCCGGTCCACTGCTGGACCGGGCCGTCCGCGCGGTGTCCGGAAGTGAGGTTCCCGCGGTGGCGGCCCCTCACGTCCTGCTGTCCCGCGGCAGCAGCGCCCCCGCCACCGCCGCGGTGGCGCAGAGCAGCAGTCCCACCGCCAGCAGACCCGTGCGCATTCCCGGGAGTGAGAACGCCTCGTCCCCGGTGGCGGCGAGCAGCGATCCGAAGAGGGCGACCACGAGCGCGCCGCCGGTCTGGCGCAGGGAGTTGAGGAGGCCGGAGGCCGTCCCCGCCCGGTCGCCCGGCACGCTGTCCATCAGCAGAGCGGTCAGCGCGGGCACCGCGAGCGCCCCGCCGACGCCGGTCGGGGCGAGCAGCAACAGCACGAGCCAGAGCGGAGTGTCCGCGGTGAGCGGCAGCAGGGCGAACATCGCCACGGCCAGGATGATCTGTCCGATGACGATCACCGGCCGCCGGCCGATCCGTTCGGCCATACGCGGGGAGACGAGGTTGGTGCTGGTGATGAGCACCGACAGCGGGACGAACATCAGACCCGTCGCGATCCCCGACATGCCCCGCAACTCCTGGCAGTAGAGGCCCAGCAGGAACACCACACCGTAGAAACCGGCGTTGATGGCGAAGCCCACGGCGAGTGACACGGACACCTCGCGACGCCGGAGCATGGCCGGTGGCACCATCGGCGCGCGGTGGCGCCGCTCCACCCACGGGAAGGCGAGAGCGCCGGCGGCCGCGGCGGCGAACCCGCTCAGGGCCACAGGGCTCGTCCACCCCTCGTGTCCGCCCTCGATCACACCGAGGGCGAGACCGGCGAGCGCCACCACCGCGGTGAGCTGGCCCGGCAGATCCAGCGGCGCGGGCCTGCGCGGTGAGCGCGCCACCCGGGTGAGCAGCAGCAGGATCACCGCTCCCACCGGCAGGTTCAGCAGGAACACCGAACGCCAGCCCGCGGTCTGGGTGAGGGTCCCGCCGAGGACGGGGCCGGCCGCCATCGCCACCGAACCGCCCACCGTCCACAGCGCGATGGCGCGGGCCCGGTGCCGGGCGTCGGGGTACGCCTGCCGGATCAGGGCCAGGGAGGCGGGCATCACGACGGCCGCCGCGCCGCCCTGGAGGATCCGGGCCGCCACCAGGGTGCCGATACCCGGGGCGAGGGCACAGCCCAGCGAGGCCAGCGTGAACAGCGCCACCCCCCAGCCGTACGCACGCCGCGCCCCGGCCCGGTCGGCGAGGGCGCCGGCGGAGAGCATCAGCGCGGCGAACATCAGGGTGTAGCCGTCCACCACCCACTGGAGGCCGGACATCCCGGCGTGGAGGTGGTCCCGGATGGCGGGCAGGGCGAGGTTCACGGCGGACACGTCGACGGTGATGACGGTGAAGCCGAGGAGGGCGGCGACCAGCGCGGCGCCGGGGCGGCCGGGGGCGCCGTCATGGCCGGCACCGGAACCGGCCGCGGCGGTGGCCACGGCGCGGTGCGGCGCCGGAGGAACCGGCGACGGGTCCGGTGCGGTGGACGGCACGCGGCCGTGCCCGGTGGTGACGCTCACGGAACTCTCCTGGCGACGAGAAGGGCGGCGGCGAAGCAGGCTTCGCGGGACCGCCCCGGTCAAGGGCCGGTCCCGTGAGCCACCTCGCGGAAACGGTGTGACGGGACGGCCACCGCCCCCACGTCCGCGGTCCGGTGCCGTGCACCCCCTGGGACCGCGGGGACGGGCCGTCCCGCGACACCACCCACTCTGCCGCGAGGACCGGCGCCGCGGCAGGCCGCCGTTCGCCGGGGAGCCCCGTTCCAGGCCCTGCCACGGCCCCCCAGCGGCACCGGGCGCCTGGGACAATGGACGGATGAACGACGGCAACAGCGGTACGGAACTGGGCAGATACCTCCGAGCACGGCGGGCCCTGGTGAGCCCCGAGGAGGCCGGACTCCCGCCCGGCGCGGGCATCCGCCGTACCCCGGGCCTCCGCCGCGAGGAACTGGCCACGCTCGCCGGTGTGAGCGTCGACTACTACACACGTCTGGAGCGCGGCCGCGAGACCAACCCCTCCGCGGCCGTCATCGACGCCATCAGCCGCGCCCTGCGGCTGTGCGGCGACGCGCACGAGCGACTGCACGACCTGGCGGAGCTTGCCTCGGGCCGGTTCACCGAGCCCCGGCCGGTCGCCGCCGACACGGTACGCGAGTCGGTCCACCAGATGCTGGAGCGGCTGCGGCCGATGCCCGCGTACGTCGTCGACGCGTACAACTACTGCCTGGCCGCCAACGCGCCCGGCCGACGCCTGCTGCCGGGCCTGTGGGACTGGCCCGCAGAGCAGCGCAACATCACCCGTTACCTCTTCCTGCATCCGGTGGGCCGTACGCTCTACGTCCCCTGGAGGGAGACGGTGGCCCAGTCGGCCGCCCATCTGCGGGCGGTCGGGGGCGCCGATCCCGATGCGCCGCGCCTGGCCGCTCTGGTCGGTGAACTCCTGCTGAAGTCGCCGGAGTTCGCCGAGATCTGGAACCGGTACGAGGTCCGGGAGCGTGGCGGCGGCCAGAAGACCTTCCAGCACCCCACGGTGGGCGTGATGACGCTGACGTTCGAGGTGATGACCCTCTCCCGCAGCGGTGGCCAGCGCCTGGTCGTCTACCAGGCCCCGGCCGACTCCGCCGACGAGGAGGCTCTGCTCCGCCTGGACCCGGCCGCCCACCCCGTGCCCCGCTGAGGCGGCCTCCCCCACGGGAACCGCCCCGCCGCCGTCCGCACCCCAGGGGGAGGGCGGCGGACGGCGGCGGGTGTCTCACAGCATCAGATGCTTGGGCTGGGTGTAGTCCAGCAGTCCTCCCAGCGACAGATCGCTTCCGTAGCCGGAGTGCCGGACGCCGCCGTGCGGCAGTTCGGAGACCGTGGTGCCGTGGGTGTTTACCCAGACGATTCCGGTGCGCAGCCCCCGGCCCGCGCGCATGGCGCGGTCGTGGTCCCGGGTCCACACACTGGCGGCGAGCCCCTGCGGCACCCCGTTGGCCAGGCGCAGCGCCTCCGCCTCGTCGGCGAACGGCTGGACGGTCACCACCGGGCCGAACAATTCGCCCTGCACGATCTCGTCGCTCTGGCGCACCCCCGTCACCACCGTCGCCTCGTGGAAGAAGCCGGGGCGGTCCACGGCGGATCCTCCCGCCACCACCCGGGCGTGGTCCGGGAGCCGGTCCAGCGCGCCGCGGACCGTGCGCAGGTGCTCCGCGCTGTTGAGCGGGCCAAAGGCGGCCGTGGTGTCATCGGGGCCGCCGGGCCGCTGCCGTGCGGCCGCGGCCGCGAAGGCGTCCACGAAGGAGTCGTGGACCCTCTCGTGGACGAGGAACCGGGTGGCCGCGGTGCAGTCCTGCCCGGCGTTGTAGAAGGACAGTGCCGCCAACTGCTCGACGGCGTCGTCGAGATCGGCGTCCTCGTGGATCAGGACCGGTGCGTTGCCACCGAGTTCGAGGTGCAGGCGTTTGAGGTCGGCGGCCGCGGCGGTGGCGACCTCCCGTCCGGCCCGCGCGCTGCCGGTGAGGGCGACCAGACGCACCTCCGGATGCGAGACCAGTGCCCGGCCGGTGTCCCGGTCCCCGCACACCACGTTCAGCACCCCCGGCGGCAGGTGCTCGGCGGCGAGCCGCGCGAGCGCCACCGTGGACCGGGGGGTGGTGTCGGAGGGTTTGAGCACCACGGTGTTGCCCGCGGCCAGCGCCGGGGCGATCTTCCACACCGCCATCATCAGCGGGTAGTTCCACGGGGTGATCTGGGCGCACACTCCGACCGGTTCGCGGCGCAGCACCGAGGTGCGGTCCGGGGTGTACTCGGCCGCGGCGACGCCCGGCAGGTTCCGGGCGGCACCGGCGAAGAAGCGCAGCACGTCGATGGTCGGGGGCAGTTCGTCGTCCCGGAACGCGGCGTACGGTTTGCCGGTGTCGGCGACCTCGGCCTCCACCAGCGCGTCGGCGTGCCGCTCCATGGCGTCGGCGATCCGCAGCAGCGCGGTCTGGCGCTCCAGCGGCGTGGTGAGCGACCAGGCGTCGAAGGCATCGCGCGCCGCCCGGCCCGCCGCGTACACGTCCGCCGCACCGGACAGGGGGGCCCTGCCGCAGACGGCGCCGGTGGCCGGGTTCACCAGCCGCATCGTCGCGCCGGAGGCAGCCGCCACATCGGCGCCGTCGATGTGGTTCAGGACCGAGGAGTGGTGACGGTCAGCCATGGCTCAGCACCTCCCGGGCGGCGGCGCGTCCGGTGCGCACCGCACCTTCCATGTAGCCCGCCACCCACTGGTCGGAGCCGCATACGTAGAACGGCGGCTCATGCGTGCCGTGCAGCGGGCCCACGGCCATCACCTCGCCCGGTGTCCACTGGGTGACGTACCCCTGGGTCCAGGGGTCGCTGCCCCACAGCCGCAGGTGGCAGGCGAGCGGTGAGCGGGCGCGGTCACCGAACATCCCGGCCATCTCCTCGAGCAGTTCGGGGGTGCGCAGCTGCGGCGGGGTGCCCAGCAGGACCCCGTAGCGCTCGGGGGGCACCAGGGCGGAGAGCACCCCGTCGTTCTGCGGCCAGGTCGAGCCGAGGACCCCCTCGCACTCCGAGAGCCCGCTGAGTCCGGCGTCGCGCCAGAACGGCTCGGTGTAGACGGCGGTGAACTTCGCCGCCACCGCCTGGCGCTGACGGTGCAGTGAGGCCAGCCGGGGCCGGCTGACCCCGGTGATCGCCACCGAGCGCAGCGGGCCCACCGGCAGGGCGCTGACCACGGCCCCCGCGGTGAGGGTCTCGCCCGTGGCCAGCCGTACCGCGCAGCGGCCCGGGGCGATGTCGAGGGCGGCCACCGGGGAGCCGAGGCGGACGCGCGGGCCCAGTTCGCGGCCCATCACCTCGGCGAGGGTGGCGGATCCGTCGGCCAGCCGGAGTCCTTCCCAGTCGTCGTAGTCGTAGTGGCCGGAGCTCGGTACCGCGGCGTTCTTGCGGAGCGCCGCCAGCAGCGAGGTCCGCTCGCAGGAGCCGTCGGCCAGGGCGAGCTGGCCGATCTCCCAGAGCCGGACGACGGCGGGGGAGGCGTGCCGGGACCGCAGCCAGCCGCCCACCGAGAGGCGGTCCAGCGCGGCGGCCTCCGGGTGCGACCAGGGGTCGTCCGGGTCGACACCTGCCGCCAGGGCCACGAACTCGGCGCTGAGCCGCTCGTGTTCGGCCAGGTCGCCGGGGCCGAACCAGTGGGGTGGATCCCCGGCGGACCGTCCCTCCGGAGTGGCTCGGGTGATCTTGCCGGGTTCGGCGACATAGCTGGGGACCAGGGTCAGTCCCAGTTCCCCGGCGAGCTCCAGGTACGCGGTGTGGGCGCGGCCCACCACCTCACCGCCCAGCTGGACGGTGCGGCCGTCCGGCAGCCGGGTCTGCTCGACCCGGCCGCCGACCCGGTCCCTGGCCTCCAGGACCAGGACGTCGGTGCCACCGGCGGCCAGGTCGCGGGCGGCCGTGAGCCCGGCCAGACCGGCGCCCAGCACGATCACATCGTGGTGCATCTCGTCGGTTCCTTCGTTCGGTGCGCGGGGCGTTCGGTGCGCCCGGGGCGCGGGTCGGGCGGTCAGGAGAGGACGAGACAGTGTTCGGGGCGCCAGCCGAACTCCACCGTCTCGCCGCCGATCCAGCGGTCCTCCATCCGGGCCCGCGCGGTGTTCTGCTCCAGCACCGACAGGGTGACCCCGGGAGCGAGTTCGATGAGATAGGTGGTGGTCGGACCGGAGTAGACCGTCTCGCGGATGACCCCCCGCAACACCTCCATGCCCGGTTCGAAGTCGGACAGCCAGATCTTCTCGGGGCGGACGGACACGCTGACGGAGGTGCCGTCGCCGACGTCGTCGCGGTGGCCGACCGGCAGCGCGGGCCCCTCGTCCAGGAGGACCGCGCCGTCCCGGTAGGTGCCCGCCATCAGGTTGGACGTGCCCATGAACGAGGCGACGAAGCGGCTCGCGGGGTGCTCGTAGACGTCCTCGGGGGTGCCGCACTGCTCGACCCGGCCCTCGTTCATCACCGCCACCCGGTCGGACATGGTCAGTGCCTCGTCCTGGTCGTGGGTGACGAAGATGAAGGTGATACCGACCTCGCGCTGGATCTGCTTGAGCTCGACCTGCATCTGACGGCGCAGCTTCAGGTCCAGCGCCGCGAGCGGCTCGTCGAGCAGCAGCACTGCCGGGCGGTTGACCAGGGCACGGGCGAGCGCCACGCGCTGGCGCTGACCGCCGGAGAGGGTACCGGGCTTGCGGCGGGCCTGACCGCTGAGCTGCACCAGCTCCAGCATCTCGCCGACCCGCTGGCGGATCTCCGCCTTGTCCACGCCCTTGCGCTTGAGTCCGAAGGCGATGTTGTCGGCGATGCTGAGGTGGTCGAAGAGGGCGTAGCTCTGGAAGACGGTGTTGACGTTGCGCTTGTTGGGCGGCAGCGCCGTGACGTCCTCGCCGCCGAGCAGCACCGCCCCTTCGGTCGGGTCGGTGAATCCGCCGATCATCCGCAGCGAGGTGGTCTTGCCGCAGCCCGAGGGGCCGAGCAGGGAGAAGAACTCCCCGGCTTCGATGTCGAGGTGGACGTCACGGACGGCGTAGGAGTCCGCGTACCGCTTGGAGACGCCGTCGAGCCGGACGGCGGGAGTCGCGTCCATGGGGTCACTTCCCTGAGAGGAGATCGAGGCCGCCGCGGCGGCCGAACAGGCGCGGGATGAACAGCGCGAGGGCGATGAGGCCGATGGACCCGGCGAGCATCAGCGTGCCCACGGCGTTGATGGTGGGCTGCACCCCGAAGCGGATCGCGGAGTAGATGCGCACCGACAGCGGCTGTGGATCGACACCGGTGGTGAAGTACGCGAGGACGAAGTCGTCGAAGACCAGCGCGAAGATCAGTACGGAGCAGGCGAGCACCGCGGGCAGCAGGGCCGGGAGCGTCACCAGCCGCACCGCCTGCCAGCGGGTGGCCCCCAGGTCCATCGCGGCCTCCTCCACCTCGGGGTTGAGCGCCGCGACCCGGGAGCGCAGGATCACCGTGACGTAGGAGATGGAGAAGGTGATCTCCGAGATCATCACGGTGCCGGTGGACAGCGTCACCCCCAGGCCCTTGAACAGGAGCATGGACGCCACTCCGGTGACGATCTCCGGCGTGATCAGCGGCACCAGCATGATCAGACCGGCCACCGAGCCCAGCCGGGTCCGGCAGCGCACCAGACCGAGCGCCAGCGCCGTCCCCAGCAAAACCGAACCCGCCATCGCGACCAGCGAGATCTTCAGGCTGGTGCCCAGTGAGTTGATCAGGACCTCGTCGTGGAGGAAGGCCCGGTACCAGCGCAGCCCGAAGCCGTCGAAGACGGTCAGCGACTTGATGGTGTTGAAGGAGAACAGCACCACCACGGCGATGGGCAGGTACAGCAGCGCGAAGAACAGCGCCGTGACGGAGAGGGCCAGCCGGGGCTTGCGGTCGGCGCGCCCGCGGCGCTTCCGGGGCCGGGTGCGGCCCGGTTCCGCGGGGGTGCCATCGGTGGCGGCAGGTGTGCGCAACAGGGTCATCCGCGGGCCTCCGCTTCGTCCTTGCGGGTGCGCCGCAGATAACCGAGCATGCCGATCAGCAGCACGAGCATCAGCATCATCGTGAGCGCCGATCCCAGCGGCCAGTTCTGGCCCTGGAAGAACTTGTCCTGGATGAGATTGCCGATCATGATCTGGTCCGGACCGCCCATCAGCTGTGCGCTGACGAAGTCGCCCATGGCGGGCAGGAACACCAGGACCAGTCCGGCCGCCGCGCCCTGGCGGGTGGCCGGGAGGGTCACGAAGAAGAAGGTGCGCAGGGGGCCGCCGTACAGGTCCCGTCCGGCCTCGATGAGCGAGATGTCCAGCCGCTCCAGGGCGGCATACAACGGGATGATCATGAAGACCACGAATCCGTAGACGAGTCCCGCCACCACTCCCGTGCCGGTGTTGAGGACCTTCGTACCGGAGTCGGCGAGACCGATCGCGCGCAACGCCCTCAGCAGGGGGCCGTCGTCGGAGAGCACCACCGACCAGCCGTACATCCGCACCAGGTAGTTGGCGAAGAAGGGCACCACGATCGCGGCGATCATCGCGTTCTTGAAGCGTCCGCCGTGCAGGGCGATGGTGTACGCCACGGGGTAGGCGATGAGCAGGCAGATCACGCAGGTCAGCAGGGAGTAGCCCAGGGAGCGCAGCAGGACGTGGGAGTAGGCGGGGTCGGTGAGGGCCCGGACGCTGCTGAGGTCGAATCCGAAGCGGGGGTTGCCCAGGCTGTCGGTGGTGCCGACGGCCAGTACGGCCACCAGCACCAGGGAGGCGATCAGGAAGGCGGTCATCCACAGGGTGCCCGGGACCATGAACCAGGTCCAGATGCGGGTGGCGGGTGCGCGGCGGCCCCGGCGGGGGCTGCGGGAGGGAGGGGAGAGTGTCATGTCAGCCCGCCTTCACATGGGTCCAGGCGGTGTCGCGGGCGTCTTCCTGGGCACGGCTGCCGTTGCGGAAGAACAGGTCCGCCTTGAGGTCGTCCTCGGTGACCACGCACTCCGGGAACGGTTTGACGAGGGCGCGGTAGATCTCCTCGGAACCGGACACCGGCATGGGGTAGCCGATGTACTCGATGTTCTTCTTCACGTTCTCCGGGCGGAGCATGTAGTCGATGAAGAGCATCGCGGTGCCGGGGTGGCGGGCGTTGTAGGGGATCGCGTAGCAGTCGGAGTTGATCGGTGTGCCCTCCTTGGGAGCCTGGAAGCCGAAGACGGAGGGGTCCTTCGCCTGGTTGAGCATGGCGGCCATGTCGCCGCTCCAGGCCTGGGTCATCACCGCGTTGCCGTTGAGCAGGTTGTTGTAGCTGTCGCTGGAGAAGCCGCGCAGACGGGGGCGGAGAGTCGCCAGTGAGGCGGTGACCCGGTCCAGTTCGCCGGGGTCGGCGGTACTGACGTCCAGCCCGAGGTGGAGGGCGCCCATACCGAGCACCTCGTCCCGGTCGTCCAGCAGGAACACCTTGCCCCTGGCCCGGTCGCTCCACAGGTCCTTCCAGGACCCGGTGAGGTCGCCGATCCGGTCGCGGCGCCAGCCGATGCCGGTCTTGTAGGCGGTGAACGGGACGGTGTGCGCCGAGCCGGGGTCGTACCAGGGGTCCGTGAAGTAGGCGTGCTTCCCGAAGACCGCGTGGGAGTTGCCGAGTTCGGAGTGGTCGATCCGGCGCAGCCGTCCGCCCCGCACCAGGCGCTGGGCCCATTTGGCCGTGGGGAAGACGATGTCGTAGCGATTGCCCGCGTTGAGCTTGGCGACCATGCCTTCCATCGAGTCGAAGTTCGACTGGATGACCTTGACGCCGTACTCCTTCTCGAAGCCCTTGAAGACCGAGGGGTCGACGAAGTCGGCCCAGTTGAAGTAGACGAGATCGCCGTCGACGCGTGCGCGGACCGGGGCCAGGTCCCGTTCGTCCGGTTTCTTGGCGGGCATGAACCCGCAGCCGCTGAGGGAGGCGCCGGCCGCGCCGAGCAGGCCACAGGCGCCTGCGCGCAACACGGTGCGCCGGGAGGGTGGAGGTACCTCGGGGGACACGGAGCGTCCTCTCCGTCGAGGAAGGGCACAGCTTCAGGGCGGGGACCGGGGGCGCGGCTCACGGAGGCCCTGTCTCCGTAGTGATCCGGTCGTGATGGGACAGCAGGTGTCTCAGCGGAGGGGAGGTAAGACCGCCGGGGCGGACGCGGGGCGCGTGACCGGTGTGGCCTCGGGCGGGCGGCCGGTCATGCGCCGGTCCCGTCCGTGGCGCCGGTTCCGCCGGTGGTGTCCGCGGCGCCGTCGAGGTCCTCCCGGACCCGGCGGGCGAACCAGCCGACGGCCGCTTCGCGGCGTGAGAGCGGGCCCGGCTCGAAGCCCGGGGTCGACAGTCCCGCCTGGACCCGCTCCACCAGCTCGGCGTCCTCGTCGTTGGTGACCCAGCCGATGTGGATGTTCAGCTTCCGGGCCAGCCGGGTGCGTGCGCTCTCGCCGTGGCGGGTGTAGAAGGCACCCGGGATGGCCGCCCGGTCCTGGGCGGTCGGCAGGGCGGTCCATGCGAGCACGTGGTCAGGGTAGAAGTCGATGAGCGTGTTCGGGTAGATCACCGCATAGCGCCAGACCCGGCGGTCGGCCTCCTCGGTCAGACCGGGCATGGGACTGGCGAACCGCTGGTAGAGGCGCTCGGTCCAGTTCGAGGACGGCTTGTCGCGCAGGGGCGACTCGAAGAGCACGTACGACTCCTGCACATCCACGGTGTATGCCTGGTAGTCGAGCAGCCGCATCAGCGCGGGGTGCGCCACAGGGACGTGGTACCCCTCGAGATAGTTGTCGACGATCACCTTCCAGTTGGCGTTCTGCTCCTCGGCGGTGTCCATGTCGTGGATGCGGTACTTGCCGACAGGTACGAGATCGGCCCCGGCGTAGTGGCCGACGGCCTTCGCCAGACCGGCGCAGCTCTCGGCGAGCGGGACGGCGTCGAGGTCGAGGTTGACGAAGACGAACCCCAGGAACGACTCCACCTTGACCGGGTGCAGCCCGAGCCGGGGCTTGTCCAGACAGGGGATCTGGCGGGCCTCGGGGGCGCCGACCAGCGTTCCGTCGAGTTTGTAGGTCCAGCCGTGGTACGGGCAGCGGATCGCCTTGCCCGCGGGTTCGGGCGCGGTGACCAGCCGGGTGCCTCGGTGCCGGCACACATTGAGGTGGGCGGCGAGACCGCCGTCGGTGGTGCGTACGACCAGGACGCTGCGGTCCGCCACGGTGGCGGCCAGCCGGGCGCCGGGGCCCGGCAGATCGGATTCGTGGCAGACCAGCTGCCAGGACCGGGTGAAGATGCGGTCGGTCTCGGCCGTCGCGATGTCCGGGTCGGTGTAGTAGCGCGCGGGGAGAGCGTCCCCGGGGTGCTCCGGGGGGATGCCCGGCGGAGCCGGGGAGACGGCGGGTGCCGGGGTGATCGGGGGCTGCATCGGATCCTCCTCCACGCCGCGTGGGCGGCGATGGGTGATCAGGCTGCGCAGGGTCGGCGGTCGGCTGTGATCCAGGCCGTGCCGGGAACCTCGCTGACTAATTGGTTAGTCAGATTGAGGGGACCTCGGGTCACTGTCAAGGCTTGTCGGCTGACTAATTAGTTAGTTAGTCTACTCGCGGCGGACCTCACCAGGCTCGCCCCGCACCGACGCGGTCCCGTCCGGACACCTGCGGTTCAGCAGGTCAGAGCCTCCCGGAACAGACCCCGTCCTCACATGGTCCGCGCGGACCGCCCCCGAGACCGGCCCGCGCCCCGCGGAACTCCGTCCGCGCCGCACCGGCCGCCGGAGCAACCGCCGCCCCGCCCCCGCTTCCCCCTTCACCGCGCCCACACCCCTCCCCGGACACACGGGGCAGGGGACGTCCCCGCCCACCCGGAGGCACGCATGAGCGGTCGTCGAAGCCTGGTCTGGCTCGGCCTCACCCCCGAGCCCGAACGAGAGCTGCCCGCCGCGGTGGCCGCGCTGCGCCCCCGCCCGGCCGACCTCTCCCTGGCAGCGCTGACCACGGCGGAACACCGCAGGGTCGAACGGCTGATCCTGCGCGGCACCCAGCGCAGCTGGCTCGGCTACCTCGCCGAGGTCACCGCGCTGGTCGTCGACGCCGCCGAGGCGGACGCGCCGGCCGGGACCGACGGACCCGCCGGAGGGAACCACCCCGCCGATCCCCACGCCGCCCTGGTGGCGGGCGAGGTCGTCCTCGACCACCACCGGATGCTCATCGGCCTGCCCGGGGCCGGATACGACCGCGCCGCCCCGCAGCGGCAGGCACTGGAACAAGCGGTGCTCAGCCTCAGGAACCGCGCAGACAAGGGAGCCGCCGCATGACCGGCATCCTCTCCCTGATCCCTCAGGGACAGCCCACCGCCCTCGCCCCGCAACCACCCGGCGGCGAAGACCTCGCCCGCTACCGCGCCCACGGCGGATACGTCGCCGCACCCGCCCCCGATCAGCTGCTGGACCGCATCGCCACCGCGGGACTGCGCGGCCGCGGCGGTGCCGGATTCCCCGCCGCGGTCAAACTCCGCACCGTGCGGGACGCGCCCGGCGACAGCGTCGTCGTCGCCAACGGCGAGGAGGGCGAACCCGGTTCGGTCAAGGACCGCTGGCTGCTCCGCCACCGGCCGCACCTGGTCCTGGACGGCCTGCGGCTCGCGGCGGCCGTCACCGGCGCCCGCCGGGGCTACGTCTACCTCGCCGACCCGGCCGCCGAGGCGGCGGTCCGCCGCGCGCTCACCGAGCGGCCCCCCGAGATCCCCGTCGAGGTGGTGGCCACCGAGCACACCTATGTGGCGGGGGAGGAGAGCGCCGTGGTGCGCCGTATCGACGGCGGTCCCGCGCTGCCCACCGCCAAACCCCCGCGCCCCTTCGAACGCGGCGTCGGCGGCGCGCCCACCCTCGTCGCCAACGTGGAGACCCTGGCCCGGGTCGCCCTGCTCACCTCCCACCCCGACGCCGCCACCGCGGTGGCCACCACCCACCTCGTCACCGTCGCCGGACCCGGGAGCGAGCCCGTGCTCGTCGAGGCGCCCGCGGGCACCCATCTCAAAACCCTCGCCGACCTCCGCGGCCACGGCAGGGCCCCCGCGGTCCTCCTCGGCGGGCTGTTCGGCGGGGTGCACGGCGCGGGCTGGACCGATCTCCGGCTCGACCACGACGAACTCGCCGCCGCGGGCGGCGCGCTGGGCTGCGGCGCCCTCCACTTCCTGGCGCCCGGCGACTGCCCCGTCGGCGCCGCTGCCGACGCCGCCGGATACCTCGCCGCGCAGAGCGCCCGCCAGTGCGGTGTGTGTGTCTCCGGAACCCGGGCGCTCGCCGGGACCCTCACCGCGGTGGCCCGCGGCGAATCCGGCGAGGAGGACACCGAGAAGCTGCGGCGCTGGTCCACCCAACTGCCCGGCCGCGGTGCCTGCGGCCTCCTCGACGCCGCGGCGCGTATCGCCGCCACCCTGCTCGGCCACTTCCCGGACCGGGTCGAGGACCACCGGCACACCCTTTGCCCCGGCTGCTCCGCCGCGCCACCCCGCGACGGCGACCGCCTCGTCGTCGCCGTCCCCTGACCCCGCACCCCCACGGACACCGGCGCCCTCCCCGTGGCGGCCCCCGCCCCGCGCCGTACCGCCCGCTCCGAAAGGACCCCCGCCATGAAACTGCTGCTGGACTCGACCCGCTGCCAGGCATACGGCCTGTGCCAGGAACCCGCCGCCGACCTCATCGAGATCGACGAGTGGGGCTACGCCCAGCCGATCCGGACCGTCGTGCCCGAGGGGTCGGAAGAGGCCGCCGCCGAGGCCGTCGCCGTCTGCCCCAACTCCGCTCTGCGGCTGGTGAAGTGATGGGACGTGACCTGAGCGCGCTCTTCGACCCCGTGTCCGTGGCGGTCGTCGGAGCCAGCGACGACCCCGCCAAGTACGGCCACGCCATCGCCTCCCAGGCCGTGCGCGCGGACCACCGGCGCCCCGTCCACCTCGTCAACCGCCGTGGCGGAACGGTCCTGGGCCGCACCGCCGCCCCCAGCATCAAGGCCATCGGCGAACCCGTCGACCTGGCCGTCGTCTCCGTACCCGCCGCCGGATTCGAAGGCGCCGTCGACGAGGCACTGGACTGCGGGGCCCGCGCGATCGTCGCCATCACGGCGGGCTTCGCCGAGACCGGCGCCGCCGGACGGGAACGCCAGCGCGTCATCGCCGAACGGGTCCGCGCCGCGGGCGCGGTGATGGTCGGCCCCAACTGCCTGGGCATCGCCGACAACACCACCGAACTCCACCTCGCCTCCGACAGCTTCACTCCCGGCGGGATCGCCCTGCTCAGCCAGAGCGGCAATCTCGCCCTCGAGCTCCAGCTCCGCTTCACCCCGCACGGCCTGGGCTTCTCCCGGTTCGTCTCCCTCGGCAACCAGGCCGATGTCACCCTCGTCGACCTGCTCGCCGACTGCGCCCGGCACGAGGGCACCCGCGCCATCGCCGTCTACGCCGAGGACTTCGCGGACGGCCGGGCCTTCGCCGAGGCCGCGGCCGTCGCGGGGAAGCCGGTGGTGCTGCTGACCGCCGGCCGCGGTGACGCCTCGGCCCGCAGCGCCCAGTCCCACACCGGCGCCCTGACCACCTCCGCCGACGTCGTCAGCGCCGCCTGCCGGGACGCCGGAGTCGAACTCGTCGCCACCCCGCGCGAACTCACCGTCGTCCTCGCCGCCCTGGCCGGTCAGCGGCGCTCCCGGGGCAGTGGCGTCGCCGTGCTCACCGACGGTGGTGGCCACGGGGTCATCGCCGCAGACGCCGTCGAGGCAGCCGGTCTGACCGTCCCCGAACTCACCCCGGACACCCAGAACGGCCTGCGGGAGGTGCTCTGGGAGCAGTCAGCCTTGGGCAACCCCGTGGACCTGGCCGGGATGGGCGAACAGGACCCCACCTCGTACACCGGGACCGTCACGGCCCTGCTGGAGGCCGAGGAGACCGACGCCGTCCTGATGACCGGCTACTTCGGCGGCTACGCCGACGCGGGCGGCGGGCTCGGCGGCGGCGCGGCACTCGCCCGCGGCGAGCAGGAGGCGGCCCACGCCATCGTCGCCCGCCACCGGAACAGCGCCACCCCCCTCGTCGTGCAGTCGATGTACCCCGACTCACCCAGCTGCCGCACCCTGACCGAGGCCGGGATCCCCGTGTTCGGGGCGACCGAGGACGCCGCCCGCGCCCTCGCCGCGCTGGCCGGACCCGGCGCCGCCGCGGCCGGAGTGACCGGAGTGGCCCCGCTGCCACCGGCCGCCGAACCACTGGAGCGGACCGGCTATCTGGAGACCCGCGCGGCCCTGGAAGCCGCGGGCGTCCCCTTCCCGGCCGCACGCGAGATCCGCGACGAGGACGAACTGCGTGCCGCGGCAGCCGAGATCAGCGGCCCCTATGTGCTCAAGGCCCTCCATCTGCTGCACAAGTCGGACGCCGGGGGAGTGGCCCTCGGCCTGGCCGGGCCGGACGAACTGCTCGCCGCCCACCGGGACATGCACCGCAGACTCGGCGCACCCGCCTACTCCGTGGAGGCCATGGCCGACCTCTCCGACGGGATCGAGCTCATCGTCGGCGTCAACCGCGACCCCCGCTTCGGCCCGGTCGCCATGGTGGGGCTCGGCGGCATCCTCGCCGAGGCCCTGCGCGACGTCACCTTCGCGCTGGCTCCCGTACCCGCCGACCACGCGCTCCGGCTGCTGCGCCAGCTGCGCACCGCCTCGCTGCTCGACGGGGTCCGGGGCCGTCCCGCGGTGGACATCGCGGCGGCCGCCGAGGCCATCGAGCGCATCACCGCCTTCGCCGCGGCCCACCCCGAGATCGCCGAACTGGAGGTCAACCCGCTCCTCGTCCGGCCCACGGGAGTCCTGGCGCTCGACTCCCGCGCCGTCCTCGCCTGATCCACCGCACCCGCAGCCCGAACCCGTACCGAAGAGGTCCCCCATGGACATGCGCTACACCCCCGAACAGGCCGACCTGAAGCGGCGCGCGGCCGACTACGCCCGACTGCTGATGGAATACGAGGACGAGTCGGAGCAGGCGGGCGGCCCGCTCCCGCAGGAGACCGTCGCCGAGCTGACCCGCGCCGCCATGGCCGCCGGGGTCTACGCCATCAACATGCCTGCCGAATGGGGCGGCGCCGGACTCAGCCTGCTGGACCAGGTCATCGTCGAGGAGGAGTTCGGCAAGGCCACCAACTGTCTGTGGGACATCCCCTGGCGGCCGGCCAACGTCCTCGCCTACGGCGACGAGCGGCAGCGCGAGAAGTACCTGCTCCCCGTGTTGCGCGCCGAGAAGTTCGACGCGTTCGCCGTGACCGAGCCGGGTGCCGGATCCGATCCGTCCTCCGGCACCTCCACCGCCACCCGTACCGAGGGCGGCTGGCTCATCAGCGGTGAGAAGTGGTTCGTCACCTGCGGTGACATCGCCGACTTCCTGCTGGTGCAGGCCGACGCGGGCCCCGACCGGCTGGCCACGCTGTTCTTCGTCGACAAGTCGGCTCCGGGCGTGGAGATGACGCGGGTGCCCCGCTTCATGCACTCCGCCGTCAACGGGCACCCCGAGTTCACCTTCACCGATGTCTTCGTCGCCGACGAGGACGTGCTCGGCGGCGTCGGACAGGGCTACGAGCTGACCAAGGAGTGGTTCACCGACGAGCGTCTGATGATCGCGGCCCGTACCGTCGGCGCGGCCGAGCGCGCGCTGGAGCTCGCCCGGGAATGGGCCATCGGACGCGAGCAGTTCGGCGGCCCCATCGCGGGCTACCAGCTGATCCAGGGGATGCTGGCCGACTGCGCCGTGGACATCGCCGTCAACCGCGCCTACACCCACCAGGTCGCCTGGGAGGCCGATCAGCCGGGCACCGACCGCAAGACCCTGCACGCCAAGGCGTCCACCGCCAAGCTGGCCGCCAGTGAGGCGGCCGGGCGGGTGATCGACCGGTGTCTGCAGATCTTCGGCGGCCGTGGCTACGACCGCTCCTACGCCGTCGAGCGGATGTACCGCGAGCTGCGGGTGGACCGGATCTGGGAGGGCACCTCCGAGATCCAGCGGCTGATCATCGCCAACGAGCTCATCAAGCGCGGCACCCGGGCCCTCGCCCTTCCCACCCACTGACCACCCCGCCACCACCCTCGAAACCCTCGAAGCAGTGAGGACCGCCATGGACTTCCGTCTCACCGAACGTCAGGCCCGGCTCAAGGCCGATGCCCGCGCGCTCACCGACCTCATCGCGGGCTATGAAATCGCCTGCGAGGAGAACAACGGCCTGCCCGAGAGCGCCCACGCCACCATCCGCGACGCGGTCCTCGACTCCGGACTCCAGGCGGTCAACATGCCCGCCGAATGGGGCGGCGCCGGGCTGACCATCGCCGAACAGGCCACCGTCCAGGAGGAGCTGGGACGGCTCACCGGCGCGCTGTGGGACATGGTGTGGCGCCCGGCCAACGCGCTGCGCTTCTGCACTCCCGAACAGCGTGAGCGTTTCCTCGTCCCGGTCATCGAGGGACGGCGGCGCGACTGCTACGCCGTCACCGAACCCGGCGCCGGATCCGACCCGCAGAACCTGGCCACCACGGCCACCAGGAACGACGCCGGATGGGTGCTCAACGGCGAGAAGTGGTTCGTGACCGTCGGCGACCACGCCGACTTCATGATCGTCCTCGCCGCCGCGGGACCCGAGGGCGCCCCGACGCTCTTCCTCGTCGACAAGGACACCCCCGGTATCGAGATGACCCGGGTGCCCCGCTTCATGCACACCTTCGTCTACGAGCACCCCGAGTTCACCTTCACCGATGTCCAGGTGGGCGAGGACGCGGTGCTCGGCGGTATCGGAGGGGGGTACGACATCACCCGCTCGTGGTTCACCGAGGAGCGTCTGATGATCGCCGCGCGGACCATCGGCGCGGCGGAGCGGGCGCTGGAGCTGGCCCGCGACTGGGCCGTGGAACGTGAGCAGTTCGGTGCCCCCATCGCCAGCTACCAGCTGATCCAGGGGATGCTGGCCGACTCCGCCGTGGACATCGCCGTCAACCGCGCCTACACCCACCAGGTGGCGTGGGAGGTCGACCAGGCGTCGCCGGAGGACCGCAAGACCCTGCACGCCAAGGCGTCCATCGCCAAGCTGGCCGCCAGCGAGGCGTCGGGCCGGGTGATCGACCGGTGTCTGCAGATCTTCGGCGGGCGTGGCTACGACCGCTCGTACGCCGTCGAACGCCTGTACCGCGAGCTGCGGGTGGACCGGATCTGGGAGGGCACCTCCGAGATCCAGCGGCTGATCATCGCCAATGAACTGGTCAAGCGCGGTACGGGAGTCCTGGCACTGCCCGGTTCGCGCTGAGCCTCCACACTTCCCGCTCCCGGGGGCGAGCCAGGGCCGGGCCGCCCCCGGGAGCGCGGAAGCCATCCCCATGGCAGACCACCTGGCCGCGGCGCAGCGCCGCGGCCACCACTCCACGGCCCAGGAACCACGGCCCTCATGAACCACGGCCCCATGAACCACGGCAGGAAGGAACCGCGATGGGCGGCATCGAACGCGTCGGAGTAGTGGGCTGCGGCCTCATGGGCGCGGGCATCGCCGAAGTCTGCGCCCGCGCCGGGCTGCCGGTGACCGTCGTGGAGCGCGACGCCCACGCGGCCCGCGCGGGCCGGGAGCGCATCGCCCGCTCCCTGGAGCGCGCCGCCTCCCGCGGCGGTATCACTCCCGGTCTCCGCGACGAGGCCCTGGCCCGGATCACCGTCGCCGACGACCTGGACGCACTGCACGACCGTGACCTGGTCGTCGAAGCCGTCGCCGAGGACGAACGCGTCAAGCTGGAAGTGTTCACCCGCCTGGACGCCCTCCTCACCTCCGAGGACTGCGTCCTGGCCACCAACACCTCCGCGATCCCCGTCATCCGCCTGGCCACCGCCACCTCACGGCCCGGCCATGTCATCGGTGTGCACTTCTTCAACCCGGTCCCGGTCCTGCCGCTGGTGGAGCTGGTGCCCTCGCTGCTCACCTCGGCCGACACCCTCGCCCGGGCCGAGACCTTCACCACCGGCGTCCTCGGCAAGGAGGTCATCCGCGCCCCCGACCGCGCCGGATTCGTCGTCAACGCGCTGCTCGTCCCGTATCTGCTGGCCGCCGTCCGCATGGTCGAGTCCGGTATCGCCACCGCCCAGGACATCGACCGGGGCATGGTCCTGGGCTGCGCCCACCCCCTGGGCCCGCTCGCCCTGGCCGACCTCATCGGTCTGGACACCACCCAGGCCATCGCCGACTCCCTGTACGCCGAGTTCAGGGAACCGCACTACTCCCCGCCGCCCCTGCTGGCCCGGATGGTCGACGCCGGTCTGCTGGGCCGGAAGTCGGGGCAGGGTTTCCACAGCTACTCCGGCCGAGGCCCCGGCACGGCGGCCCCCCGCCCGGAATCGGGGTGAGGGATGATGGCCACGGCACACCGTACGACGAGTGGGGGAGGGCACGACATGGAGACCAGGGCGCGCACCGCGGAGGAGACCCGTGAGCGCATCCTGTCCGCCGCGTGCGAGGTGATCGCCGAGGTCGGCTTCGAGAAGATCCGGATGAAGATGGTGGCCGAGCGCGCCGGGGTGTCCACCGCCCTGCTGCACTACCACTTCGACACCCGCGAGAAGCTCTTCACGGAGGCGATGACCCACTCCTTCGCCTCCACCGCCCTCGGCCTCGACGACGACGCGGCCACGGTGCCCGCCGCCGTCGTCCTGGCCAGGATCGTGCACAGCCTGCTGCCGACGGACCCCGAACTCCGCCAGGACTGGCGGCTGTGGCAGGAGCTGTGGGTGCGGTCGCTGCGCGACGAGAAGACACGGGTGTTCGCCGTGGACCTCTACGCCCAGCTCCACGCGTGGGTCGGCGGGGCGATCGAGCAGGGGGTGGCCTCCGGTGAGTTCCGCCCGGCGGACGTCCATCGCCTCAGTACCCTGGTGCTCGCGCTGAGTGACGGCTACGGCATCCGGCTGATGCTGGGCGATCCCACGGTCAGCGCGGATGACGTGCTGGCCGCCATCTGGCGGCCGGTCGCCGAGGAACTCGGGCTGTCTCCGGAGTTCCCCGAGATCTGACCGGCCGCCCCGGCGGTTCGAGGGTGGGGAGGGTCAGCCGACCCGGACGGTCCTGGACGTTCCGGGGGCCACGGAGACGACGGTGCAGGTGTACGTCACGCCGTGCACCGTCCTGGTCCGGGGCGTGCGCGCCTTCCCGTCGACCGTGATCCGGCCGTGTGTGCCCGGGAACCGGGCCTCCCAGCTGTAGGTGGTGTCCCCGGAAGTGTGGGTGAGAGTGGAGGACGTGGTGCCGTCGTGGCGCAGGCCGAAGGTGCTCCGGCCGATGCGCAGGTGGTCCAGTTTCAGCCAGTCCATTCCGCTGGGCAGCCATGACTGGGTGGTCAGGGCGTGGTGGGGCGCGTTGGGCGCGACGCCCATCAGCCCCTGGACCGTCTGGCCGAGCAGGGTGAAGGACACCTCGGGGTAGTCCCCGTTGGGGCCCTGGCGGGTCACGGTGTGCTGGGTGTTCCGCTGGTCGTAGATGTGGCGCATCCACTTCCAGGCCGTGTCCGCGCGGTTGTACCGGAAGAAGGTGTCGGGGAGATAGGTGAGGGCCTCGATGTTGGCGGGTCTGCCCGAACCGCTCGCCTGCTGGTCGATGTAGTCGAGGTAGGCGTCGTTGCGGGGGCCGGGCGCGATGATGCCCTTCATCGGCATGAACCAGCTGTTCTCCTTGCCCCAGCCGGTGACTGCCGTGCCGTCGGTGCGGTAGGCGCGTACCATGGAGGCGCCCGAACCCTCCCCGCTCCAGGTGGAGTTGAAGTACTCCTTGAGCTTCCGGGCCTGGCGGGCTGACGCGGTGGCGAGGGAGCGGTCGCCCTTGTCGTGTGCGAGCGCGGCCAGCGCCCGGTACGCCTGGTACTGCGCCGCGATGCCGTCACCCGCCTCGGCGAGGTGTTCGTTGCCCTCCTCGTTGTAGCTGGCGGCCCCGGCGAAGATGCCCTTCCCCGTCCCCTCGGCCACCTTGACCTTGCCGTTGTCCTTGGTGCCGTTGTGCAGATCGACGAACTCCCCGGTCGCGTGACGGTAGTAGTTCCACAGGGCGGTGTCGTCGAGATAGGCGCGGTCACCGCTCCACCGGTAGGCCTCTTCGGCCTTCTCCACCAGTTCGAAGGTGGCGGGCACTTCGCGGACGAAGTCGTCGGGGCCGTGGTAGTCGATGGTGTGCGGGGTGGTGGTGTCGAAGTTCAGCGCCCAGACCGGGTAGTAGCGGTGCGCGGCCGTGGCGGAGGCGGCGTAGGAGCGGAGCATCGCCTTGTTCTCGGTGGTCAGCCCGAGGACGGCGGCTCCGCCGAGCTGGTGGGCGAAGTCGCGCGAGTAGTACGCGCTGCGGTGGGCGTACCCCGCCCAGTAGCTCGGGCCGTAGGTGCCGCTGCCGGTGCCCGCCCGCTGATTCTCGTCGACGTTCAACGGCCCCTGGGTGCCCGGGAGCTGTACCCAGCTGTTGGCCTTCCGCTTGGACCATGTGAACATCTCCACGATCCTCGGGTCCGAGGAGCTGACCGTGGGATTCACCGGGGAGGACGGCGACACCATGACGTCGTCGGCGTTCACCCAGCCCTCGCCGGACTCGAAGGCGATCTCCAGCCGGTCGCCGGCCCTCACGGCTGTCCGGCTGACCGTGTAGCGGGCGTACGTGGGGCGGCTCGGCAGCTCGACGGAGTCCACGACGCGGCCGTTCACCCGCACCGTGAAATGGGCGCCGGGCCCTCCCGTGGCGATCCACGCGGAGAGGTCGTAGGTGCCGGAGCGGCGGGCGGTCACGGTCTGGGACGCCTTCCGCTCCGGCCCCGCGTCGAGGAAGAGCAGCCGGTCCCCGCCGTGGGGCAGGTTGGTGGCGGTCCCCGCACCCGGGGTGAAGGTCCAGCCCGCGCCCTTCTGTTCGAAGCCGGGGTCGTCGACGGTGAGCGGTGCCGGTGGGGTGGCCGCGGCGGGAGCCCCACCGGTCGGCAGGAGTGTCACCGCGAGCACGCTGAGTGTGGACAGCGCGGACAGCATGGCCAGGCGGGAAGGTCTCATCTCTGTTTCTCCCGGTCGTCATCGGCGTGGACGGGAGCCGGGCGGCCCTTGGGGCGGTGACGCTAGCAATGGGCACTCATGACTTGCAATGAGTGTGCGCATGCTTGCTTATGTGAAGGCAGGCAGCAAAATAAAGTCTGCTGAAAGATTGCAGTGAATCTTTGCAAGTACTACGTTCCTGCCATCACCCCTCGTGCCACGGCGCGGCTGCGCGCACAGCCGCAGACAGGGATCAGTCATGAACGTCTCGCCCGTGAACACCCCCCGCGGCATCGACCGCCGAAGACTCCTCCAGCTCGGCGGCGCCCTCGCCGCCACGACCTCGCTCGCCGCGTGTTCCGGTTCCGGCTCCGCCGGGACCGGTGGCGCGGGTGACAAGAACAAGGGCTCCCTCACCGTCTGGAGCTGGCAGGGTCCGGCCACCGCGCTGAAGGCGCTGGTGCCGGAGTTCCGCAGGAAGCACCCGGGTGTCGAGGTGACCGTCGAGGACATCGGCAACCCGGCCATCTGGGACAAGATCACCACCGCCATGGCGGCCGGCGGCGAGGGGCTCGCCGATGTGCTGCACATCGGCGTCGACTACCTCCCCGGCTATACCGAGAAGTTCCCGGAGGGCCTCGCCGACCTGGGCGAGCTGGGCGCCTCCCGGTATCGCGGGGCCTTCGCCCCGGGCCTGTGGCGCACCGTCTCGCCGACGGGCGACCGGGTCAACGCCCTTCCCTGGGAGGCGAATTCGGCGGGCTTCTGGTACCGCGCGGACCTCTTCGAGAAGGCCGGTGTCGACGCGGGAGCGCTGGCCACCTGGGACGACGTCGTGGAGGCCGGAAAGAAGATCAAGGCCGACACGGGTACCCGGCTGATCGGCATCGACAAGCCCGCCTCCCAGGCCGACGCCGCCAACTTCTTCCAGATGCTCCTCCAGCTCCAGGGCACCTTCTACTTCAACGCCGACGGTGACATCACGCTCGACTCCCCGGAGGCGGTGCGTGCCATGAAGATCATCAAGCGGATGAACGACTCCGGACTCGTCAGCGATTTCTCCGGCGGCTGGAACACCATGGTGAGCTCGCTGAAGAAGAGCACCGTCGCGGTGCAGCCCATGCCCACCTGGTTCGGTGGTGTCATCGAACGTGAAGTGCCCCAGCAGAAGGGCAAGTGGCGCGTCCAGCTGCCCCCGGCCGTCCGCCCCGGCGGTTCGCGATCGGCCACCGTCAACTCCACCCATCTCGCCGTCGCGGGCAGCAGTCCCCACCAGGCCGCCGCCTGGACCTTCGTCGAATACGTACTGACCCGCCCGGCCTCGCAGGCGAAGATCTACCGGGACCAGGCCATCGCCCCGGCCCTGATGACGGCGTACGGCGACGCGGCCTTCCATGAGCCGTCGGCCTACTTCGGAGGGCAGAAGCGGGGAGAGGTCTTCCTCAAGGCGCTCAAGGCGCCTTCCCCCTCCTTCACCTACTCCTCCGACTACGCCCGCGCGCTCAAGGTGGTCACCGACGCCCAGACCAGGGTGCTGCTCAAGGGCGCCGACCCGGCCGGGGCCCTGCACGACGCCGCCGACCGGCTCGGCAAGCAGACCGGACGGAAGACCGTCCGGTGAGCGCCGTCCTCCACAAGCCGTCGACGGTGACGGAGCCCCTCGCCGCGGCCGGAGCGAAGGGGAGAAGACCGCGCGGACGCCTCGCTCCCTACCTCTTCATCCTGCCGGCCCTCGTCCTGTTCGCGGCGTTCAAGCTCTATCCCATCGGCTGGTCCTTCGTGCTCAGCCTGCACAAGACGGTGGGCGGCGTGGACACCTTCGTGGGCGGCGAGAACTACCGGCGCCTCGTCGACGACCCCCTCTTCTGGACCGCGCTGAAGAACACGGCCGTGGTGCTCGCCGTCCAGGTCCCGGTGATGCTGGCTCTCGCCACCGGACTGGCGGTGGCATTCAACTCAGCTCTCCTGCACGGACGTTCGGCGTTCCGGCTGGGATTCTTCCTGCCGATGGTCACCGGTCTGGTGGCCTACGGCATCATGTTCTCCGTCCTCCTCCACCAGGAGTACGGCCTGGTCAACTGGTTCCTGGAACTCTTCGGCATCGACGGCGTCCCCTGGCTGACCGATCCCCTCTGGGCGAAGATCTCCATCGGCCTCGTACTGACCTGGCACTACACCGGATACAACGCGGTGATCCTGCTGGCCCGGCTGCAGACCGTGCCGACCGAGCTGTACGACGCGGCCGCCGTGGACGGAGCGGGCCCCTGGCACTCCTTCCGCCATGTGACCCTGCCGGGACTGCGTCCCGCGCTGCTCCTCACCACGGTCCTGTCCACCATCGGGACCCTGCAGCTCTTCGACGAGCCGTACATCCTCACCGGGGGCGGCCCGGACAACGCCACCCTGACCATCGGTGTGTACCTCTACCAGACCGCCTTCAAGTACTTCGACTTCGGCTACGCGTCGGCCATCGCCTATGTGCTCGCCGTCCTCATCGGCCTCCTGGGAATCGTCCAGTTCCGGGTGTTGGGAGACAGGTCGTGAAGCCCGCACAGCGCCGCCACGGCATCCTGCTGACCTCGTCGTTCGCCATCGCCCTGGCAGCGGTGGTCATCCCCCTCTACTGGCTGGTCGTCGCCAGTACCCACAGCAGCCGCGAGATCTTCGACAGTCCTCCGCCGCTGCTGCCCGGCGGCCACCTCGGGGAGAACCTCGACACCCTGCAACGGACCGCGTCCTTCGGCCGGGTGGTCCTCAACTCCACCCTGATCGCGGCCCTTTACACGCTGTGCTCCGGGGCCGTGTGCACCCTCGCCGGTTACGGCTTCGCCAAGTACCGCTTCAAGGGCCGCGAAGCGCTGTTCGGACTGCTGATGCTCGGGCTGGTGATCCCGGCCCAGGTGACCCTGATCCCGCTGTTCAGGCTGATGGCCGAGCTGGAGTGGCTGAACACCTACCAGGCCGTGGTCATGCCGAACCTGGCCCTGCCGTTCGGCATCTTCCTGATGCGTCAGTCGATGGCCGCGCTCCCCGACGAACTGCTCGACTCCGCTCGGATGGACGGCTGTGGTGAGCTGCGGCTGTTCTGGAAGGTGGTCCTCCCGCCGATGAAGCCCGCCCTCGCGGCGCTCGCCATCTTCCTCTTCCTCTACCAGTGGAACGACTTCATCTGGCCGCTGATCGTGCTCCGCGACAGCGAGTCGTTCACCATCCCCGTGGCCCTCGCGGCCCTCCAGGGACTGAACAACACCGACTACGGAGCCATCCTCGCGGGCACCGCCGTCGCCGCGGTGCCCATGGCCGTCGTCTTCCTCATGCTGCAACGCCACTTCGTCTCCGGTCTGCTGGCCGGTGCCGTGAAGGAGTGACCATGTCCCATGCGACCCACCAGGCCGTCACCACCGCGGAGCTGGCTCCCGCGGCCTGTGAGCCGCTGCTCGACGGTGTGAGCATCGCCGTGCTGGCGCCCGGCGCGGATGTCTCCTGGGACCTGGTGGCAGAGCCAGGGGGCCCCAGCACCCTGTGGCTGCGGGCCGGTGGAGTCCCCGTCGAGGTGCGGTTCTCGGTACCGCTCGGTGACGCCGCGGGATACTGGCATCCGAGGGTCGGCTGGCATCGCACCCTGCTCGCCGACTGGGAGGGACGCGCGGTGGCCTCCCTGGTCGACGGACACGCCGCGGGCTGTCTCTACGACCACTCCGGCGCGACCCTGCTGACCTTCGCGGCCGTCGACCCCGTCCCGGAGACCACCCTGCGGTTCGGGGTGTCGGAGGAGAACGACACCTATGTCGTCCACCTCCATCTGCCCGCGTCGGACGCACCGCACCGGCTGCTGCTCGTACCGCGCGCGGAATCCGTCGCCGCGGCGCTGCGCGTGCTGCGCGACTGGTTCACGGGCGAGGTGGCGGCGCTGCCGGTGCCCGACAGCGCCCGCACACCCGTCTACTCCACCTGGTACGCCTTCAACCAGCAGGTCGACGCGGAATCCCTCGAGGTCCAGGCCCGGCTGGCGGCCGAACTGGGCTGTGGTGTGATGATCCTGGACGACGGCTGGCAGCGCCACGGTCACGGACGCGGCTATGGGGGATGCGGCGACTGGGAGCCGGACGACACCACATTCCCGGACTTCACCTCCCATGTCGCCCGGGTCCGCGCACACGGACTGCGCTACCTGGTCTGGGTCGCCCCCCTCCTCCTGGGCCCACGTGCGGCGTGCCACGGCCGGTGGGCACCGTACGCCACGCGCCCCGCCACCGTCCCCGGCGCCGATGTCCTGGACCCGCGTCGCCCGGAGGTGCGCGCCCGCGTCGTCGAGCAGTGCGTACGTCTGGTGCGCGACCACGGACTCGACGGCCTGAAGGTGGACTTCCTCGACCAGGCCATGGTCTACGCGGGCGACGGCGCCGGGGACGTCGGAGCGGCCATGGCCCTCCTCCTGGCCGACCTGCGACACGCGCTCCAGACCGTCCGCCCCGATGTGCTGCTCGAGCTGCGCCAGCCGTACACCGGCCCCGGTATGGCCCCGTTCGGCAATATGATGCGCTCCTTCGACTGCCCGGCGGACGCGACCGCCAACCGGGTGCGCACCATCGACACCGCGCTGCTCACCATCGGTGGCGCCGTCCACTCCGACATGCTGCTGTGGGATCCCGGTGCTCCGGTCGAGGCCGCGGTGCGCCAGCTCATCGGCACCTTCCACGCCGTGCCACAGCTCTCGGTGCGACTGGACCGGCTCCCCGCGGGCCACCGCGAGGCCATCGCGTTCTGGTTGTCCGCCTGGCGGCGGCTGCGCCCCCAACTGCTGGACGGCACGGTCGAACCGGGGCGGCCCGACGAGCTCTACACGCTGGTACGTTCGACGGCCGACGGGGTGTGCGTCATCGATGTGCACAGCGATCGCGTCGTGCCGCTGCGGACCGCCGGACAGCGAAGCGTCGTCCTGGTCAACGGCACACCGGTGGACCGGCTCACCGTGTCGGCGGAGGAGGACTCCCTCACCGCGGACATCACGGTCCACGACCCCCGTGGCCGTATCATCGACCGGTGCCGGCGTGTACTCGCGCCCGGCTTGCACACGGTCTCCGTACCGAGCATGGGAATGGCCACACTCCGGATCAGGGAAGGCGGCACGCAGTGAAGGTGGGGATCACCGAGGTCGCCGCGCGGGCAGGGGTCAGCGAGGCGACCGTCAGCCGTGTGATCAACCGGCGGCAGGGCGTCTCCAGGAAGACCCGCGACGCCGTCGAGCAGGCCATGGCCGAGCTCGGCTACGAACGGCCGACCCACGGGCAGTTGGTCGCGGTGCTCACCGAACACGTGTCCAATCCGTTCTTCGCCGACGTCGCCGAGCGGATCGAGTCCTCCCTCGCGCCCCATGGGCTGAAGACGGTGGTGTGTCCCGCGTTCCCCGGCGGCGTCCAGGAGCGCGACTTCCTCGCCTCCCTGGTGGACAAGGGCATCGCGGCGGTGGTGTTCCTCTCGGCGTCGAACACCGTCGAGGGAGCGGATCTGGAGACCTACGAGATGCTGCGGACGCGCCGCATCCCGTACGTCGCCATCAACGGGGAGTTCGCGGACGGTGTGCCCGCGCCCGTGTTCTCCACCGATGACGTCCTGGCCGCCGAACTGGCCGTCGACCACCTCCACCGGCTCGGTCACCGCAGGATCGGCATGGCCTCCGGCCCGGTCGGCAACCATCCGGCCGACAAGCGTGTCGAGGGCTTCCTGACGGCCATGGCCAAACGGGGCATCGAGGACCCCGAGCGCTGGGTGATCCGGCAGTCCTACACCGTCGAGGGCGGCCAGTCGGCCGCCACCACCCTCCTCGGCCTCGAAGCCACCGCCATCGTCGCGGCCAGTGACTACATGGCCCTGGGCGCCATCCGCGGGGTACGTCGCCAGGGCCGCTCGGTGCCCGGGGACATCTCGGTGGTGGGATACGACGGAACCATGATCACCGAGTTCGTGGACCCCCCGCTCACCACGGTGCGCCAGCCCGCCGACCGGCTCTCGCTCGAAGTCGGCCGCACGGTGCTGGCTCTGGTCGGCAATCGTGATGTCCCCACCGGGGAGCTGCTGTTCGACCCGGAGCTGGTGATCCGGTCCAGCACCGGTCCGGCCCCTTCGCAGGGGCGCCGGGGCGGGAGGGTGTAGCCAGCCCCCCTGCGGCGTCCGGGGGCTGGCCCCCGGGTGGTTGGGGTGGTGCCGCCATGGCGCCGCCCTGCCTGTGGTCCGTACGTTTTTGCAGGTCAGAACGTTGCGACCGATACAGGACCGGAGTCCTCCATGTCTCAGGCCACCCTGCCGCCCGAGTCTCGCGTACGCGCCGGCGGTACCGCGCCGCCGGGGAGCGAGTTCGCCCCCCTCCTGCGGGAGGTCAGGGCACAGGGACTGCTGGAGCGGCGCCGCGGCTGGTACGCCCGGATGATCACCCTGAACCTCCTCGCCCTGGCGGCCGTGGTCGTGGCGCTCGTCCTCGCCGGGAACACCTGGTGGACGCTGCTGCTCGCCCCGCCGCTCGCGGTCCTGTCCGCCCGCACCGCCTTCGTCGGCCATGACGCCGGACACTCCCAGATCGCCGTCGGCCGACGGGCGAACCGGGCCATCGGACTCGTCCACGGCAATCTGCTCCTCGGTATGAGCTGCGCCTGGTGGAACGACAAGCACAACCGGCACCACGCCAACCCCAACCACATCGAGAAGGACCCCGATGTCGGTGTCGGTGCCCTGGTGTGGACCGAGGAACAGGCCGCCGAGCGCCGTGGGTTCGCCCGCTGGGTGACCCGGCACCAGGCGCGGCTGTTCTTCCCGATGCTGCTCCTCGAAGGCATCGCCCTGAAGGTGAGCAGTGTGCAGGACCTCCGGCGTCAGCCGCCGCGGGAGCGGGCCGTCGAAGGCGCCCTGCTGGCGCTGCACGCGATCGGCTACGGCGTTCTGCTGCTGAGCTGTCTGCCGGTGGGCAAGGCGCTCGCGTTCGCCCTGCTCCACCAGGCGCTCTTCGGACTCCACCTGGGCATGGCCTTCGCGCCGAACCACAAGGGCATGGAGATGCCCGACGCGGCGGGCGAGCGCTGGGGCCACCTCCGCCGCCAGGTCCTGACCTCGCGCAACGTACGCGGCGGCGCGGTCACGGACTGGCTGCTCGGCGGGCTGAACTACCAGATCGAACACCACCTCTTCCCGAACCTGCCCCGGCCCCACCTCCGCCTCGCCCGGCCCCTGGTCCGGCAGCACTGCCGCGTTCTCGGGGTGCCCTACGCCGAGACCGGGCTCCTCGACTCCTACCGCCAGGGGCTGCGGCACATGCACACCGTCGGTGGCGCGGCCGGGCCCGTATGAGCCCCGCCCGCGCGGTGCCCGCCATCCCGTCCGGGGCGCGGTGTCAGCCCCACCCCATAGGGTCGTCGGGATGAGACACGACGACGTCCCGCACCCCGTGGGCGCCCCCGACCTGCCCATGCTGACGGCCGCGCAGGCCGCACACCTGCGGGCACTCGCCGCCCCCTACGCCCAGGACGGTCAAGACCGCCCCCTGGGCAATCTGGCGGACGTCTGCCGTCGCGCGCCCGAGGCCGAATGGCCCGGTCTGGTCGCCGCGCACTTCGCCGCTCTGCGGCAGGCGAGCCAGGGCGGGGAGAGCGCCGAGGAGTTGCTGCGGGGGGCGTACGTCCGGCTGCTGCCCGTCGAGTCCCTCACCCCCGAACTCGCCGACGCCCTGCGGTACGCGCGCGTGGTGGCCGATGGACTGGTCCTCGCCTACGCCCTCGACGGGTCCACCAGCGTGCGGATCCTCACCGACGCGGACGTGGAGCGCGCCGGGTTCGAGGAGCTGGGGCAGGCGGCGTACACGAACCTGGCGCGGGTGCCGGTCGACCACGAGGAGCTGTTCATCGAGGGGCGGGCGCGGGTGCACACCGTCCGCGGTGACTCCCCGTTCGTGGCCGGCAAGGCGCTGGTCCTGTCGGACCTGGCGCGGGAGGTCGTCGGCGAGCCCCTGCCGGAGGGCGGTGCCCTCGTCGTCGTGCCGAACCGGCACCACCTCGCGTACCACCCCATCACGGACGGTTCGGTGGTCGACGCGCTCAACGGCCTGGCGGCGTACGCGCTGGGGGCTCATGAGGACGGGCCGGGCGCGCTGTCACCGCGGGTCTACTGGTGGCACCGGGGCGGTCTGACCTCGCTCACGGTCATCGACCAGGACACCCGCAGGTTGTCCCTGCAACCGCCACCGGACCTGCTCGGCCTGATGAAGGGCCTGATCCGGCTGGACGGCGCCGGACGGCTCGCCACTCGCGCCACGGCCACGGCCCCGGACATCGGCGAACTGACTCACACCACGGCGGAGTCGATAGCCCGGCTCGCCCAGGACCCCGCCGGACTGGGCGACGCCTTCACCTCCGCCGTCTCACTCGCCCATGCCCACTGCGCCTCCGACCCCGATGCCGCGCGCATCGAGACCTGGGACGCCTGGGCGACCGCACTGCGCCTGGGCTGCGCGCTGTTCACCGGCGCGGAGCGACAGGAATGCACCCTGGGCGAGGAGCTGGTCCGGGAGCTCCCCGCCACCCCCGCCGAACCGCCCGCGGACGCCCGTGCCTGGCTCGACGCCCTCTACCTCGCCATCGTGTGCCGCCAGAAGGACCGGATCGGCCGTCTGTGTCAGGTGCCGCCGGCACGGCTGCGGGAGGACGACTCCGTCGACGCCTACGTCCTGCACTGGGTCGACACCCTGCGGAGCTACTTCACCCGGAGTCCCATGGACGATGTGGTGGAGAAGCTGGTCGCCACCATGCAGACATCGATGCCGGAGGCCGTGACCCACGCGCCGAACGACTTCGTGAACCGGGTCGACTACCAGCCCGCCGCGCTCTTCCACCGCCTGATCACGGGCGAGCACGAGGCCTTCGAGGAGGCGCTGACGGAATGCCTCGCGGCCCACGGCGGCTACTGGGGCGAGTCGGGGGCGCCGCGTGCCCGCGCCGCGCTCGGACCGCTCGCGATGGCGAGCCTCGCCTACGACTACGCGTTCCCGCTCACCGCGAAGCAGCCGCACCTGCCCCTGTACCTGCTCAACCGCGAACGGCTCGAAGAGATCCCCTGACCCCCGGGGTCCGGCGGGCGGCCGGGCTCCGGCACGGTCGGCGGTGCGCCCCCGAGGATGCCTCGGGGGCGGACTATCCGAACCGCACCGCGATAAGTTAGGTTAGGCATGCCTAAGTAACTGTGCTTGCCGTCCTACCGCGCTGGAGTACCCGGATGCGTCCTTTCAGCAGCCGCGCCACCACCCCGACCGCCGCCGAACGCGTCCGGTCGATCCTGGCCGCCGCCCATTCCATGTCAGTGGTGAGCGACGGGCTCCACACCGAAGTACGCCGCCTCGACGGCACCGGGGCGATGGGCCACTTCCATCTGCACGCCCCCTCCGAGGACGCGAGTGCCCAGAGCACGGGGCGCATCCCGGTCCGGCTGGAGCTCACCGACATCGCCCCCACCCCCGTACGCGACCGGCTGCGCGCCCGTGTCACGGTGACCGGACTGCTCGCCGCCCCGTACAGCGCGGAGGCCACGGAGAGCACCTGCATGGAGTTCGGCCAGGCGGTGCTCGAAGACGCCGAGGGGCGCTCCTACGTCACCCTCCACGCCCTGGAGGCGACCGCACTCGACCCCATCGCCACCAGCGAAGCGGGGATGCTGACCCACCTCGTGGACGACCACAGCGAGCTGATCCACCTGCTGTTGCGCCTGATCCGCCCGCACCCGGACCGTGGCATGCTGCGCGCCCTCCCGGTGGCCATGGACCGCTACGGGCTGACCCTGCGCCTGGAGTACCCGCGCACCCACCGCGACGTCCGGCTGCCGTTCAAGACGCCGGTGACCGACATCGACCAGGCCGGACCCCAGATCCACGCTCTCCTTGCGACCGCGCGCCGGCTCTCCCACCCCAACCAGCTGCTGGCCTGACGCCGGCCACCCCGTGTCGGGCAGTGCCTCAGAGGGGGACGTCACTGGTGGAGATGCACTTGGTGTCCTTCCGCAGTGGTTCGGCCATCCGGCTGATGTCCACCAGCACCGCGTCGATCGCCGTGGTGTCGTCCCGGACGGTGACCTCGACGGCCGGAGTACGGCCGTAGGTGATCAGGCTCTTCTTCCCGCCGGTGGACTCGGCTTCCCGAAGGACCCAGTCCACGCCGTTGACGGTGACGCACGGGTCGGCGGTGGGCGGGATCGGCGTGAGACCGCAGCGCCACACCACCGCACCGTCACCCCAGGACGCGGCCCCCGGCACATCGACACGGTCGCGGTCCTTGCCGCCCACCGTGTCCGGGTACCCGTCCGCGAGTCCGGCGCATGCCCGCGAACCGGCGTGCTCGGCGGGCTCGATACCGGAGGCCGATGAGGTCACCTCACGTACGACGAAGACGGCCGCGAGGGCGAGGACGGCACCGGTGGTGCCGAGAGCGAACCACTGGCGCCGTGTCGGCCTCTTCATCGTGCAACCCCCGTGCGTATGAGCCTCTTCGCGGTGAACGCTACGTCAGGGGCTCCGACGGGGATGCGTCAGGGTCGCCGCTCACGCGTGAGCCATGGCGGTCAGTTCGAGGGGATGGACACTTCCCGGACCGTCTGCCCGCTGACGTACCAGGCGGCGATCTGCGCACGTGAGCTGAACCCGAGCTTGATGAGGATGCGTTGCACATGTCCCTCGGCCGTGCGGGGGGCGATGACCAGGCGTGCCGCGATCTCCTTGTTGGTCAGGCCCTCGGACACCAGCTTGGCGATCTGCTTCTCGCGCGGCGTCAAGTCGGTCTCGTCACCGCTCGCTTGGCGTTGCTCACCGGCCGAGGGAGCCGTCTCGAGCGCGTAGTCGACCGCCGCCTGTTCGGGCAGGTCGCGGCCGCGCTGGAACGCGGCGTCGTAGCGGTCGTCGCCCAGGGCCGCGCGGACCATGCCGATGTGCTGATGGTGCACCACTCCCACCGGGTGGAAGTAGGCCGGTGACGTGCCCACCGTCCGCCACATGGTGTCGGCGGCACCGCTGAGGGTCGCTGCCCGGACATGGCGCGCCTGGCGTCCGCTCACCCAGGAAAGGATTTCGAACGCGAAGGCCATCAGGACCTTGGCGCTGACTCTGCGGCGCAGGTTCAGCGCCTCACGCGCCGCCGCTTCCGAGCGTGTGAGGTCGTGATCGAGTTCGACGAAGGAGAGGGCGAGGAGTGTCCAGGCGCGCCAGACCACCTCTCCGCGCCGCGCGCTGGTGGCGACTGCTTCCTCGAGGAGGGCCAGGCCACGGTCGCGCTGCCCCGTGTTCCCGAGGATGAGTCCATGGATGGCCATCGTGAGGAGCCTGCCGCTGAGGTCGTCGCCCGAACTGAACACGGACAGGGCCTCGGTGGTGAGCAGCGCCGCCTTCTCGATGTCCCCGGAGGATGTGGCTTTCACTCCCTCCACGAGCGTCACGTACGCGCTCTCCGTCGTGAGGCCGAGCTTCCTGGCCGACTCGGCGGCCTCGGTGAGCTGCGCGTGTGCGGCGTCGGCATCACCTTGCAACAGCGCGACCCAGCCGTTTCTGCGCAGTGCCGAGGTGCGCTCCGGCGAAGGCTCGGAGCCGGCCGCCAGCGCTTGGTCGAGCCAGTGGCGTGTGACGCTGTTGAAGCCCTGGGCGCCCAAGTAGGTCCCCAGTTTGTCGGCCAGGCGCAGCGCGAGGACGGCGTCTCCGGGCTGGGTGAGGCAGAAGTTGAGAGCCTCCCGCAAGTTGGCGTGCTCGCGTCGCAGCCGCAGGATCCAGGAATCCTGATCCGGCCCCATCCATTCGGCCTGGAACTGCTCCACCATGCGGGCGTACCAGTCACGATGACGACGGTGGACGGCGATGTGCTCACCGGCCGCCACGAGCCGCGCCTCGCCGTACTCGCGTATGGTCTCCAGCATCCGGTAGCGCACATGGCCATCACGCTCGTCGCGGATCAGGATGGACTTGTCGACGAGGGAGAGGACGATGTTGCGTATCTCCTCCGGCGTCAGCTCATCATCGGCGCCGACGTATTCGATGCCGTCCAGGTCGAAGCTGCCGGAGAACGCCGACGCCCGCGCCCACAGCTCCTGCTCGGGCCGCGAGCACAGGTCGTAGCTCCAGTCGATCAGCGCTTGCAGCGTGCGTTGTCGGGTGGGTGCGTTCCGGGGGCTGACGGTGAGCAGGCGATAGCGTTCGGACAGGCGCTCCTCGATCTGACCCAGCGACAGTGCGCGCAGCCACACCGTGGCCAGCTCGATCGCCAGCGGGATCCCGTCGAGCGTGCGGCACAGCCGCGCGATGGCCGCGCAGTCCTGGCTGCGGAGGCTGAACCCGGGCAGCACGGCGCCGGCGCGGTCGACGAAAAGCTTCACCGCGTCGTACTGCGTCAGCGCGTCCGGCGACGGCACCGCTTCCGGGCTGGGCACCGGCAGCGGGGGAACCACCAGGGTCGTCTCGCCGTACACGCCGAGCGACTGCCGGCTCGTCGCCAGGATCCGCACCTGGGGACACGCTCGGATGACGGCATCGACGAACAGCGCACAGTCGTCGATCAGATGCTCGCAGTTGTCCAGGGCGAGAAGTACCTCGCGGGAGCCGAGGTATTCGACGATCATGTCGATCGTCGTGCGCGAGGGCTGGTCGTGCAGGCCGAGTTGCGCCGCCACCGTGTGCGCGAACAGAGAGGGATCGCGCAATTCCGCCAGCTCGACGAAGCGCACTCCGTCCCGGAAGCTCCGCGACGCGGCGGCGGCCACGTGCAGGGCGAGGCGGGTCTTGCCCACCCCTCCGGGGCCGGTGAGCGTGACCACTCGCGACGTTGCCAGCAGCCGCTTCGCATCCGTCACCTGCTGCCGTCGGCCGACGAAACTGGTGACGTCGGCCGGAAGGGTCTCGACGCCCTCCGGGACGCTGGGCCGAGCCGCGGAATCCATACTTCCGGAGAGTAATCGACCCCTGATCGGGACAAAAAGTCTACTAGGAAGTAGTTTCACCGACGGGCGGCCATCGCGCGTGGCGGACTGCCTATCCGCGAGCCCCGTACGCCACCGGCAGACGCGCCCAGTGCGTGGTCCCGCCCATATGACGATCGATGCCGTGAGCGGCGGCCAGGGCTTCGACGATGACCAGACCGCGCCCGCGTTCGTCGTGAGCGCGGGATGACGCCCGTGGATCGTCCTGCGCCGAGGGGCCGCCATCGGTGATTCCCACCCACACCCGTCGGTCCGCCTTCTCCCGGCACAGATGCAGGGCCAGCGGCGGCTGGGCATGTTCTACGGCGTTCGTGACCAGCTCGGACACCACGAGCAGTACCGAGTGGGCGGCGTTCTCGTCGATGTGCCAGGCGCTGAGGACCGACCGGGCGATGCGACGGGCGTGGCCGGCCGCTTCCGGTCGGTGTGCGAGCGGACGCGAGGTGTGACCGGTGAAACGGGGGTCGCACTCGATGAGGGCCACGCCCTGGCTTCTGCCGCTGGGGCCGACGGCGCCGGTACGCAACGGCGCCCGTGGCGCGTGTGCGGACTGCTGCGAGGTTTCCATCGCCCTACCCAACGTTGAACGGTATCGCGGTCGAACACCTCACACACTGCACGGCCCGCTGTGCGGCGGAAAGGCGGAAACTACGCAGTCGGCTACGCCATCACTACCTGCTCGGCGCAGGAGGCCGCCTGCGCGGACCGGCGTGGCGCGAATTCTCACGGAAACCCCGTGATCCACGATGGCGTCCGACTCGGCAGCCTTGATCTTCGTGAGGACAGGCCCTCAGGGCCGCCCGGATACGAAGAGAGAGATCGATGGAAAACACTGACCGCTTCAGCACGGCGGGATCAGCCCCGAACGGCCTGTTGCGCTTCTCCCTGAAGCTGGACGGCATGGTGTCCGGAGGTGTCGCGGCCCTCAGCCTGCTGGGTGCCAGGACGTTGGACCCGCTGCTCGGCCTGCCGGTGTGGCTGCACTGGGCCCAGGGTGCGTTCCTGGCGGTCTACGCCGCCGGTCTGTGGTACGCGGCCACCCGTCCGGCCGTGATCCGGCCGATCGCCGTCGCGGCCGTCGTGCTCAACGTCGTGTGGGCGCTGGGCTGCGCGGCCATACTCGCCGCCGGGGCGTCGTGGTTCCCACTGACCCTCCTCGGTGGCGGCTACGTGGGCTTCATCGGCGTGGCCGTGGTGGTGTTCGGCTCGATGCAGTACGCGGGACTGCGACGGGCCGGGTAGCCGGCAACGCGCTGCGGTACGCGGGTTCGGCTCCGCGGCCGCGGGTGGCGGTGGGCCCGTGTCCTGTCTTCCAGGCACGGGCCCGCCGCCCGTCCGCGCGCCACCGTCATTTCGGTCCGTTGTCGAGCACGGATGCCAACTCGCGTCTACGGGTGATGCCGAGTTTCCGGAAGCCACTGGTCAAGTGGTTCTCCACGGTCCGTTGTGTGATGAACAGGGTGTCGGCGATCTCCCGGTTGGTCAGTCCACCGGCCGCGAGCTCCGCCACGCGGCGTTCGCGGCCGGTCAACGCCAGTGCTCCGGCAGTGTCCGCCCGGCGGGGCCGCGCGCCGAACGCCCGCAGACGTTCGCGGGCCAGGTCGGTGAGGCCGACGGCCCCGCACTGCCGGGCGAGGTCCAGCCCGCGCCGGGCCGTGTCCCGGCCCAGCCGGGCATGCCCGGCCTCGAAGCGCAGGGTGCCGTACTCGACGAGCGACCGGGCCAGTTCGAGCGTGGCTCCCGCTTCTTCCAGCAAGCCGACGGAGCTCTCCAGCTGCTTCATGCCCCCTCGGCCGCGCACGGTCACGGCGACCGTGCGCAGGCTGATGCCGAGGGTACGGGGGGTGCCCCAGGCCCTGGCCTGCTCCAGTTCCTCGTGAGCCAGGTGTGCGGCCTGGTCGGAACGGCCCAGGGCGAGGTGGGCGAGTGCGGCGAGGGATCTCCACGGGAGGATGGCGGGGTTGTCCCGCTGCCAGGCGACCTGGTGGCGTCCGCACTCCAGCAGATCCTCCAGGGCATCGGCGAACCGGCCGTCCGCCAGGCGCATGCGCGCGCGTGCCTCCAGCAGGTGTGTCCACTGCCAGACGTCGCCGTACCGCTCGGGTTCGGCGAGGCCGAGCAGCGACTCGGCTTCCTCGTGCCGTCCCGTCTCCGCCAGCACGCGCAGAACACCTGCGAGAGCGAGGGGCACCATGGGGTTTCCACGGGAGACCGAGGCCAGATCGAGCCAGCGGCGTCCCGCGTCGAGTGCGGCGGGAAGACGGCCGGTCCGGTAGGCCACTTCGCACCGGCCCATCGAGACCAGTGTCCGCGCGGCGGTGGCGTCGCACCACTGCGTCTGCTCGGACAGGCGGTCGAGAATCCGCGTCGTCTCCTCCGACCGGTCGCACCACACCAGGGCCAGGGCGCCCAGTGCGATCGCACGGGTGATGACCTCGTCCTGTGGCAGGGGGCCGTCCAGCGCGTCACGGGCGTACGAGGCCACGGTGGCGGCATCGGCGGGGCGGCCCACCGCAAGAGCCGACCGGACCGCCGCGGTGGCCCGTTCGCGGGTGCGGTCGTCGTCGGTCGACAGCCCGGCCAGCTTCCCGCCCGTACCCGGCCGCCGGTCCAGGTCCTCCAGTTCGATGAGGACACGCTGCAGACACAGGCCGAACACGGTGTCGTCATGGGGCCGGTCGCTCGTGGTCAGCGACCGGGCCTCACGGTCGAGGAGCTCCGCCGCCTGGCAGCCGCGCTGGCCCCGCTCCAGGGCGTCCGCCAGGACGGGCACCACCTCCAGCCGCGCCGAGTCCGTGCTGAGCCCGTTCAGCGACGCCGACAAGTGCCGGACCGCGGCCGCCGGGTGAGCCGGTGCCTCGGCGCGGCCGAGTTCGGCCAGCAGGACCTCCTCCCCGGACGAAGGGGGCTCGCGCAGCGCGCGCCGCAAGTACGCCACGGCCCGCTCGGAGTCGCCGCGTGCCGCGGCCAGGCGTGCGGCGGCGCGCAGCGCGCCGACCACCCAGTGCCTGCCACCGGGATCTGCGGCGAGCAGATGACCGGCGACCTCCTCCAGCGGAGCGTCCTGGTCGTGCAGCAGCCGGGCGGTCCGGTAGTGCGAGCCTGATCCATCGACCTGACTGGACGTGTTGATGACATCCCCCTTGATGACATTTCCCTCGGATGAGCGGGCGGCCACGTCGGACGCGAGCCAGGGGGAATGCTGTCACCGCCGGCGGGGGCACCTCATCATCGGTGTGCCCCCGCCGACGGTGAGTCTCAGGCCCTGTGCTGGTCGAGGAAGTCGGTGATCAGCCGCTGCCATTCCTCGGGGCGCTCCACCATGGGCAGGTGGCCGGTGCGGATCTCCACCAGCTTGGCGCCCGGGATGGTGTCGGCGAGCTGGTGGTGCAGACGGGTGGAGGTGAACCAGTCCTGCGTGGTGGAGATGACCAGGGTGGGCACCGTGATGTTCGGGAGGTCGCCGCGGACATCGGCGCGGGGTGCCAGATCCGCGTGTTCGGGGGTGCCCTCGGCGACGCTGGCGGCGGTGAAGCCGATCGCCTGCTCGATCTGTTCGTCCGGCATCGCTTCCAGCGCGTCGGCGCCCAGGGCCATCATCGTCAGGTACTCGGCCAGCAGCCGGCGGTCGCCGGACTGGGCCAGCTTGCGCCAGACGGGCAGGGCGAGGGCCATGCGGTTGTCGCGGTGGGGGAAGGTCGCGGTCAGCACCAGGGCGGTGACGCGCTCGGGGTGGCGGGCGGCGGCGCGGATGGCGACGGGGCCGCCCAGGGAGTAGCCGGACAGGGCGAAGGTGTCCAGGCCCTCGGCGACGGCGGCGGCCACGAGCTGGTCGGCGAGGTCGTCCAGCTCCAGCGGTGTGGTGGAGCGGGGGGTGTCGCCGCTGCCGGGGTAGTCGATGCCGACGACGGTGTGGCGGGCCGCCAGGCCCTTGAGGATCGGACCGTAGGTACCGGTCACGCTGCTCCCGGCGCCATGGGCCAGCGCGAGGCCCGGGCCGGAGCCCAGGACGGTGCGGGCGAAGGTCGCTTCGGGCAGGGGGCGTGCGGACATGATGAGTTCCGTTCTACGAGCGGGGTTATGTGGTTCTTCTGCGCTGTGCCCAGGAGCGGATCCACTCCAGTGCGGGCAGCAGGGCCCGGCCGTCGGGGGTGAGTGTGTAGGTGGCGGGTCCGGGCGGGAGCCGGTCGTGGATGACGAGCCCGGCGTCGAGGAGTTCGCGGAGCCGGTCGGCGAGCATCTTGGTGCTGATCTGCCCGATGGCGGTGTGCAGTTCGCCGAAGCGGGCGGGCCGGGTGGCGAGGGTGTGGAGGATGATGCCGTTCCACTTCAGGCCGAGGACCTCGAACGCGGTGGTGATGTCCGCGTCGGCCGTGAGCGGCGCGAGGGTGGTGCGGGCTGCCATCGGCTCATGGGTCCTTCGCTCGTGGCGGTTCGGCTTGTGGTGGACGGGCCGCAGCCGGCTCGGGGGATCGCCGGCTGCGGCCCGGGTGGCCGCCTCGTCGGTGTCTGTGACGCGAGGCGGCGGTATCGGGGGTCAGGGCAGCAGGACGGCCTTGCCCCGGTTGTGACCCGCTTCCAGATCTCTGTGGGCGCGCGCCGCTTCCGCCAGGGGGTAGGTGCGCCGGATCGGCAGCGTGAGCCTGCCGTCGGCGGTCATCCGCGCCAGCTCCGACAGGGATTCCCCGACCTGATCGGCGCCCCCGGAGCTGAAGCGGACGCCGTGCCGCGCGGCGGACATGTCGGCGATGGTGATGACATGTGCGCTGTCGCCGGTCAGGGCCACGGAGTCGGCGAGGACACCGGCGCCGGAGGCGTCGAGGACGAAGTCGACTCCCTGGGGCGCCGCGTCCTTCACCCGTTGCGCCCAGCCGTCGCCGTAGCGGACGGCGGTGGCTCCGAGCGCGGTGACGCGATCGAGGTCGTGTTCACCGACCGTTCCGATGACGGTGATGCCGCGTGCGACGGCCAGTTGCACCGCGAGGAAGCCCACGCTGCCCGCGGCGCCGTGGACGAGCAGGGTCTGCCGCTCGCGCACACCGAGCTGGGCGAGGACGCGGGACGCGGTCCGGCCGACCGTGACCAGCGACGCGGCGACCTCCCATGACAGCGCCGCGGGCTTGGCGACCGGCCGTTCCAGCAGCGCGTGTTCGCCGTAGCTGCCGCCGACCGTGGCACCGAGGACCTCATCGCCCACGGCGGCCTCGGCTCCCTCGCCGAGGGCGTCGACGACACCGGCCGCGTCCAGGCCGGGGACCACGGGGAAGCTCGCCGGGATGGCGGCGGCCATCAGGCCGGAGCGGATCTTCATGTCGAGCGGGTTCACCGAGGCGGCTCGCACCCGGATCCGGACCTGGCCCGGTCCGGGCTCCGGCGGGGTGACCTCCGACAGCCGGAGCACCTCAGGTGCGCCGTACTCGGAGAAGGCGATTGCTTTGGACATCAGGACCTCCCAGGTAGGGGCGGTGTCGACGGGGTGGCCGGTCAGGCGGTGAGGGTCGGGTAGTCGGTGTAGCCGCGGTGGTCGCCGCCGTAGAAGGTGGACTTGTCCGCGGTGTTGAACGGACCGCCGGCAGCGAGACGCCGGGGCAGATCGGGGTTGGCGAGGAACAGCGCCCCGTAGGCCACCATGTCCGCGCTGCCGTCCTCCACCAGGTTCAGCGCGTCGACGCCGGTGGCGTCCGGGTAGGTGAACGGGTTGAGGATGAACGTGCCCGGCCAGGCCTTGCGCAGCCGTGCGGTCAGGGAGCGGTCCGGGCCCTCCATCAGGTGCAGATAGGCGAGGTCCAGAGCGGCGAGCCGGTCCAGCAGAGCCCCGTAGACCTCGTCCGGGTTGTCCTCGGCGATGTCGTTGAAGACGTTCCCGGGCGAGATCCGCAGGCCCACCCGGTGGCCGCCGATGGCTTCGGCCACGGCCGTGACGACCTCGGTGGCGAAGCGGATCCGGCCCTCGGTGGTGCCGCCCCAGCCGTCGGTGCGCCGGTTGGTGTTGTCCGCGAGGAACTGGTGGACCAGGTAGCCGTTGGCGCCGTGGATCTCCACACCGTCGAATCCGGCCTCGATGGCGTTGCGCGCCGCGTTCGCGAAGTCGCCGACGGTCTCCCGGATCTCTGCCTCGGTCAACTCCTGCGGTGTGACGAAGTCCTGCGGACCCTGGTGGGTGTACACCTTGCCCTGGGCGGCCACCGCCGAGGGCGCGACCGGCGTCAGGCCGTCGGGCAGCAGACTGGGGTGACCGATCCGGCCGGTGTGCATCAGCTGCGCGAAGATCACGCCTCCCTCGCGGTGCACGGCGTCGGTCACCGTCCGCCATGCCCGGACCTGGCCGGGTGTGTGCAGGCCGGGGGTGTCGGGGTAGCCCTGGCCGACCGCCGAGGGCTGGATGCCCTCGGTGACGATCAGCCCGGCGTCGGCACGCTGTGCGTAGTACGTCGCCATCAGCTCCGTCGGCTCGGCGCCGGGCCCGTACGCACGGCTGCGGGTCATCGGAGCCATCGCGATACGGCTGGTCAGGTGCTTGTCGCCCAGGACGATCGGATCAAAAGCAGTGGTCATGGCCTTCTTCCTCGGGATGAGTGACGTTCCGCGGTCAGGGCGATCCGCCGCCGCAGCAGCAGATGCCTGTCCGAACAAGTAAATCACCTGTCCGAACAGGTAAATCCCCCGCGATCATTCCCGAGGTTCGCTGTGAAGCGCGCCACATCCGCCGGATGGCCTTGCTGAGCCTGTGTTCTGGCGGGCTCCATGAGGGCGTATGCCGGTGAAGGAGGGGTATGTTGTCCAGGCAGGAAAGCGAGGAGGAGATGGCGCAGTCCACACCGGGGGCCGGATGGAGTTTCACGGAACCGGGGCAGGAGGCCACCGTTCCGGTGCCGACCGCGGCCGACAGTGGTCCGATCGGCCATGCGATCTTCCGGCTGGCCCGTCTGCATCGCATGTTCGCGGGCCAGTTGCTGCGTCGTATCGGTCTCCACCCGGGCCAGGAGCTCGTCATGATGCAGCTGTGGGAACTCGGTGCACAGCGACAGGCGGATCTGGTGCGGTTGATGGACTCCGACGCCGCCACGATGACCCGCACCGTCCGGCGTCTGGAGCAGGCCGGCTTCGTCAGCCGCCGCCCCTCACCCACCGACAAGCGTGTGTCACTCATCGAACCCACCGCCGCCAGTCATGCCCTGCGCCGCGAGGTCGAGCGGAACTGGAGCCGGCTCGAGGAGCTGGTGACCGCGGACCTCTCCGGCGATGAGCGCGTCGCGGCCCTGCGCACCCTGGAACGCCTGGAGCGCAACCTCGTGCAGGCCGCCGCCGATCCCGCGGGCGCCAGCAAGACCCCAGCATCACAAGAACAATTCCCCGCACATCAATAGGCGCTTACGTGGTGTGGCACCTCACCTGGGCCGTCCATGCGACGGCCCCCCGTCCCCGGTCGTCGCGGCGCTCGGGGGCGGGAAGCGGCAGGCCCCATCACTCTCCCGGTGCTCCGCGAGGGGGTGCAGCGTGGAAATACGCGGAGCACTACCTGCTCCGCGTGTACCCGTGCCGCGCACGTAGTCCGGCAGTCGCGATGAATCACGCGCGTATCGCATGAGACATTCGTGTCTCACATGCGTTACTCTTGTCTCATGTCCGTTGATCGTGAACACGTCCTGCGCGCCGCCGCCGAGCTGCTCGCCCGTAAGGCGACGGCGTCCATGGATGAGATCGCCAAGTCGGCCGGGATCAGCCGCGCCACCCTGCACCGGCACTTCGCCGGGCGGGACACGCTCGTCCAGGCGCTCGGTGTGCTCGGCATCCAGCTCGTCGAGGAGCGGCTCGCGGCCGCGCGGATCGACGAGGGGGATCCGGTCGACGCGGTGCGGCGCCTGGTCATCGAGGCGCTGCCGGTGTCGGGCTTCCTGGCCTTCATCTACGGCGAGAACCAGCTGTGCGAGTCCGATGCCATGGACGAGGGCTGGGAGCGCATCGACGAACAGGTGGGCGCGTTGTTCCGGCGGGGCCAGGAGCAGGGGCTGTTCCGGCTCGACCTGACACCGGCCTGGCTGACCGAGGCGCTGTACGCCCTGATCGCGGCCTCGGCCTGGAGTGCCCAGGAAGGCAGGATCGCGTCCAAGGACGCGGGTCACATGGTCTCCGAGCTGCTGCTCGGAGGAATGATTCGGAGTGTGGAGAAGTGACTGGCAAGACCCCGGAGCGTCTGACCGGCCCGCACCGGGCCCCGCGGCCCGGCGCGGCCGCGGGGGTTCCGGGACGCTGGCTCGCCCTGTCGGTGCTCATCCTGGCCGTGCTGCTGGTGGCCGTCGACGCGACGGTCCTCGGCCTGGCGACGCCGTACCTCAGCGAGGACCTGGAGCCGACCGGCAACCAGCTGCTGTGGATAGGCGACGTGTACTCGTTCGTCATCGCGGGCCTGCTGGTGTCCATGGGCAGTCTCGGTGACCGCATAGGCCGTAAGAAGCTGCTGCTCATCGGCGCCACCGCGTTCGGCGGGCTGTCGCTGCTCGCCGCGTACGCCACCTCGCCCGAGATGATGATCGCGGCCCGTGCGCTGCTCGGTGTCGCGGGTGCCACGCTGATGCCGTCCACCCTCGCCCTCATCCGCAACCTCTTCCCCGATGCGAAGGAACGGAGTGTCGCCATCGGCATCTGGGGCGCCGCGGCTTCCGCGGGCGCTGCGGTCGGGCCGATCGTCGGCGGATTCCTGCTGGAGCACTTCTGGTGGGGTTCGGTGTTCCTCATCAACCTGCCCGTGATGGCCGTGCTCGTCCTCGTCGGTGTGAAGCTGCTGCCGGAGTCCAAGAACCCCGACCCCGGTCCCTGGGACCTGCTCAGCGTCGGTTTCTCCCTCGTCGGCATGATCGGTGTCGTCTACTGCGTCAAGGAGCTGGCCACACATGCCACCGGCGCGGTGGCGATGGTGGCGGGCCTGGTCGGCGTCCTCGCGCTGCTGGCATTCGTCCGGCGCCAACTGACGCTTCCGAAACCGCTGTTGGACATGCGGCTGTTCAAGCACCGTGGCTTCTCCGGCGCGGTCCTGGCCGACCTGCTCACCATCCTGGGCCTGTCCGGGCTGGTCTTCTTCCTGTCACAGTTCCTGCAACTCGTCCAGGGACGGACACCGCTCGAGGCGGGACTCGCCGAACTGCCCGCGGCCATCGGTGCCGTGGTCGCGGGGCTGGTGGCCGGTGCGGCCGCCCGGCGCTACTCCGTCCGCGCGATCGTGTCCGGAGGTCTGGCGGCCATGGGGCTCTCGCTCGCCGTACTGGTCTTCCTGAACGCCCACACCGGCTTCCCCGTGCTCGGCGGGGTGCTGCTGGTCGTCGGTGTCGGAGCGGGCTTCTCGTTCACCGTCACCGCCGATGTGATCCTCTCCAGCGTCCCCAAGGAGCAGGCGGGCGCAGCGTCCGCCGTCTCCGAGACGGCCTACGAACTGGGCGCGGCACTCGGTATCGCCCTGCTCGGCTCGATGGTCACCGGTGTCTACCGCGGCTTCGAGACGCCCGCGGGCGTCCCGGCGGACACGGCGGCGGCCGCCCATGAGTCGCTGGGCGGCGCGGCCGAGTCGGCCGCCCACCTGCCGTCCGACCTCGCCGCCGGACTGCTCGCCTCGGCACAGGACTCATTCGTGGCCGGTCTGCGGATCGCCTGCGGTGTGGGCGCGGTGGTCCTGCTCGCGACGGCGGTCGGGGCGTGGTTCCTGCTGCGCGGCCAGACCCTCCAGGACGGTGCCGACGGGGGCACGGACGGGCGACGCCCATCGGACGGTGGCAGGGCTGACGCCGGCATGGCCGGTGTCGCCGACAGCGACCACCGCGATGGCGACGCGGCCGCCGGTGCCGACGGGAGCCGACGCGACCACGGCGGACTGCGCACCGGCGCGGCCGAACCCGCCGCCCGCGTCTGACCCGCCCGCACCATCGGCGCCCGGCGGCCGCCGGGGCTTCGCGTCACCCGGCGGCGCCTCCGGGAACTCCCGTCGGCTCAGCCCCGCTCAGTCCGGCGATCCCCAGGGGCACCGCGTCACGGGGCCGTGATCCGGATGCCGACGGTGCCCGCCTTGCCGCGCCGCAGTCGGCTGCCCAGGAGGGTGAGCCGCCCGAGAGGGCCGTACTTGCGGGCCACCAGCGCGCGGTACCGCTCGGTGGTGGCCGCGTCGCAGATCTCGGCGGTGGCGGGGCGCTGCTCGCCCGTGGGGTTGCCCCGCACATCGCACGGGCCGACCATCACCTCACCGCGGTCGCGGATCCGCTTGACCTTCCATGAGTCCGTGGCCGTCCACACACCCAGCGCCGGCCCGTCGGACACCACCCAGACCGGAGTGGCGACGGCCGAGCCGTCCTTGCGGTAGCTGGTGACGAGCAGGTACTTACCGGTACCGAGCTTCTCCAGCCAGGTCTGTTCCATACCGGAAGTCTAGGCCCCGACCCGGTACACGGCCCGGTGAGCCCGCCCGCGCAACCGAGGCGGTACAACTGCCCGGTGCCGCCCGGACGGTGACGCCGAGCCGCTTCCGGCGGCCGGAAGCGGCTCCGGTGACACCATCGCCGCTTCAGTGGTGCCGGCCTCCTGGGGCGGTCGGATCGGGCAGCTGCCCGGCGGAGCCGCGAGTGGGCCCCGTCGCCGGCTCGCTCAGCCGACGGCCCAGCGCACCCGTGGTGTAGAGGACCGCGCCGAAGACGGAGACCGGCACCGAGGCCCCGATCACCGCCACGGCCGTCGGCCAGCGCCGCTCCGCCGCGCACGCGGTGACCAGCGCCGTGCCCTTCTTCGCCACTTCGGACTCGTCCACCTCGGCGAACAGCGGCGCCTCGCACTTCTTGTCGTCGCCCGTGATGCTGTACGGCACCGTGACGTGGTACGGCGCCAGGAGCAGCACGGCGGCCCAGATCCACAGCAGTCCCGCGACGGACAGCAGGACGAGTCCCCAGCCGCGCAGGCGGCGGTCGCGGGAGTGCGGGGGAGTGTTCACCGGATGGGCCGTTGTTCCCTCAGAAGACATGCGGGGCAGCATCGCACACCCCCGGCATCGCCTCCCCGACGCCCGTCGCCTCCGCCGGAACCCGGTTCCCGGCGGGGCGAGTTGCTCGATCTCCTCGATATGGAGCGCGAGCCATCCCGGTATGTGCGGCGTCCGGACGAGACGACCGTGGAACGCGTCGACCCCGTCCGCGTACCTCCGACTGAACGGGTACGGCGGACGGGGTCGTCCCTCCGTGGGGCGGTCCAGGGTCAGGCGGGGCTGATACGGCCCCGCCAGGCCCCCTCCTCCTGCCCCCGGCGTTCGATGAAGTCCTTGAAGCGGTGCAGATCGCCCTTGATCCTCCGGTCGAGCACACCGGTCATGTCCGCGGCCTTCTCGGCCACTCCGGTCGGCTCGAAGACCAGCGCCAGGTTGACCTCGGTGTGCCTCTCGTCCAGCCGCCTGAAGGTCACCAGGCCCTGCTGCCGTACATCACCCGAGGTCGTGCGCCAGGCGATGCGCTCATCGGGGAGCTGGTCGACGATCTCGGTGTCGAACTCGCGGCGCACACCCGCGATGGAGGTCGACCAGTGGTTGTGCCGGTCGTCGACCTGGGTCACCTGATCCACGCCTTCCATGAACCGCGGGAACTCGGTGAACTGGGTCCACTGGTTGTAAGCCGTGTGCAGCGGAACCTCAACCTCGACGGACTCCCGCACGGTGCTCATCAGTGACTCCTTTCTCCGTTGTCACGGCACCGGGTTTCCGGGTGTCGGCTCGCCAAACGTCCCGTACGGATCGCTGTGGGCCGACCCGGCTTTCCCGGCTCCCGACGGCGTGCCCGGCGCAGCGGCGTCGCCGGTAGTAGTGCACCGTCAAGACGCCGAGCAGCGGGCCCCAGAAGGCCAGCGGCGCGTACGCGAACCAGAAGGCGGCGATCTGCCAGCCGTGCACGGCCAGATCGTCCGGCTCGCCGGTGATCTTCAGACCGAAGGCGGACATCACCATCGCGTAGGGGAAGACCAGCAGCACCACCGAGCCGAGCCCGGCAGGAATGACGGCCGCCAGGACCGGAACCCGGCGTCCGCCCAGTCCGGGGATCCACCGCGGCCATATCTCACCCCACGTGGCGACCAGCCCGACCGCCAGGAACGCCAGTGCCTCGCTGACGACACTCAGCCCGATGAGGTACCACCACTCCCCGTCGAACGTCTCCGGACCGGCAGGGGCGGTCGCGTCGTGTTCCAGCAGCGGCGCACCGAGGTTGACGGCCGCGATCCGCCACACGCACGAGGGCAGCGCGAGCAGGGTGATGGTGTAAGCGGTCCACACGGCCCAGCGGGGCACGCCGGCCACCGTCCGGCCGTGCAACCGGGTCAGGATCGTGTGCGCCGCCATGGCCGGCTCTCCTCGTTCACTCGTCCGAACCGGGGGTGATGGGGCGACCGCGAGCGGCCGCCGACCCGGTGGGGTACCGCGGGGTGCTCCGACAACTTCGCACCCGCGCCCGGACGCGCACATCCGCCGCACGTAGGGACCGGCTCACCCGCGCGGCGGAGCCGCCCTGCGCCGCAGGCAGGAGCGACGACGGGCGCGGCCCGGCACCGGGCACGCGCCGACCGCGCGTCTCAGCTCCTCCTCGGCGGCCTCACCGTCTCCGGGTGGCCTGCCGGTGTTCTATTCGAACCGCGAGGTGTCGCCCGCTCCTCGGCGTACGATCTCGGCTCCGTCGCCCGAGAAGTCGATGACCGTGGTCGGCTCGGTGCCGCAGTCACCGGAGTCGAGCACGACGTCCACCACGTGGTCCAGACGCTCCTTGATCTCCCATCCCTGGGTCAGCGGCTCCTCCTCGTCGGGGAGGAGCAGGGTGCTGGAGAGCAGGGGCTCGCCGAGCGCGGTGAGCAGGGACTGGGTGACGACATGGTCGGGGATCCGGACCCCGACGGTCTTCTTCTTCGGGTGCAGCAGCTGCCGCGGTACCTCCTTGGTGGCCGGGAGGATGAAGGTGTAGCTGCCGGGCGTCGCCGCCTTGACCGCGCGGAACACGTCCTTGTCGATGTGGACGAACTGGCCGAGCTGGGCGAAGCTCTGGCATACCAGGGTGAAGTGGTGGCGATCGTCAAGGTGGCGGATCGACCGGATCCGGTCGATGCCCTCACGACTGCCCAGTTGACATCCCAGCGCGAAGCAGGAGTCGGTGGGGTAGGCAATGAGCGCACCGGAGCGGAGCCGGTCGGCCACGTTGTCGATGGTGCGCTGTTGGGGGTTCTCGGGGTGCACGTCGAAGTACTTCGCCATCCGCCGACCTTACGGGATCGGGACCGTTCCGTTCCGCTGTCGGAGATCGCGGGGAGCGCGCACCGGCGCTCCCCGCGCCCGGCATCGGAGGTGGCTAGCACTTCGGCAGGTTTCCCAGACCCCCTGGGCCACGGACGCACCAATGCTGGTTGGGGTAGCCACGGGACCAGTCGAAGATGACCCCTTCCCCGGCGGAGTCGCCCAGCGGGGTCACGGCCGAGTCCTCCACATCGATGAACGGGTGGATCGAACCGTCGCCGCCCGTCTGGAAGCGCAGCCTGTCGGACATCCGGTCATCGGCCTCGCCGCACGGCCAGACACCGACTCCGGTGTCGGTGTCATTGCGGGAGTCCATGCAGAACGCCGGGTCCGCGGAGCTGCGGATCAGGTGGTCCGCGCTCATGTACCACCCCTGCGCGGCGGTATCGGTGCAGGTCTGCACGGTGATATCGGCTCCTGCCGCCAGACGGCCGTCCCGCGCCCCGAGACACAGCCCGTTCTTCCCGTTGACCACCTGGGTGAAGGCCGGTCCGTTCTTGGCCGGCGGTGAGGTGTCCCCGCCACCGTCCGACGACGGTTCCGGCTTCGGGGACGGCTTCGGCTCGGGAGACGTGCGTCGGTGATGCTTCTCGGTGCCGCGGGAGTGAGGGGCCGAGGAGGAGGCGGACGGGCTCGGCGAGGGGGACGCGGGCGCGAGCGGGGGCGAGGTGTCCAGCGCGGGCGGGATCGTGGGCGCGGTCTCCTCCTTGGTCTTGGCGGCGTGGCGCACCGGTGGCAGCGCGAGGACGGTCATCGTGGCCACGGCCACGACGGCGATCGCGGCGGCCAGTGTCGCCGTGGCCCTGGCTCGTCGGCCGGAGGCCCGCCAGGTGCTCCCCACCCGCCACCGGGCCGAGGCAGTGGCGGCGACGACGGTGCTGACCAGTTGCGTGGCGCTGCCCGGCGGTCCGGCGGGAGTGTGCAGCCCCCGGATGCCGGGCTCCCCGGGGTCGCTGAGGGCGTGCCGGGGGTGGCGTGTGGCGAGATACGCGGCTCCGGCCCACGGCAGCAGTCCCTCCGCGAGGACGACGGCCGGATGTTCCTTCAGGCCCGCCAGTTCACGCAGGACGTGGCGGCATCGGGGGCAGCCGGTCAGATGACTGACGAGGTCCTTGCTCCGATGGGCTCCGGAGCGGCGGGCCTCGGCTTCCAGTAGACCGCTGAAGCGCCAGCACTCATCGCCCATCGTCTGTACGGGGCCGCCCTGCGCCAGATGGGCATGGGCCACGTGGGTGTGCAGATAGACCTCGCGGCACTGTCCGAGGGCCTTCTGCCGCAGCAGGACGACACTCTGCGGCTCCAGGCCCAGCAGTCGGGCGGTGTGCGTGTCCGCGTCTCCCTCCACCAGTGAGTGCCACAGGACGGCCTGGGTGCGCTCCGGCAGTGTGCGGAAGCTGCTGAGCAGCAGCGATCCCCCTTCGAACGACGGTGTGTCTCCGGGGCCGCGCACCGTGTCCCCGCCGGTGTCACCGCAGGAGGCGGCGAACCCCAGGGCCACATCGGCGTACCGGGCGGTGGCGGTCCAGGCCGTGGCGGTCCGGTGCACCAGCAGGAGCAGGTGGTGCCGCCATGCCTCCCTGGGGCGTGACTGGGTGTCGATGTCCTGTTCGGCGCGGCTGAACACGGCGTCGGTGAGCCGCTCGGCGGCCTGTGCGTCGCGGCAGCAGATACGGGCGTACGCCCGTACCGCCTCCAGGTGGCGCCCCCGGAACTCGGTGGTGACGTACTCCGCGGCGCGGCCCGCGGAGCGCATCAGCGACGTGAGTTGGACATCCGGGAGGGAGGTGTAGGAGATGACCCCCGGATCCGCCTCCGTCTCCGATGCCCCTTGCCCGATCCCCTCCGCGGGAGGCAACCCGTCGGCCCCGTGGGGTTGAGACACGCTATCCACTCCTCGTTCTGCGATGCTGGCTGGCCATGCGGTAGCGGAGGGCTGCCCTCGGGAGGGGCGCGGCCTGTTACGGGCCGGAGTCCGGCCGCCTGACGGAGGGCGAACGCATCGTGTCGCGCCGGGCCGGGACGCTCAGGCCATCGCAGGGGGAAAATCGTCCAAGGGCCATGACCACCCTTGATCATTGACAAATTCGGGACACCATTCGAGACACCAAGGAAACAGGGCGCGCATTCAGCGCACGATATGGTCACTGAGCGGCTTGGGCCGCGCTCACCCTGCCACGGCGGGCTGTTGAGTGTCGACCCTCGGGTTGCCTGGGGAATTTCCCTGGTGTTGAGTGGGCCCATGACATCGGCGGCCTGCCGACTGGACGTCAGAAATCCCTTCACCAGCGATGCGAGGGCCCGGGTCGGTCTGCGTGGAGGGAAACGTTCGAGCCTAGTGACTCCACGGCTCCGGCCGCAGCGTTTCATCGCACTCTGAGTGGCTGTGCACACGGTGTGGGTACGCCCTCGTATAACCGAGGGCATCCCGTCATGAGGGTAACGAAGGCGTGCGCCGCGCGGTCTTCGTCCGTTCTCACCAGTGAGGTCGGTCAGTTGAGCCATATGTGTGCGTGCCGGGGAACACTTCACCTCTCTCTGATGATCGATGGTGAATAATGTAATGATCATGGCGCATGAAACTGACCGGTCCAGACAGGTATGGCTGCAGAAGCTCACGGCGAGTCGGGCCGTTCGAACTCCCAGCGGCTACGGGCACCATGAAACGGCAGCCGGCTGGCAACTTGATCAACCGCTCGGAATCGCTGAGCATTTAGTGTGCTTCGTGGTCAGTGGTCAGTGCGCGGGGGTGGCCGGATACGAGGAGTTCACCCTCGACGCGGGCAGCGTTTCGTGGATCAGACCGGGCACCCCGTTCACACTCTCGACGCCGTTGAACCGGCGCACGGTCATGTATCGCTTCCATCTGACCGCCGACGCGGGGGCCGACGCCAGCCTCGGCCCCTTTATGCAGGTGCATGATGTCTGGGACCTCAGAGGGGTCTTCGACCTGCTCGCCACCGAACTCGGCTCCACCCTTCCGCATCAGGACGAGCGGATGACCGGTCTGCTCCTCGTGATCTTCACGTCGCTCTTCCGCGGGGTCGAGCGCGACACGGTCGCCGGTCTGATGAATGCCCAGGCACGGCAGGCGGTCGAGCAGTACGTGGACGTCAACATCGCCAAGCGCTTCCGCGTCGCCGACCTCGCCCGGGTGGCGGGGCTCTCGCCCGACTACTTCACCCGGGTCTTCCGGAAGACCTTCGGTATGCCACCCCGGGAGTGGATCATCCGCCGACGTGTCCAGCACGCCGCCAGACTGCTCGATGAGACGGACATGTCCGTCACCAAGGTGGCCATGATCTATGGCTATCCCGACTCCTTCCTGTTCAGCAGACAGTTCAAGGCCGTCATGGACATCTCGCCCCAGGCGTACCGCGTACGGAGGGCCCCGGCCGTCACGAGCCGATGAAGACACGGGACGCCGCCACCACGGACGCGGTGTGTTGCGCCGCCGGGTCATTGCACGTCGTGGCCGGGTCCCCGCTCCTGGCCGCGGCGTCACCACCGATGAACACCGTCGAACTGCCCCGGGACACACTGCCCTTGTTCTCCGGAGGGGCCTTGAAGGTGCCGACCGGGGGGATGTGCGGAGGGGTGTTGTAGGCGGTGGAGCCCACCGTCGCGGCGGGCCTGCCGCCGATCAGAACCGTCTGGCAGCAGCCGTCCGCGAGCGTGCCGGAGAAGGGAAACGGCATGGGTGTTTCCACCGGACCACCCGGGGACGGGACCAGCACGGTGTGGGTGTCCACCCCCACGATCCGGTCTCCCATGGCCGCGGCGGGCGCTTGCGCCATGACGCACCCTCCTTTCCGTATTCGTCAGCTCGTTGATCCGTCGTCCCGTCACGGCTTCCGCACCGCGGCCCGCCCGGACAGGAAGGCGGCGGGAGTGCACGAGGTGCCCCCGTCGGTGCCCTGGCCACCGGGTGCCTTGCAGCGCACGGCGAGGACCACGTCCTCACCGGCCTTGAACTCGAGCGGCTTGTTGAAATGGCGGTCAAGATCGCGGTAGGAGTCCAGACCCAGCTGCATCAGTACCTCGTCATCGCGCTGGAGACGCACGATGCCGGTGTCCCCGGCGGTGTTCTCGAAGAAGATGTCGCTGATGTACATCGTGGTGCCGTCCGGCACCGTGTACCGTGCCTCGGTGTTGAAGTCGTCGGACGCCGTGGCCTCGGCCTCGATCCGGAAACCGGCGGCCTGGGGCGTACCGTCGTCCGCTCCTCCGGACGCGTCCTCCGGTGGACTCTCCCCGCCGCCGGCGGAACCGCCCGCGTCGCCCGGATCTCCGTCCTTCCCACCGTTCGCGGGAGGTTCATCCGGTGGCGGTGAACCACCGCCACCGGCGCCTCCGCCACCCGGTGCTTCCGACGCTCCACCCGTCGTGCCGCCCTTGCCCCCCTTGCCGCCGCCGGCGCCTGGCGAGCCGCCCCCGCCCGCGGGTTCCTGCCCGGTGGGATCGTTGGCCTGCTTGCGGGCCTCGCTCTCGACCGTCGGTTGCAGCACGAGGAACCACAGGGCCATGAACGCCATGATGGCGGCCGCCAGTGCCAGGACGAAGGCCGAGGCCCCGGCCGAGACCACCGCAGCCTTGACGAGCGTGCCCTCCGCGGTCCGCTCCTGGTCGTCACCGCCCACGACGAGGACCTGGAAGGGCACGCTGACGTCGGCCCCGCGCCACAGCAGCCGCCTCGGTCTGACCCGAAGCGGCACCACGACACCCTTGCCACGCACCACCTCAACCTCATCGTGCTTGAACGCCATCCGCAGGGCGGCGTCCGGATCCGACCCGAACAGACGTGCCGCGAGCGGGGCGTTCCCATGGTTGTCCACCACCACGTGGTACCGCCCGGAGAACCGGCCGCGTCCGGTGCCGGGGCGCAGTGTGATGGCGAAGTCCGTGAACGCGCCCACCGTGACGGTGGCCTCTTCCACCACGGATCCCTCGATGTCCTCGCTGGACATGACGCGCAGGGCGTAGCGGGCCTCACCGGCGGCCAGCTCCGTGGACTTCGCGGGCTTGAACACGATCTCGGCCGCGAGGCACTGGTCCGGGAAGACATTGGCCTCGGTGGGCTCGACCGAGATCCAGCCCTTGGCGTCGCCGACGATGTCCAGCCGGAAGTGGTCGACGACCGAGCCGGTGTTGACGATCTGGACGGTCTGCCTGCTCTCCTCGCCCGGGATCGCGGTGACGTTGTCTTCCAGCAGCAAAACGATGGCTCCCACGTCCTCAGCCTGTTCCTCCGACGACGTACTGCGCAGAGTCCACCGGCCGGCCATCAGGGCGCGAGGGTCTGCACGATGGGGAAGCGGGGACGTGTGGCGTCATCCGCGGTCCTCCTGCGGCGGTGGGGGTCGGGGTTTGGTGGGGGTGGGGGTGGGGATGGGGTCAGGAAAGCAGCGAGAACCATTCGAGTTCCGCGATGGCCACGTCGTCGTTCTTCTTGGCAGGGAACGTGTCGCCCACGGACACCTTGACGCCCTTGATACCGGTGGCGCCCTTCAGCGAGAACTTCTGAGGTTTGGCCGTGTCCTCCAGCGTGATCACGGACGTCTTGCCATTGGTGAAGGTCAGGAGCAGGATGCGGGGACGTCCGTGCTCGGTCGGTGCGTCCGCCGCTCCCGAGGTGACGATCAGCTGGTCGAGGCTGACCAGCCGGTCGAATTCCAGTTTCGCGGTGGCCCGTTGGGCGTCCTGGCCCTCGGCCTCGAACGGCGCCAGCCAGTAGGAGTTGCTGTACTGGTCCACGAGCTTGTCCGCCGCATGGCCCTTGACCGAGGTCTTGGAGGTGGCTTTCTCCGGTCGGACCGGCGAGTACCGCGACTCCAGGAAACCCTTCGCCTTGTCCCGCACCCCTTGTACCTCCGCGTTGACCGCGTTGCGGTACGGCGGATAGCTCGCGTAGACGACGCAGGACAGGCAGAACAACAGCCCTCCGACAATCTTGATCTTGTCGAAGGCCGTCCGCCACCGGTCGTTGGGCGCGGTGTCGCCCGAGGCCTGCCCCGATCCCGTGCCCAGCGGTACGACGCGCGGGCCGCGTCGGAGGCGCAATCTGCGCCACCAGCGGAGTCTGACGACCTCCGCTTCGTCGAGGTCCGTGCCGCAGCGTGCGCAGAACCTGCGGGTGGGCCTGTTCCCCTGTCCGCAGTCACCGCAGATCAGATCCCCGGGGCGCAGCGGGTTGCTGCGCGGGGTGCGTCGGTCCCGCTGACGGCGCCGGTGTTGGGGCGTCTGGGGGAGGACCTCGTCCACGTCCTCGTCGTCCAGCTCGTCGTCCGCCGGGCGGTGTGGCGCCACGGGCGCGACGAGCGCGGCGTCAGGCGCCCGCGCCGGGACGGGGGCCGGAGCCGGAGGAGGAGGCGCCGGCAGGGGGAGGCTGATGGTCTGCTCGGGGTCGTTGTCCGACATCTGACCAGGACGTACCGGGTCCCAGCCTTCGTGCTCACCGCCGTTCCCGCGCACCGCGGGGGACGGTGAGGGTGTGCCCGGGGCGCGGAGTCCGGGCGATGACAGTGGCGAACCGGGGCCGGAGAGCGGCGGTCCCCCTGTGGGGGTGGGCGCGGTCGGTGCTGTGCCGAGGCCCGCTGATTGCGCCTCTCCCAGCGGTGGTGGCGTACCGGGGCCCGGCGGCCGTGTGCCGCCCAGCGGTGGTGGCGTGCGGAGCGCGAGGGGGTGCGACGTACCGTCCGGTGGGGTTGGTGCGCTAGCGGGACCCGGAGGGCGTGGGGTGCCCAGTGGGGGTGGTGGTGTACCGAGGCCACGAGGTTGCCCTCCTCCCGGTGGAGTTGCTGGTGTGCCGGGGCCCGGGGGGCGTGTTCCGCCGAGTGGTGGCGGTGTACCGAGCCCCAGGGGCCGTGTGCCACCGGGTGGCGGCGTGGGAGCGCCGGGGCCGGGCGAGCGTGCTCCGCCGAGTGGCGGTGGTGCGCCGAGGCCTGGTGGGCGTGGGGTGCCCAGTGGTGGCGGCGAGCCCAGCCCTGGTGGGCGTGGGGTGCCCAGCGGCGGTGGTGTGCCGAGCCCCGGGCGCGCCCCGCCCAGTGGCGGAGGGGTGCCCAGACCGGGAGGTTGCAGCCCGCCCGGCCTCGCTCCGAGACCGCCCAGACCCGTCGGCACCTGCACGGGGCCACGCGTGGCCGTCGGTGTGAGCGCCTGGGCGGCGGCCTGTTGCACGCGGAGGAACCACGGCGTTCGGCGCTGCGGCGGCTCGGGCTCCGGCTCCGGCGGGTTCTCCTCGCGGTGGACCTCCGGTTCGACACGTTCACCGGACCACTCCAGGAACGCACCGCAGGAACCGCAGAAATCATCGGTGTCCTGGTTCCGGCCGCGGCAGCGACGGCACATGATCATCGGGTCATCACCTCCGTGCGGTACGGGACATGGGCGGGCAGGAACTCGCGCACCACTTCTTCCAGCGAGGCCGGATCGACCTCGCGCCCCGCGCGAACCGTGACGCGGATCAGGGTGACGGGCGGCAGCCCGGCGGGGACCGGTGTCTCCGGAGCTGTGGAGGTGAACACACCCCCGCTGTCGAGGAGTTCCACCGTTCCACCCGTGGCCAGGGCGATCCGCTCGCGGACCCCGTCGACCGTGCCCCGGGTACGGTGGCCCGACACCGCGTGCGCGGTCGCCGCTCGCTGCCGCTGCTCGGGCCAGTTCTCATCCAGCTGGGTCCCCATCCGGTCGGCGAGCCACCGGAGGAAGTCCGGTGGTGTCAACCAGGGATCGAGATAGGCGTCCAGACAGTCGAGCGTGCTGATGACGGGGGCGATGACCGCGTCCCAGCCCGCGGTGAGGCGGAGCGTGAAGTCGTCGTCCTGGTAGACGGCGGGCAGTAGCTGGGCCAGGGAGTAGGGGCTGCCCAGGCCGGGCACGGCGGCCCTCATCGTGCTTCCTCCACCTTGATGTGGTGGTCGTAGGACACGACGAGGCTGTGGCGGGAGAGGTCGATACGACGGCTCTCCTGGCCGCGTTCACCGGTGACGGGGTTGGCGGCGAAGAGGCGTACGTCGTCGACCAGATCGGCGCCGTCGACTCGTTGCAGCAGGGCGAATATCTCACCCACCTGCACCGGTCGGCCGAAGGGCCACCCGTCGCCGTGGGGCCCGCCGGTCAGCGGGTCCAGGAACCGGTACAGGGCCTCCTCGGCGTCCTGGCGCACCCGCTCGGCCGTGGCCCGGCGATGCGCGGTGATCCTGGCGACGACCGTGACGCCCCGGTACAGCGGTGGTTCGATCATGATGCGGGTGCCCACCAGGCGGACCTCGTCGAGCCGTGTCGCCACGCGGTCCAGGGTGTCCTGGGCGGGGACCAGGTGTTCCAGGCGTACCCGCTCTCCGGGCGGCGTCGAGGGGACGACCAGTACCTGCACACTGCCCGGTTCCTCCATCGGCAGGCAGCGGGTGCGCGCCAGTTCGGGCGCCGCCTGCCGGGCGATCGTCTCGAAGTCCTCGGCCGTGACCGCCCTATTGCTGCTGCGCAGCAGCAGCGGCCCCCGCGCGACGGCCTCGGCGAGCGTCTCGCCGTCCACACCACCCTGTGCGGGCCTCCGATTCTCGACGCCGCTGATGAAGGGGATGGACGACATCAGGGAACGCACCGCGCCCGCGGCCACGTTGCCGCGTGCTCCGCCGCCCAGGGCGAGGCCCCGGATGCGTACTGCGGCTCCCGCCTCCGGCAACGCGCCGAACCGGCGTAGTGTGCCGTCGGGTTGGCGCACCGCGGGTCCCAGCCGGACCTCTCCCGCCACCGCGTCCAGGATGAAGTGGCGGTCGTCGGGTCCGCTGGACGAGAAGTCGTCCACCCGTGTCCACGCCTCCCACGAGGTGTCACCGCCCGGGGCCAGGGTTTCCAGAACGGGGGGTCCACCGGGGGTCAGGACGGGGCTGTGCCGCAGGGCGAACCGCTGGCCGGGCACGCCCTCGGCCTCCTCGAGATCCTCCTCGTCCACCCCCTCGACATGGGTGGCACTGACCGTGGCGCCGACCGTCGCCACGGTCAGTCCGTGCACGACGGGGCTGGAGCTGTAGCCGGGGAGGTCGTCCCGCGGATCGAGTACACGCGCCCTGAGCCATCCGGCCATGTGACCGCCGAGGACCGAGGAGGTATGCCCGCCGGGGATGTGGACGACGACATGGCCGGACCGGTTGAGGCCACCGGTCTCGTCCAGGGACACCTCACATGCGGACCACTGCGCCCCGGTCCACGCCTCCCAGATGAGCGGCGGGTCGTCGGGGTCCACGCCGACCCCGTCGATCCGGCCGTCGAAGTCCAGCCGTACGACGCAACGCGGTACCGCACGGTCCAGACCGAGCACGAGGCTGTCGCCGGCTCGCGGGTACTCCCCGAACGCCGGGAAGGGGTCGCGCAGCCCGTGTTTTCCGTAGTCGTGCTCCAGATGTCCGTCGTGGTCCGTGCGGAACGTCAGTACCCGTACGAGCCGGGTCGGCCTCAGGGCCACGTCGTGGTCCGTGCGGAAGCTGATCGCTTCCTCGGCTTCGGCCCGTACCGTCGCGACCCGTGTGCCTGCGTGGACCACCAGCGGGGTCTCCGTGACCGGGGTGGTGGACCAGAAGGTGACGGCTACCCGCGCGGCGGCCGGTGGCAGCATGCGCAGTCCGATGAGATCGAGGAACTTCGCGTAGAGCCGGTCGGGCACCTGGTTGAGGCGATGCACCATCTGGTCCGTCATCAGCGCGAAGGCTTCGATGAGGGTGATACCCGGATCGGCGAGGTTGTGGTCCGTCCACTCCGGGCAGCGACGCATGATCAGCCGTTTCGCTTCGTCGACGAGGTCCTGGAAGTGCCGGTCGTCGAGGTCGGGGGTGGGCAGCACGGTCAGTGCGCTCCTTGCTGATCGGCCGTGCCGGTGTCATCCGGCACGGTGTAGAAGGGGAAGACCATGTTTCGCGGGTCGTTGGTCTCGTCGGCCGCGTAGGTGATCACGATGTTGACCAGCGTCGGGGTGCCGGGGTCCCGGTGCACCTGCACCTCCGAGACGGTGGCGCGCGGCTCCCAGGCGGCCAGCGAGGCGGAGACCTCCCGGCTGATCTCGTCGAGGGTGTCCGGGTCGGTGCCCGCGAAAACGAAGTCCCGCAGGTGTGAACCGAAGTGCGGCCGCATGGGCCGTTCGCCCGGATAGGTCGTGAGGATCAGCCGCATGGACTGTTCGATGAGCGCGTGTCCGGAGCGGGTGCGCACGGCGCCGTTACCGCCCACCCCCGGGGGGAAGGCCCACCCCGTGCCGATGAAGTCTTCCATGAACTACCGTCCTGGCCAGCTTAGTTGAGCTCGATCTTCGCGCCCTTGATGGCGACGGTGCCGGGGCTCTCAAGAGTGATGGATGTCTGTGCGCGCAGACTGAGCGAGGACCCGCCGTCGATGGAGACCCGGCCCCCGGTACCCGCGGTGATGTCCACCGCGCCGCCGTCTCCGCAGTCGATGTGCAGGCGTCCCGCCCCCTTGCTGTCCGGGGGCTGGGGCTTGCAGGTGAGGGTCACGGTGCCCGCCACCTGGTCGATGGCGAGCCCGAGGCGTGCGTCCTTCGTGCCCAGCACGATGGCGGAGGCGTTCGGTGGCTGACCGGCCGCGGGCGGCATCCGGTCATGGAAGGCGAGCATGTTCCCCGACGGGGAGACGATGCCCCGTCGCACCACCTCGGCGCTGCGGCCGGTGGCCTCGACGGCGGGACCGCCCAGGGTGTAGGCGCTGGAGTTGCCGAGGACCCCGCCGACCACGTACGGACGGCGCGGATCGCCGAGTTCGAACCCGAGGAGCACCTGATCCCCGACCTCCGGGAGCATGAGCCCGCCCGCGCGCCGGCCCCCCGCCGCCTGGACGACCGGTGCCCAGTCGGTTTCGTGGTCCGGGGCCAGCCAGGGGAGGACGGCCTTGATCCGGCCCTTTCCGGCGGGGTCGTTGACATCCGTCACCACCCCGCACACCAGGCCGTTCATCCGTGGTGCACCGGTGGGTGCCGTGGCACCGGCCAGCCCCAGAAGGGTGCGGTCCTCGCCGTTCCCGAGCTGGAGCCGGGTACGGTAGCCGCCCTCCGAGGGGTCGAAGATATGCCGTGCGGCCACCACCGTCCACGTTCCGGCGAAGGGTTCGGGTGGCCCCTCCACCCGTACCGCCGCGCCCGCCCGCAGCCGCGGATCGCCCCAGGCCGTCGCCTGCGCCTCGGCGAGACTCCCGGCCACGCGGCGAGCGGCGCCGGTGAGGGCCTCGTGAGCCGCCGGCTCGATGGCGGGGCCGGCCGCCGGGGCGCAGTGGGTGATGATCCGCCCGGAGGCGGTCGGCGCCGGGCCCAGCGAGGGGTCGGTTCCGGTCCGGGGGGCGGACGGTGTTCCGGTGCCGCGGAACGGGGCGAGGACCGACGCCACCGTCGCGCCCAGGGCGTCGGCCGGCCCATCGGCCGTTTCCCCGGTCGGTGTCCGCACGGACACGGCTCTGGCCTCCAGCGGATCCCACACCCGCAGTTCCACCTCGGGCGAGAGGTTCCCCGCGGTCACACGCGGGCGGAAGGTCCGCAGGTTCTCCTGGAGGGTCAGGGGAACCGGGGCGCCCGTCTCCCGGGCGGCGGGCCGGAAGTAGAAACCGTCCTCGTCGACTCCGAACCGGTAGCCGATCTCCCGGCACCGCCAGCTGAGGAAGTCCCAGTCCGTCTGGTTCGGCTGGCCGAGATGGGCGTGGGTGGTACGGGACGGTTCGACACGGCCGATGGTGAGCCCGGCTTCCCGTGCGATCCGGCGCGCGATGTCCGCGTCCGTCATGTTGCGGAAGGTGCGCACCCGTGAGCCGCGCTGCAGACGGTGGCCGGCGTCGTAGCCACGGACCACGGTGACGAGCGCGAGATCGTAGTAGTCGCCCTCGAGCGCGGTGACCTCGCCCGAGCCGACGAGCACGGGCGGTGCGCCGTCCGGGTCCTGGGCCCACACCTCGATGGTGGTGCCGAAAGTGATGCCCGCGCGGGTGAGCAGATCGCCCTCGTCGTCGCGGAACGTCACCTCGACCATGGTGGGCATGTGGAGGCGGCTGTCCACGACCGTGCGCAGGACCCGCTGGTGCAGTGCGTCGGCGAGCGGCCGGGGGGAGGCACCCCCCACCCGCAGCACCGCCCGGGTCCGGGGCATGCTGACCGGAGTGATCACCAGGAGCCTCCCACCGGTCTGTTGAGCCCGGCGGTCAGCCTGCGGAGAGGATCCTCCGCGGCCGCGCCCCGGCTCCCCTCGGGCGTGGCCGCCGTCGGCGCTGGACGCCCCCCGGCGCGATCGTCGGCGCTGCCGCCCGGAGCGGGACCGCGAGCGGAGCCGGGAGCCGGGCCGGGCGTGTTCGCCACCGGACGTGCGGACGTGGACGGGGGACGTCCGGCGCCGCCCGGGCGCGTGGTCGCGACCGGGAGCGGGACGCCGGGGGAGTGGGGACTCTTGCCGAGGATGTGCATGGTGAGGTTGCGGACCTCCGCCCGGATGGGGACCCCGTCGCCGGTGAAACGGGTGTACGTACAGTCGAAACGCATCAGCTGCACCGCGTAGTTGAACCCCGCGGTGGAGTTTCCCCACTCGAAGGTGAGACGTTCGTGCTCGCCCGCGCCGACGGTCCCGTCCGGAGCGCCGGAGGTGTCCTTCGAGAGCGGCCGCACCCACGCGAGGAGCTTCTCCACCACGTCACCGCACTCCCGGCCGGTGAAGGTGAGGAGGGAGAGGATGAGGCGTGAGGAACCGAGGGAATAGACGCTCTGCAGTGCCCCGCTGAACCCCTGCTTCTTCTCACCTCCGATGGGGTCGGAGATGCCCTCGGCGTTGTGCGAGATGCTGATCTCGGTGGGGTTGTACTGGAGCTCGATGAACTGGGACCGGTCCGCCGCGCTGGACAGCCGCGCCTTGCTGATCGCGCGCTGCAGCGAACCCCGCGGGGAGAGGGGACTCACCACTGCTCCAGGAATCCGGTGTGCTCGAAGGAGAGCCGCTCCATCGCGACGGCGTTGCTCTGCGCGCTGAGTTCCGGCCCTGACCACTCCTTGGGGAACGCCTGACGCAGGACCCAGGTGTGGACGGGCGTCCCCCGGTAGTCCCGCAGGGTGATCGTGATGTCCTGCCCGGGGTATTCGGCGGTGTCTCCGTATTCGTGTCCGGTCCACCGCGCCGCCACATCGGTGAGCCAGCGGTGGACCGCGTCCGACTGGTCCGGGGCCATGGCCCGTTCGAGGGTGACGGCGGAGAAGGTGACGCGGTCCGGCAGCAGATGGCCGTGGAAGTACTGTCCCCCCTCGTTCACCTCCTTCGAGAGGAACTGCACCTGGAGGCCACGACAGCTCGACCACGCTCCGAGGTCCAGTTCGTCGACCCGTACCTCGAAGCGCATGGCGAGCCCGAGACGGGGGTACTCCCCGGGGCGGCTGCGGGGCGTCCGTCCGGCCACCGCCGGTCCCACGAACTTGTGGGCGTTGGCCCACGCCTGGTCGGGATGGGTCCACAGCGCGGAGGGCAGCTTCGGTTGCATGGTGAGTTCCTTAGGGCTCAAGGAGGGGGATCTACCGGACACGCGTCCGGGAGGATCCGGCGTGGCCGTTCCCCACCGACGCCATGGGGTTGTGAGGGGCGAAGTCGTCGTTGAGGAACCCGGTGTGCACCAGTTCCAGACTCTCCAGCGCGACCCGGCCGTCCGCACCGCTGAACTCGTTGATGCCCCAGGCGACCGGGAAGAACTCCTTGAGCTCCCAGGTCACGGTGGGCACCCCGGCCCAGTTGACCAGCGCGATGGCACCGGTCAACGGCTCGTTGCGCACCGATGTCTCCGTGAGCCACTCCTGGACGATCTGGGAGTCACCGCAGGCGGCACGCGACAGTTTGACCCGCTGGTACTGCGGCACTCCCGGATAGACCAGGGGGTGGTTCCAGTTGTCGCCACTGCGGTACTCACAGGTCGGCCAGGTCACATTGAGCCCGGAGGCACTGGCCCAGTCGCCGAGTTCGTACTCGCAGCGGTCGATGGCCACCGTGAAGCTGTGCGTCATGCTCACGGAGCCGAAGAACGAGTCGCTGAAGTTGATGGAGTCGCGCATGGGATCTTCCTCCGGATACCCGGGCGGCGGGCAACGCGTCGATCGGACTAGAGGGGTGGCGTCAGCAGGCCGTGGCGCTCACGCTCGACCACGAGCTCACGGCGGACATGGGTCATGACGCGTTCGTACAGCCGGTCGGCCAGGGCGTCGAGGTGGGCCGGGTTGTCCAGGTCGACCAGACGCCGCCGGGACAGCACGGCCAGCGTCTCGCTCACCCTGCGCCACTCACCGGACTCCTGGGAGGAGGCGGCGGAAGGTGGCGCGTCGGCGGCGCCGGGTGCACGGCCGCCTCCTCCGTCGACGGGAGGGGACGCGGGGGAGGGCGCACCGGTGGGGATCCCGGGTGAGGTCCCCGCGTCCATGGCGGGGGACACGGTGGGTGAAGCGTCTGATGAAGTCCCCTGGGCCGGGGCCTCGAACGCGGAGACGCCGGTGGGCGGCTGGACGGGCGTGCGGTGTGCACGGCGTCGGAGGTGGGTGAGCGGCAGTCGTTCGCCGTCGGCCGCGATACGTGTCCCCGGCATCGGGAGGCCCGGTATGTCGCCGAGGGGCGAGGTACCGCCCACGGCCTCCTGCCACACCATGTATGCCGGCGCGTGGGCGGGCACCGCACCGTGCTGCTCCGCCGCGGGCTCCCGCTCGCCGTCGGGCACGGTCTGCCGGGGTACGGCACGCAGGTGCCGTGGGGCATCGTGGCGACGTGTGTCCGCAGGGACCGTTTCTCCGGGGACCGCATGTACGAGGCGCAGTTCGGCGGGCCGGGTTCCGGACGGGGTGGGGTGGTCGACCGCCGGGTGGGTGTCCGTGTCCGTGCCCCCGTTCGTGCCCGTGTCCGCGCGGGTGTGCGGTGGGGCGCCGGGGGCCGCCGGGCCGGGCGGTCCGCCGGGGACGGACGGGGGGATGGGCATGACGGGTACGGCCGGATCCCAGGGCGTTCGCGGAGTGGCGAGCATCGCGGCACCTCCCGGTGGCAGGGGCACCGGCCCCCGTCGGTGGACGAGCGGCGGATAGGTGGTGACGGCGGACGGCCCGTCGTGGGCCGGGGCCGGGAGCGCGCTGCGAGCCATGAGCGTGACCGGGCCGCGGTCCGTCCGAGTGACCTCCCGAAGGGACACCGCGGCCGGGGGCGGCAGGGGTCTCGGAGTGGCGGGTATCGCCGTGCCGTCCGTCATGGTGTTGTGCGAGGGCGTGGCGGCCGGCTGTTCCTCCGGGCCCTTCCCGACGGCGGGCCGCGCCGTGGCGCCGTCGTCGGTGGTGCCCGGTCGTGGCGTGATGGCCGCCGGCCGGGGGGCGGCCCGCCGTGCGGCGTGTTCGGAGGGGGCGTCGTGTCCGGTGTGGTCCGGCAGTCCTTGGCTCCGGGAGGCGGCCGCCGTCGCGTCCGTGGCCGGGGCCGCGTCGGACCGCGCGGCCTGGCCGCGCGCCGGGCTGTCCGTACGGGCCATCGGCGACATGGGCGAGTCGGGTCCCGGCGGAGAGGGATACGGCGCGGCACCGTGGCTCTCGCCGGCCGTCTCCGCGGTCGCTCCGGTCGGGGGCGCCGAGGCGCTCACCTCGCGCGTCACCGATTCGCTCGGCGGTATGTCAGACGCCTCGCCGACGGAAGCCGATGGCAACGCCGGAGAGGGCCCGATGGTGTCGGCCGGGGGCGCGACGGCGGCGTCGGACGCGGCCGGTGCGGTGCTGTCCACCGTGGTGACGGCCGCGGCGGGCACACCGGATATGTCCTCCTCCGATTCCGTGGCCGCGGAGACACGGCCACCACCTCGGCGGGGTGCGGGGTGCCGGGCGGCGGGGCGGCCGTCGGGCGCCGTCGTCTCGTCCACGGCGCCCTCCTCACGCCGTCCTCGCGGACGGGCACCCCGCGCGTGACGCAGACTCCACGCCGCCTCCCAGGTCGGCGGCGCGTCATCCGGCCGGGTGGCGGGCGTGTCGGTGCCGCTGTCGTCCGCGGTCCTGGTCGGCTCCGCGGGCGGCCGCGGAGTGCGCCCGGCGGCGAGGTTCCTCTTCCGCGATTCGGCCAGGGACGCGCGCGAGCCCGTTCTGAACGGAGGTTCCGTGGTGGCGGCGGGTTCCGCGGTGTCGGGCGGAGCGGGGCGGTCCGAGCTCCCGGGGCCGTTGCCCTGGTGCATACGGGCCTGGACGTAGGTGGGAGTGTCGGCGTCGGTCCGGACCATCCAGGCCGGGCGGAAGGCGTCCAGCATGACGTCGAACTCGGAGCGTGTGGGCGGTGGTGTCACCGGACGTGGCTCACCGATGAACTCATCGGTTGCCCGGGTGAGGCGGCGTGGGAGGAGTCCGCCCGCGGGTGCGGTACCCGTGGCCACCACACGGCGCTCGGGGACGGCCGGGAGGTGGCCTTCGGACGCGGTGGCGGAGGAGGCGGAGGTGTCCGCGGTGGTGATGTCAGATGTGGCGTTGTACTCCGTGTTCACGGAACCGGTGGAGCCCATGGACGTACGGGTCCGCCCCATGGACGTACGGGCCCGTTCCGGCACCCCGTGCGACAGTCTCCCGCCGCCCGTCGCCGCCACCACCGTGCCGGGCACTCCGCCCGCGTCAGCGATGCCGATCTCGTCCGGAGCGGAGGGGGCGGCGGACAGGACGGATGCCGGGGCCGCCGTCACCAGCCCGTCCACCCGGCCGCTCGGCGCCTCCCCGCGCCGCGGGGCCGCTGTGCGGTGGATCAGAGGGTAGGCCGTGGCGGCGACGGCCGTCCGGGGCGCGGCCACGGTCCACGGGGTGGTGGGCACCGTGGTGCGCAACACCGGAAGCCGTCGCCACGCTCCCCGCTCCCCGCGCTCTCCCCTCGCCATGGTGGTCGCCGCCGGCTCCGCCGGGCGCTTCCTGGTGAACCAGGACCACATGGATTTCCACGACCGCCGCACGGCGGCCTCCTTCCCGAAACCGCGGGACACGTACGTCAGTCGGCCGGCGTGTCGTTCGCGGTGATTTTCTGGTTGATCCGGCCGATCTCCTCGATCACCCGGCGGCGTACCGGGTGCTCCAGGTCGAGAACGGAATCGGCGGACCAGTGCAGGTAGTAGGCGACGTAGACGACCTCCTCCCAGAGACGGTCGGCCGCATACGTCAGGATTCCCCCGGCGACTCCCCGGCGACGTCCACGAGGAACTCATGGGCGCATGACGGGCAGCTGATCTGTGCCTCCGTGCGGCCCTCCTGGTTGATCCTGCGGTACAGGTCCTGGAGGAACGCCAGATCCGAGGCGAAGAGGTTCTCGATGGTGTCCGTGGTGACCTGGGGGACCTCACCGATACGGGTGACGGTCCGGGCCAGCAGCTGCACCGTCAGATACGCCGGGTTCTGTTGCACCTTGGGGTCCGTCTGCGGTGCGATCTCGTCCCGCGCGGTGGCGAGCCGCATCAGCCCCTCGCGGTGGACCCGTCCCTGGGCGTCCACGTAGCCGCGGGGGAGGACGAAGGGGTACTCCGTGCGCATGGTCCGGCCGTCCGTTCCCTGGATGTCGCTCATGCCTAGCCGACCGGCATCTGCTGGATGCGTTCACAGGTGAACGTGACCGACTCGAGGACGACCTCCGAAGAACCCGCCTTGAGGTTGGTCACCTCGATCTTGCTGGGCCATGCGCCGTGCAGCCGGTAGAACATGCGCGGTGTGCTCTCTCCCGCGCCCATGAGCTTGAGGTCGGCGCCCATCCGGGCCGCGGGTTGCCCCATCCGCACCGCTTCGTGCATGGCCCAGATGGTCGCGCTGCCGTCGACGCCGCGCTTGAGGGTCACGGTGGGCGGTTTGGTCTTGCCGAACTGCTTGGTGTGCACGATGGCACCCGTCATCGCGTTGGTGGCGATGTACTCGGCGGGCTCGACCTCGGTGGTGATACCGCCCAGTTCGGAGAAGTAGGCGGGGGCGGCGCCGTCGAAGGTGACGACGAAGGACGCCGCGGTGATGGCCTGCGGAAGGCTCTGGTCAAGTGACATGTGATGGTCCGTGTTCTACTCGTTGAGGGACGAGCCCTGCGCGAACTGGGAGAGTCTGAAGACGACGAACTCGGCCGGTTTCACCGGGGCGATTCCGATGTCGACGGTGAGGACTCCCGCGTCACGGTTCTCCGGCGGGTTGTTGTCCGCGTTGCACCGTACGAAGAACGCTTCCTCCGGAGTGCGTCCGAAAAGCGCCCCGGAACGCCAGACCCTGGTGAGGAACATGGAGGCGGTGCGCTCCACGCCATTCCAGAGGTGTTCGTTGTTGGGCTCGAAGACCACCCAGTTGGTGCCGTCCAGAATGGACTTCTCGACGTAATTGAACAGGCGGCGCACATTGAGGTAGCGCCACTCGGGATCGCTCGACAGGGTACGGGCTCCCCACACCCGTACGCCCTGTCCCGGGAAGATGCGCAGGCAATTCACCCCGAGCGGATTGAGAACCGCCTGTTCGCCCTTGGTGGCCGCGACCTCCAGCGCGAGGGCGCCGCGGATCACTTCGTTGGCGGGGGCCTTGTGCACACCGCGCGTCGCGTCGTTGCGGGACCACACCCCGGCCATATGGCCGCTCGGCGGGAGGAAGTCCGGCTTCTTGGTGACCGGGTTCATGACCTTGATCCACGGCCAGTAGAGCGCGGCGTACTTGGAGTCGAAACCGGAGAAGTCCTGACGCCACTCGCGCACATGCTGGGCTTTGAGGCCGGGCAGCGGGTCCAGGATGGCCACCCGGTCACCCATGAGTTCGCAGTGCGCGATCAGGGCCGACTGCACGGCCTTGACCCCTTCGGCGTCGATGGTTCCGTCGCGGTAGGCGGCCATCAGGTCGGGAACGGCGACCATGGTGATGTCGTCGATGGCCTCCAGGCCGGACAGCCCGGAGCGCTCGGCGGCGTCACCGATGAACTCGGTGGGATCCAGCCGTCCTGACGTCACGGGGGCCGGAGTCCGTGCCGGGGTCAGCGCGACCTTGGCACCGGTGGCGGGCCGGGTGAGAGTCGCTCCCTTGATCTCCTCCAGCGTGATCAGTGCGGACTTCCGCAGGGCGGTGGTCACATGTGACGGCCCGCGCTTGACCGTGACGTTGTCGTAGACCTCCGCCACCTGGCCGTCCTGGCTGACGACCAGCTTGAACGCGTCGTCGGCGCCATCGCCGGCGTCCTGGACCTCCACGGTCACGGTCGACGAGCCCTCCCCGGTGTCCGCCTTCACCAGGGCGACGGCCAGGGCGGGCCGGTCCCCGGCCGGAGCGGGGAGCTCGCCGCGCACCTGTGCCGGTGCGAACGTGGGAGTCTCATGCGCGGTGGCCGCCCCGTCCCCGAGGCTCACGATGTACGCATTGCCGCCGCCGTTCTGGAAGTAGCCGTAGACGGCCTGGGGCAGGTAGGCGTCGGCGGTGAATTCACCGAAGACGCTGTTGTACTGGTCCCAGCTGGTGATCAGGACGGCTTCATGGAGGGGGCCCTTCGCGGTGAATCCGACGAAGGCCGCCGTGGCCGTGCCGACACCCTGAATGGGTTTGATTCCAGAGGACGTTTCCTCGACGTAAACGCCTGGAGTCAGATAGTTGGGCAACGCGCTCCTCGCTTTCGTGTATGGCGCGGATCGAGGATTCCACGCGTGAACGTGTCCGGGCAGTCATCAACAGGTGCCCGATGAGGCAGCCCTGAGCTCCCTTGCGGGAAGGCGGGAACGGCTCGTTCGTCCGACCACTCGTCCCTCGCCCGGGAACGGTCCCGTGCACAGGCTGAGATGATGATGGATTCGGTGACGCATTCCTTGGCGGCATGGCTGGCGCTGCACCTTCCGGACGCCGGTCTGCGCTTCGACGCCGGCCGACGGGAGAACCAGGAGGGCGACGCGGAAACGACCCTGACGGCCTTTCTCTACGACGTCCGGGAGGAACCACACCGGCAGAGCGGCGAGATGTATGTCCGCAACGCCGAGGCGATGGCCGTGGGCAGGGTCGCGCCCACCCGGCTGTTCCGGTACTCCTACCGGCTCACGGCCCGCGCACCGCGGTGGGACGTGGCCCAGCGGCTGCTGGGTGATGTGATGTGCGCGGCGGTGGGTTCGCCGACGATCCCGGTCGGCACGTCGAGCGGCGCACCCACCGGAGGTACGCCGCTCACCATGCCCCTGATCGTCGCCCCGCCCGACGCCGTCGCCTTCCCCCGGGGGTGGTGCGAGGAGCCCGCGCCGACCTCTCCTCCGCTCCATCTCGCGCTGCTGGCCCCGTTGCGCCCGCGCGTGGACATCGGCGTGGAGGCTCCGCCCCGGTCGGTGGACGTGGGCGTGGGAACGGTGGACGGACGGCCTCCACCCCGCCGTACCCGTTCCCTGCCCCGTCCTCGTATCAGGGAGTAGCCTTCTCGGAGCGAAGACGGGGTCTGTGAGGGGTCAGATCAGTCCCTCGCGGATGGCGTAGGCCACCGCGTGTGAGCGATTGCGCAGATGGAAGCGGTTGGTCACATCGTGCAGCACGTTCTTGACCGTTCGCTCGGAGTAGGACAGCTGCTTCGCGATCTCGCGGGTGTCCATCCCGCACGCCACGAGTTTGAGCACTTCGCCCTCACGGTCGGTCAGGCCGTTGAACCGCAGGCCCCGCGGGCCGAGTACCTTATGCTGCACCGTGGACACCTGCTTGAGCAGCCGGCCGAGCAGGTCGGGCGGTACGACGCCGGCGCCGTGGTGGACCGAGCTGATGACCTGGACCAGGCGGTCGGCCGTCGCCTCACGTCGGCGGACCAGCCCGGCCACTCCCGCTTCCACCGCGACCATGAGTCCGGCGTCATCCAGCTCCGACACCACCACGATGGCCTGCTGGACACCCTTCCCCCGTACCGAGCGCAGCAGCCTGAGGGCTTCCTCGTCCATCTCATGGGACACGATGAGTGCGACGGTTTCCCGTGAGAGGGTGTTCTCGTCGACGATCCACACCTCGGCTCGTGACTTGAGCGCGGCCACGATCCCTGCCTCGGAGATGGGATCCGCCGTTTTGACGTGTACGAAGATTCTGTCAGTGGGCATGAAGGGTCACCTTGTGCGTCCCCTGCGCGGTCCGTCCGACCACACAGCGCGGCCTATGTGATGTTGCCCCATCAGCCTCCCTCCCCGGACGACGACGGACCATGGCTCCGGGCGGCGACTTCATGCACTGAATCGGTGTTACCAGAGGTATATACCCTTACATATGGCCAACCGAGGAAAATCACCTGAAGCGGGTGTGCGGCGGCGGGAGCATCTCCGGGCCGGGAGTCACCTCATCTGTTGCCGTGCGTCGTGACGTCGGTGTTCCCGGACGCGGAAGTGGAAGGGGACGGCGTGGGGGTGGGGGATGGTGTATGCGAACCGCCGGACGTCTCCGGGGGCTGCGTGGAGCGGCTCGCCGTGGGGGAGGGACGCGGGGTGGGTGTGGTCGAGGGGGTGGGCGACGGGCTGGGGCTCGGACCGGGCCTGAGCCGTGGTTCGTCGACTCCCGCGTAGGCGGCGATCCACCGCAGGACGGTCGTGGCGTACTCCGCCGAGTCGTTGTAGCTGAGGATCGCCGAGCGCAACTGGTCCGGCTCGGCCAGATCGCGTCCACCGGCGCAGAGGTAGCGGCCCGCGGTGAGCGCCGCGTCGGACATGTTGTGCGGATCGGCCGTGCCGTCGTCGTTGCCGTCGCTGCCCCACACCGCCCAGGAGGAGGGGATGAACTGCATGGGGCCGACGGCGCGATCCCAGAGAGTGTCCCCGTCGAACCGCCCGTCGTCCGTGTCGCGGATCGCCGCGAACCCCGAACCGTTGAGCGCGGGCCCCACGATCGGGGAAAGGGTGTCCCCGGTGGTGGTGAGGGCGCCACCGCGGGCGTGGTCGGATTCGATCCTGCCGATACCCGCCAGGACCGGCCAGGTGAGATGGCAGTCGGGCTGACTCCGGGCGATGCGCGTCTGGGCGTTCAGGTAGGCCCGGTAGACCAGGGTCGGCAGGGTCAGCTCCGACGACGGCGGTCTGGTCCGCTCACCCGCCTTCGCGTCCGGGGTACCCGGTGCGGGGGTCTTGTCCACCCGTGGTGTGACGAACGGTCGGGGTACCGCCTGTGACCCCGCGTCCACGGGGACGTCCTGCGCCGCGCTCCGCCCGCCCTTCTGCGCGGCGAATCCCACCGTGACGAGGGTGGTCGCCACGGCGACCGCCGCGAGCCCCTGCGTCGCGCGGTGCAACGATGACGCCATATGCGGTGAACTCCTCGCGTGTGACGGTGACGTGGACATCGCGATGGGGGCGGTCGGCCGTGTGCCACCGCCCCCGGGCCGCTGGGATCAGCGGGCGAACTGCTGGAACCGCTCGAAGAACTTTCCCTCGCCACCGAGGACGACCGGTGCCCCGGAACTCTGATCGGCCGCGATGTTCAGCGTTCCGTGCCAGGCCCAGGTGTGCGCCAGGATGTGTTCACTCCAGTTGAAGTGCACGGAGATGAAGGAACTGTCCTGCTGGCCGAAGACGGGGGAGATCGCCATGCTTCCCTCGGCCTTGACGCCCTGTGACTGCCTCATCTTCATCGTGCCCACCTGTTCGACGAGGTCCACACGGAAGTTCGTGGGGAAGACCAGGGAGTCCGTCTCCTTGCTGTAGGCGCGGTTCCGCAGCCGCTCCGCCTCCTTGAGGAGGTAGTGCCGGCGCGTGAGGGCGTCGTTGGCCTCCTGGGACTCCTGGGCGAACTCGCTCGCCCGGTATTCCAGTGCCGCGATGCGCTCCTGGAGGTCGCGCTTCTGGAACGGGCGGAGTTCGTCGGTGCGGCGCTCGAGATCCCGTGTGAGGTTCTCCGCCTCCGCCCGGGACTTCTCCGCCTCCGCCCGATTGGACGCGATGGCTTTGCGGCAGTATTCGGGGTTGATGCCGCGGGCCTCGTTGCGCAGTTTGTCCGCCTCCGTGAGCGCCTGGAGGTCCTGTGTGCGGACCGACACCCTGGCGGGGGTGTAGCTGAACACATAGGGCACGATGCTGCTGACGCTCTTGCCCTTCATCAGGGCCTTCTCGGCCTCGGCGCCCTGTTGGGTGTGCCGGTGCGTCAGGGAGAGCTTCCGTGCCACCGGGTAGATGATCGAGTGGGTGTACCACACGCCGTACAGGTGCTGCCGCGTCAGATATTCCACGTGGGCGTCCTTGTACGCCGGTGGGATCGCGTCGATCGGTGTCCCGCTGGTCATGCTGAAGTCGGTTCGGGCTCCGATGTCCTTGAGGATCGTGTAGATGGTGGAGGCTGCCGCTGAGGCATTGGCCGGGATGCCGGCGGTCTGCCATGCGGTGGTGATGCCGACCGGGGGGATCGGAGCGCTCACGGTCTGCTTCCCTTTCAGTCGAGGAGGGCCGTCGCGGGTCAGGCGTCCGCGGTCGCAGGAGGGAGCGTGTCGAGATCCATGCGGACCTCCACGCCGTGCTCTTCCAGGAGTTCGAGGTGGTCCTGAGTGAGGTCGTCCGCGTCCTCCGGATGACTCGCGAAGATGTGCAGCGCGTCGAGGAGCGCGAAGGGATCGGCGGATTCGCCCTCGTCGTGCTGGTCGGGGGGAAGCTGCCCGGGGTGGTGGTGCTCGTCCTGACCGGCGGCCGTCCCGGCGGCCGCGGCCATCTCGTACTGGTGCATCTGCTCGGTGAACCAGGAGATGAACCGCTCGAGCACGTGGGGTCGGTACTCCTCGGGTGCGACCCCTTCGGGAAGGTGGTACAGCTCGGTGTGGCCCCGGGTGAACTCCTCGAAGTAGTCCGCGTAGGCGCTGAGTTCGGGTGTGGTCACCAGGTGCTCGATGAAATCGCCCCACCCCGCGGTCGGCAGGTTCGTCTCCCATTCCTGGTGCATCACGGCGTGCAGCATCGGTATGTCCGTCATCGGCTTCCTCCGCGTGTCGAGGCATCAGGTCGCGACTCGGCCCCTCATCCTCGGGCGCCTCGCGTGGCGGTCGGGAGAAGCGGGCGGCGGGCCGATCGGGCGTCCCCGGTGTCCGGGCGGCTGCCCTTGAGGACAACGCCGTGGGTGGACGACGACGGCGCCCCCTCCTGGAATCACTTCCGGGAGGGGGCGCTTCTTCATACGGTGTGCCGTGCGTGGAGCCGGCGGCCCGGTGACGGGTCAGTGGTGGGGCCACCGGTGCTGTGCGAGCCACTCGCCCACTGCCTGGAGCGTCAGCCCCTGCACCTGTTCGGCGGCCTGGTGGGCGAGTTGCTGCGCGATGGTCTCGACGACGTTGTTCTCCTCGAAGGTGCCCAGGTTCCCGTCGAAGCCGAGGTTGTCCGGCGAGTAGGAGCGGAGCGCGCTCGCCGACGCGTGGTAGCCGGCGTTCTCCAACGTCTGCGCGAGGTGTTCGACCGGCGCGTTGGGGTCGTAGGTCTGCTGGTTCTCAACGGGGGTGGACATCGGGTTCTCCAGTGATCTCAATGGCTCGCCGTACGGCAAGTCCTCGTAGGAGAACCTAGGCCGGGCCGGGCGCGGAAGGAGGAGGCCGAAGGGCGGGCGGAGAGCGCCGGGTCGCTTCCCTTGCGGGCAACCGGACCGGGACCATCGGCTGGTTGACACCGGTGTTACACCCGCTGCCCCGTGCTGCCGCGGCCGTCCGGCGCGCGGTGGCGGGGTCCCGTCCCGCAGCTGCCCGGTGCCCCTCCTGAGGGGCTCCAAACAGCGGGCAACATGATGGGCTCCTTCATAAGGGAAACGGGGCCGTCGTACGCCGAGGCTGAACCTGGTCTGGCCTGGCGGTACTGGCGTGTAGTGCGACGGACCGAGGAGGCACACCAGGTGCGCTCCTTCCGTCCGCGGTGCGCTACGAGGTGTTCGGCCCCCGGCATGTGGCAGGCACCCAGCTGACGCCGCCGGGGCAGCGGTACCCATCAGGGCCGAGCCCTACGGTTCGTCATGCGTGGATGCGGTGACCTTGTCCGGGCCCGGTGGCCGCCATCCGGGTCGGTCGAGGAGGTGGCGGGCCCGCTGCCGCCATGTCGGGGCCGCGGCGAGGTCCTGGCCGATCGAGACGTACTCGTGGAAGGCGATCCGGATCGGGTTGTGGGTCTCGATGTTCTTGGTCAGGCCGTACACGGGACGTTCGACCTCGTCGGCGTAGGTGCCGAAGACCCGGTCCCAGAGCATGAGGATGCCACCGAAGTTGCGGTCGAGGTAGTCGCCCTGCGAGGCGTGGTGGACCCGGTGGTGCGAGGGCGTGTTGAGGACGTACTCAACAGCCGGGTGAAGCGTGCCGATCCGGTCGGTGTGCAGCCAGAACTGGCTGAGCATGTTGATGCCGCCGCACAGGAACACCGCCCACGGCGGGACACCGACGAGGACCAGTGGCACGTAGAACAGCTGTGAGGTGACGCCCGTCCACGGCTGGCGGATCGAGGTCGTGTAGTTGTACAGACGGCTGGAGTGGTGCACCACGTGGGAGGCCCACAGGACGCGGACCACGTGGTGCTCGCGGTGCATCCAGTAGTAGCAGAAGTCCTGTGCGAAGAGGATCAGCGGAAAGGTCGCCCAGGTGACCGGGGTCCGCAGGGGCGTCAGCTCGTAGAGGCCGACGAAGGCGACGAACGCCAGCCCCTTCCAGAAGATGTCGACGATCGCCACCCCGGCGCCGATGGCCACGTTCGCCGCGGTGTCGCGCAGGGTGTAGCCGCTCGCGCTCTCGTCGGGGTGCAGTCGGTAGTAGACGACCTCGATCAGGATCAGCAGTGCGTAGAGCGGGACGGACAGCGTCAAGAGATTGGGTGGGGCTTCCACGGAGAACTCCTCCCGCCTGGTTTTCGGAGCGATTCGCTCCGACTACGGGAGTATCGGAGCGCATCGCTCCGAAATTCAATAGGCTGGACCGTATGAGCTCAGAAGCCAGACGAGGGCGGTACGTTGAGGCCCGGCGCAACGATGTCCTGCTGCTCAGCGCCGCCCGCGAGGTCTTCGCGGAACAGGGGGCCGGGGCGCCGGTGGCCGACATCGCCAAGCGCGCGAGCATCGGCATGGGGTCGCTGTACCGCCGATATGGCAGCAAGGAGGAACTGCTCCAGCATCTGTGCACGGTCGCCATGGAGCAGTCGATCGCCGATCTGGACGAGGCGTTGAGCCGTCCTGGTCCCGCCTGGGACGCGCTCGGCGACTTCGTCCGCACGGCGGTCGAGGCACGAGCCGGAGCCTTCAGCGCGTTCGCGGGCGTGCTGCCCATCACCCCTGAGATCGAAGCGGCCAACGAGCGCGGCCGGGAACGCATGGAAACCCTTCTGGAGCGGGGCCGCGGCGATGGGACTGTCCGCCCTGACGTCACATGGCTGGACGTCACGCTTCTGATCGTCCACTTCAGCAAGCACCCGCGCACCACGGACGACGACCGCAACGCCTGCTGGCGGTTGCTCGCCCTGAGCCTGGAGGGCATGCGCTCCCGCCCCGATCAGACGGCGCTTCCGGGCAACGTGCCCGACGCCGTCCGGTACCTGGCCCAGTGGACCGGAACCGTGCACCGCACATGAGCGTTTCCGGCCGACGGCACCGAGGGCGGGGAAGGGCCGGATCCCTTCACCGGGCGGTATCCCGACCGTGGGACGGGCCTTCTCCTGCGATGTGAAGTGCGGTGGTCTGTATTCCCGCGTCGTTTCCGCGTCGCCAGCCCGAGGACTCACCGGTGTACGAGAAACCAGCGACCGGAACCACGCCGCGGGATCGGTCCACTAGTGTGCCTTCGCGATCGAGGCCCTTGTCCCCCCACCTCGCCCGATCGTCGTCCACCACTCGCGTTCGTGGAGGAACACCATGCATGTCCCGGTTCGTGTGCCGCGCGTCCGTCTCGCCGTCACCGCGTGCGCCGTCATCGCCGTTGTCGCGACGGGATGCGGCTCGAGCGAGGTGAACGGCTCCCCGGAGAAGCCGCCCTCGAAGAGCCATGGCGCCGCGAAGGACAAGGAGCGGGACCAGAAGGGGAAGCCGTCGGCCACACCGTCCGGTGGCTCGACCCCGGACACCGGCGACGGGGGGCCGGACGGCGGGACCCCCACCGGCAAGGCGCGGGAGGACGAACTGCCACCCGAACTGGACACGGACACCACGGTCAAGACACTCAGGACGAAGTGGGAGCGGTGTCAGAAGCGGAGCGGCTACACCCAGCCGACTGCTGACAGCGACGGAAAGGTCATCATCAAGGACACCCCCGAGCTGCGAGCGTCGGAGCGCGCGTGCAAGGCCGAGCGGAAAGCCCTGGACCGGCGCGTGGCCGAGATCATGGCGAAGAGCAAGGAGTAACCGTACCGTTCCACGGCGGGTGTGACACCTCGCCCGCGGCTGGCGGATGCGACTACCCCCAGGTGTAGCCCTGTTGACCCGCGGTCTGTGCGGACGCACGGGTCGCCGGGCCGAACACTCCCAAGGGGTCGCCGGTGATACCGCGGTTGCGCTGGTACTGCGCGACACCTCGGAAGGTCGCCTCGTCGAAGACTCCGGAGGCCGAAACGTAGGTGAAGCCCTGGCCGAACAGGAACCGCTGGAGCCGATGGACATCGGGACCCGTGTCGCCCCGGCTGAGGGAGAGTGCGTGGGCGCGGCAGGACGGCGAGTCGCGGCAGTGGGCCGTCTGTGACTCCCGAGCGGACACGGATTCCGACGTCGGCCGTCCGCCCGGTCCGGACGACTCCGTCGGGGAGCCGGCCGTCGGCATCGATGGTGTCCGCGATGCGGGCGACGAGGGGGGCGGGGCCGTCGTCGGTGTGGGGGCCGCGATCGGTGCTCTGCCCTGAGGGGACGGGGGAGTGTCCGTACAGTCACCGCACAGTGTCGCGGTCAACGCCGCCGCTGCGAGGAGGCCGGCGCCCACGGCCTTCGAACTCAGGCGGACCGGTGTGCCCCAGCCGGCCGTTCGGCGACGGCGGTGCCGCCTTCGTCCGTGTCTGGGTCCGGGCCGACGGCTCTCCACCCGCTTGTCCGGAACCGTCGGACCGGTCGTGGCCTCGGCGGCTGTGGCTCTCTGCTCGTCGAAGAGCCGAGCCTGTGGCACATCCGCCACCTGGTGCCGAAGCACCGGCCGCACAAAAGGGGTGTACGGCCCTGGAGCGGTGCCGTACATGGGCCTTGGTTCATTCATTTCGCAGATTGCTTCCTGTACCGTCCAGGAACAGACGTCCATCGCCCTGTACGGCGACCGTGGGTACGTCCACCCCGGGAGGAGTCAACGACCGCCTCGCGATGAGCGAGAAGTGAATCCCATGAATTCACGTGGGGCTTTATTGACTGACCGTCTGGCGCTGTATGGGCAGGTCCTCATGGACTGATCGCTCCGGTGCTCCCTTTCACGCACATGGCGTGTTACGCATACGGCTCGGGTTCCTTGAAGGGGGAAGGGAATCGTGGTGGCAAGCGCGCGATCCCTCTGGTTCCAGCCATTGGCATGCTAGTCGCATGGAGTGCTGTAACCCCTGGTAAGAAATGGTCGGACGGTCAGCCTTAGGGGTTCCTTAAGGATCACTTGAGGTTGCGGCTTGTCTCGTAACCGCTGGTCGCTGACGACTCGTCTGTATGCAGGCCATCGCCACCCGGAATATCGGAACCGATATCAAACTGGTCAGGAACTCCGAAGTTCGCGTAAAAAGCGCGTGGTTCTACGCTACCGGTAGCCTGTTCATCGGATGCATAGTGGTGCCTGCCCGCTGGCATCGGTCCCACCGGAATCCGACGTCGACCAAGCACCCATACGATCGGCGGCTCGAACCATTGCTGTCTGTGCTCACCGCCTTCGTCCTTCCCGCACGCACCCGCGCACGTCACCGGCGCGCGCGGTGGACGACCCCGGGTGGGGGCCGTTCCTGGTCGCCGCAGCGCGCTCTTCCCCGGCAGCGGACAGGGCCAGGCATGACCAGTGCTCCGGACACCTGTCGGCGGTGAGCGCGGCAATATCCGTGCCGCCCTGAAGTTCTGTCTGAGCACGCCGGAAGAAGTCCGCGCCGGACTGCGGATGCTGACTCCTCTGTGGAGCCATGTGCTGAGCGCCGGCAACCTGGACGAGGAACGGCACTGGCTGGCCCGGGCCTTGGACCTGGACCAGCAGCCGAGCCCGGCCAGAGCCAAGGCGCTCTGGGCCGAGGGTTGGCTCTCCCTGCTGCGTGGCGAGAACGACGTTGCCAAGGACCGGCTGACCGAATGCCGCACTCTCGCGGACCACCTCGGTGACCCCGAAACCGTTGTGCACGCCGTGGAGCTGGGTGGGCTGGAAGCACTCTTGGAGGAGCATGGTCGCCACCGGCGGGGACGGATCGCTGTCCCTGACGTCCACCCGGATATTCACGCAGCCGCGGGTCCACAGCGCTGTGAGCGTGGATGAGCGGATGACCGGCGTGTACCTCGACGCCGACGGCGGCTTCTGCATGATCGGAGCCTGACCTCGTCGATCGCGAGCCCTCCGCCACGGTCGGTCCGGTGGCCGCGTCCACCGGGAACAAGGGCGACCGCGGTCCGGGTGAGGCGGGCGCCGGGGCGGGATGCGCCCCGGCTCCGGGGTGGCTCAGGCCATCGCGCTCAGCGAGGCCGCGGGGGTGGCGGGCTGCTCGGGGTCGCGGCGGGGGCGGGGCAGCAACGCCACGGCGAGCAGGGTCGCGGCCGCGCCGAGGGTGGAGAGCCACGGCAGGGCGCTGGCGGTGGCGGCGGCCTGTGCCTGGTTCAGGCCGTGGTCGAGGTTGCCGGTGAGGGTGTCGGCGTAGACGGTGCCCGCGATGGCGAGGGCCACGGAGCCGCCGATCTGGCGGAAGAAGGTGATGTTGGAGCTGGCGGTGCCGACGTGTGCGGGGTCCACGGAGCCCTGGACGATGATGGTCAGCCCCGAGAGCATGGGCCCGATGCCGAGGCCGATGAGTAGCATCCAGAGCGCCATCGTCCATGACGAGGTGTCCAGGGTGAGGCCGGTGAACAGCAGTGAGCCCGCCGCGGACAGGACGGCTCCGCCGAGCAGCCAGGGCTTGTAGCGGCCGGAGGCGCCGATCAGGGCGCCCGCGAGCAGACTGCCCACGACCATGGCGATCATGAGCGGGTAGAGGCGCAGTCCACTGGAGCTGGCGCTGTGGCCGAGTGCCTCCTGGAAGAAGCGGGGCAGGAAGACCACGGACGAGAAGAGGCAGAACGCCGAGAAGAACGAGGCGATGTTGGCCAGGGTGTAGGCCCGGTTGCGGAACAGGCCCATCGGCATGATCGGCTGGGCGGCCCGGTTCTCGATCAGTACGAACGGCACCAGGAGGACGGCCGCGAGCAGGATGGGGCCGATGACCTCGGTGTCCGTCCAGGTGTGGTCGTCGATGCCCTTCATCGTCAGGCCGATGAGGAGCGAGCTGATCCCGAGCGTCAGCACACCGATCCCCGCGTAGTCGGGCCGTCCGGTGCCGGAGACGCGACTGCCGGCGGGCAGGTACCGCCAGACGATGGCCAGGACGGCGGCGCCTATGGGCAGGTTGACCAGGAAGACCCAGTGCCAGCTGGCGTGGTCGGTGAACAGGCCGCCCAGGTACGGGCCGATCACATAGCTCAGCGCCATGACGCCGCCGACCGCGCCCTGTGCCTGGCCGCGCCGCTCCGCCGGGACCGTGTCGACCAGCAGCGCCAGGGACAGGGGCAACAGGGCGCCGGCTCCCAGCCCTTGGAGGGCGCGGAAGGCGATCAGCTGGCTCATGTCCTGCGACAGGGCGCACAGCGCGCTGCCGAGCAGGAACACGACGATGCCCGTGAGCAGCATGGGCTTGCGTCCGTGGAGGTCCGAGAGGCGGCCGTACAGCGGGACGGTGACGGTGGAGGTCAGCAGGTAGGCCGTCACGGTCCAGGTGTAGAGGTCCTCGCCGCCCAGGTCCTGGGTGATCCGGGGCAGTGCGGTGCCGACGATCGTCTGGTCGAGCATCGCCAGGAACATGCCACCGAGGACGGCGACCAGGAGGAGCCCGCTGTGGGGCCGGGTGTCTCGTTTCATGTGAAAGAAGCTACATGTAAATCCTTACACGTCAACCCAGAGGTATTCTGTGACCATGTCTCTGCGGATCGCCCTGCTCGGAATGCTCGCCTCTCGCGGCCCCTCGTCCGGGTATGAACTGGCCAAACGGTTCGAAGCCTCGATCAACCACATCTGGCAGGCCAAGCACAGCCAGATCTATCCCGAGCTGGCGAAGATGGCGCGGAGCGGCGCCGTCACCGTGGAGGACGCCGGTGGCGGACGGGGCCGCAAGGTCTACACCGTCACCGAAGCGGGCCGGGACGAGATCGTCCAGTGGGTCACCGGCGAGGACCCGTACCGCAGCGCCCGCAACGAGACCGCCCTGCGCGGATTCCTCGTCCCCCTCCTCCCGCCTGATCAGGCGGCGGCCGTGATGCGTGACGAGGCGGACCGGCACGCCGTGAAGCTGGCCCAACTGGAGCAGATCAAGGCTGAGGTGGATGCCCGCACCGGGCCGGACGACCCGGTCTTCGGCGCCTACGCGCTCGACCTGGGCATCCGCACCACCACCGTGCTGCGGCAGTGGGCCGAGGACACCGCCGAAGACCTGGAGCGGCGCGGCCGCCGCTGAGCACTCCGTGCGCTCGCGCGTCCATAAATCGGTTTGCCCGGGCGGCGCGATCGGTCAAGCTGGGACCATGCCTCGCAGAATCATGTTCGTCCAGCTCAAGACGGGCTATGGCACGGACCGCGGACCCTCGTGGATCGGCTGGGTGGATTTCTCCAAGACCTGGAAGACGGCCTACCTCCACGGGAGGACCCTGCGGCGTGCCACCGGTCTCGGCTTGTCCGACGCGAACTTCTACGACGTGGAAACCGATGAGGAGTTCTGGGTCTCCGGACCGAAACGCGACCGGAGCGACACTCGGTACGGACCCGAGGGGCCGCGGGTGGACGATGACGCCGCGGACGTCTACCGGGCGTTCCTCCGAGGCGCGCCACTTCCCGGCCGGGAGCACGGCTAGTACCGCGGCCGCGCTGCTCCACGCGTCGGTCGCGCGGCGCTGTTCCCGGAACAGGCCGTGGGATCAGGTCGTGCCCACGTAGCCGTCGCGGCCCACGTGCTCGTCCAGCTCCGACTGCCAGCCCTCGGGCGGTGGTGTGTACGGCGATGTGGTTCCGCAGCTCGTGCACGCCCACCTGCCGCCGACGCCATCGACCTGGCTCTCGCATCCGGTGCAGGTGTACGTCCGGTAGTACAGGTCGGTCGCTGTCGGCGCCACCCCCGACGCCCCGCAGTTGTTGCACGACCAACTGCCGTCAGGCCCTTGGATGACGGACGCCCCACAGTTGGCGCAATTCATCGTGACGCCTCCCCTCGACGCTGCCCTCGCAAGGAGATCTTACCGGCGGAGGGCGGCTCCCCGGCGGTGGAGACGGACAGCCGCGGGGCGTTGCGGTCCGCCCACGGCCGTCAGCCCTGCGGATCCTGTGGTCTGGCGTCGGACTCGCGCAGACTCCGGTCCCTGAGCTCCGTGCGGGCCTCCGTGCGGTGGCCCCGGGCGATGTAGTCCCGGACCACCGCCTCGACGGCGTCCTGGGGCGATCCCACCCCGGACAGGACCATGACCTCCACCACGAGTTCGGCATCGAGACTGACACTGACCTTGGCCACGGGCTGCCCTTCGTCACGTCCTGGCCGGACTCTAGCCGCTCGGGGTGCCCGTGGCCCGTGCTTCTTCCGCGGGTGCGGACGTCAGGGGCGCGGCTGGACGAGCGGTGTGCGCGATACGTGGTGGAGGAGTGCGGCGGGGGTGGTCCGGGAGTCGGGCATGGGCCAGTGGGGGTCCTTACCGGTCAGGGCGGCGAAGAGGCGCTGCCATGTGTCATCGTCCGTGCCCAGGAGCTTGTCGGCCAGGGCGGCCAGTTCGTCCGTGGCGTCCCGGACGGCCGCCCGGAGGGCGGTGGGGGGTTCCTGGCGGACGGAGGCTTCGGCGAGGTAGTGGAGCATACGGTTGGCCAGGGCGCCACTGTGGACGAGCTCCTTGCCGGATATCAGACCCTGTTCGAGCAGGGCGTCGAGCATGGCGGCCCACTCCTTGCGCTGCAGCGACAGGTTGGGGATCTTCCCGATGGCCGCACGGGCCCAGGCCGGGCCGCGGTCGGTCAGGGTGCGGTCGATGAAGCAGGACCAGAACCCGAACGCCGCGGGCGCGAGCTCGTCCGGAGCGTCCGGCAGCCGGGCGATCGTGCCCCATACCCCCGGGCGGAACGGCTCCTGTCGGTGCGCCTGGATGAGGACGTCCCAGTCGCGGGCGTAGGGGAGGTCCAGGATGTCGGTGTGTTCGTACTCCCCGCAGGCGCGGAGCTTGGCGACGAGGCGGTCCGTGCTCAGCTCCTTGTCGAGGCGGGCGGTGAGGACGGCGTCCGGATCGGCCGTGGACAGCGCCTTCGTGGCGACCTTGGCGGCGCCCGTGCTGAGCAGCCCCCGGTCGACCAGTGAGCGGAGACGGTCGGGGCCACCGTGACGGAGGGTGTTGCGCGCCGCCATGAGGTGGTCCGCGAGCGGAAGGCGCTTGCCGAAGGAAGAGAGCGCGTGCTCCACGATCTCCGGATCGGCCGCTTCGACCAGAACGCGGTGGTACTTCACCTGCCGCTTGTCGGAGTAGTGCTTCGCGACGAGCCGTTCGCGGAGCTCGGGGGCGAGCGGTAGGAGGTCCTCCGGCCCCTCGGCGGTGCGGCCCTGAGGCTGTCGGGAGAGGATGGTCCGGCGGATCTCGACGGTCGAGTGGCTGCTGGTGGCCGCCCCGTACAGCGTCGCGTTGATCGTGGGGTCGTCGACGGCCAGGAGTCGCAGATGCAGCTCCCGGCTGCGGGAGTTCCGCGCCAGGACGAGCAGTGCGGCGCGGTCGTCGTGGCCGAAGAGATGGTCCAGAAGGGCGTCGGGCAGGTGATGGGCCTTGCACGCGCGTTCGGAGAGGGTGGTCGTGGCCCGCGCGTCCAGCCGTGGCAGCACGGCGGCGAGAGCGTCCGTGTCCGCGTGGAGGAGGAGCCCGGCGGTCGCCGGGGTGAGCACCGTGGGGATGGTGTCCGCGCCGCCGTGCTCGAGCAGTTCGGCGAAGGGCCGCTCGGCCCCTTCGCCGTCCATCGCTCCGAGCGCGCCCAGCCACCGCTCGGGGTCGGCGCCGAGCCGGTCGGCGACCAGCCGGCGCGCGGCGCGCACGGCGGCGGAGGCCGGTACATCACGGATGTACCAGGTTTTCGGGAATGGGCACATCTCGCGTGCGGGGGTCCGGGCGACCATCTCGCCAGGTGCGAGGATCCCCTGTCGGCAGGCCAGCAGATCGTCCTTCCGGACCTGGTCGGTCATCCGCTCGGCGAGGCGTCGGCGCGTATCGGGCGAGGCGTGTCGGTCGCACGCTTCCACGAGCCAGTCGGGAGGGACGAGTCCGGGGACGTCCGCCGTGGTGGTGGCGGTGAGGACATCGAGCACACCGGGGTCGGTGGGCAGCGGCGCGCCCGCCACGAGCGAGCGCAGCAGGTGTGCGGAGGCGAGGGCCCCGCCCCGGTCCAGGATGGAGTCCCGCTGCCGCTGTTCGGCGTAGGTGAGGGTGGCTGCGGCGGGTGCGTCCGGTTCCGAGGCGTCGGCGGCGCGGGCGGCCGCGTCGAGGCGAGCGAGCTCTTCGGAGTCGGGACGGGGACCGGCCACCTGCGCCGCCGCGGTGATCAGTTCGGCAAGTGAGCCGACGAAGGTACCGACCAGGTTGAGCGCGATGACCCACGCTTCGATGTGACCGGCCAGGTGTTCGTGTACGAGGTCGATGGCGTGGCGATGTGCCCGGACGACTGCCTCGTCGCGGCGGAGGTGCGCGAGGGCTGCCTGGGCCGGCTGGGCGGTGTCGACGAGCCGCTCGGGCCCGAGCAGACCCTGCTCGACCGCGCCGACGAACCAGCGGTGCAGGCCGGTGCCGTAGGCGGTGGAGCGCAGATGGTCGATCGGCTCGGAGCCGATGGCGCTCGCGCTGGTGGTGAACGCCTGGCGGACGGCCTCGTCGACATCCTCGTGGCGGAGGAGCTCCTCGACGGGCTCGGGCTCGAAGGTGTGCTCGTGGTGGGCGGCGATCAGGCGCGGGAAGTCGTACGCATAGGGTTCGTGCACGATCTCCCGCATCAACCGGCGGGTGGCGTTGCGTCCGCGCGGGGTGGCGTAGACCCGGGGCAGCGCTTCGGGGTCGTCGTAGGGCTCCAGCCCTTCCCGGAAGCTGTCCAGGCCGTCGGGGTGCTCCAGCGCGGCGGCCGCCTCGGCGAGGACCGGGGGCGGGCTGTCGGGGGCCAGTTCCAGGAGGCGGCGTACGGCGTCCGGGCCGCCGCGTTCCCAGACCCGGACCACGGAGAAGTGGCGCGCCTCATCGCTCGCCCACGAGCCCCGGGGGCCCCAGGAATGCAGGAGCAACTCGGGGTCGTCGCTCATGATCAGCGGGCTGCCGCGGAACCGGTCCTCGGTGGCGAGGAGTTCGGCGCGCAACTCCGGGTCGAGGGGGACGGGCTCGGTGCGGCCCGGGGTGCGGGGCACGCCGGAGGCGATCGCACGCCGCAGGGACAGGGTGGCTCTCTGATTGCGGTACACGGCGGCGTTGACCGTCGGCTCGTCGCGCTCGATCAGCCGGCGCAGATCGCTCGCGCCGAGGGTGATGTTCCTGCCGACGGCGGCGCGTACGCGGGCCGCGGACGCGGCGAGCGCGGTGTCCAGGGCGTGCGCCGGGAGCGGGCCCTTGCCGAGCAGGGCGACCAGCAGCTCGTCCGGCAGGTGCGGCAGCAGCCCACGCAGATCGTCGGGTTCGGCGGCGTACAGCAGGAACCGGTAGGGCTTGGTCAGCGCCGGTGGTGTGACCGAGGGCGCGGGCTCGGGGACCGTACCGTCGGCGATACCGGCCAACAGGCCGGCGAGGGTGCCCTTGTACCGGGACAGGGAGGTGCGCAGGGTGGCCCAGCGCCGGGGATCCCCGCCGAGCCGCTGGTGGAGGAGGACACGCAGCGGTGCGGTGGGTCCGAGCTCGAGCAGGGCGCCGACCGCTGTGCGCGCGGGGGCGACGGTCTCGAGGACGAGTGCGCTGATCTCCGTGTGATCACCCGACGGGCCCACGCCCGCGGCGAGCCCGAGGAGTTCGGGATGGCCGGACGTGGCCACGGCGGCGCGCAGCACCGCCGCAGTGGGCGGCGCGACCTCGGCGACGACGGCCGGATGGCTGCGGTACAGGTCGGCGAGCAACCGCTCGGGACAGCCGGGATGAGCGGCGAGCACATGTACGGCGGACTCCGGCAGCGGCGCGGACCGATGGGCCGTCATGATGGCGTCCCAGTCGACGGTACGGCGCCAGACCGGTTCGGCTTCGCCCGCGCGGAGCCCGGCCACCATGCCGTCCGGACTCTCGGCGGCGGCCACGGCGGCGCGCAACGCGTCACCGCCGGAGCCCTTCTCGCTGTCGAGCGCGCCGCGTGCGATGTCGGCGACGGCGGGGTGCAGAGGAGCGGGGCCGGACGGGGTGTCGAGCAGTGCGCGCAGTCTCTCGGGGCGCGCCAACAGCCCGAGTACGGCGCGCAGTTGCTCGGCGCTCGTCAATGCCCGGCCGCGGGTGACCAGAGCGTGCTCGGCCAGTTCGGGGACGTCGCTCACCACGGCCGCGGCCACGAAGTGGGGGAGTGCCGTTGCTTCCTGGGTGGTCGCGCGGATCCGGGCCAGCAACGTGGCGAGTGCGGTGGGCTCGGGGTGCCGCCCGGGGGAGAGGATGAGACGGCGCATCCAGGGGCGGGCCTCGGCGTGTTCGTACACGCCCTGGTCGACGACGGGGTCGGGCCGTTCGAGCAGCATGGCCAGGTCGTCGGCGGTCAGTCCCTCGGCCCGGACCAGGGCTCGCCGTACGCGCACATCGGGGTCGGCCGCCGCCTTCGCCCGGGCCTCCGCGGCCAGTGGCACCCAGGTGAGGTAGCGGGGCGTGTCCTCGTCCAACCGGCGGCGTATGCGCCCGGCGTCACCGGGAGCGGACCCGGCCAGCAACAGGGCGAGCAGCTGTGCACCGGTCCGGTCATAGCGGATCATTGAGCCTGATGTCACCGATGGTGTCCCTTGCGTCCGTAGCCTGTCGTCTTCGCGCGGTGGTCCCGAGGGGAACACCCCATCACACAGGCGCCGCGTCACACTCTCCGGCTCCGGCCGGCTACGTGCCCGTGTGCGCGGCGCGGCCCCCGCCCCGCAGATCGTCAAGGGCGCGAGGCGGCCCGACCGTTCCAGACGTGCCCCGGACTCCGGGCGTGGGCCGACGGCGAGCCGTCAGCAGGTGCAGCCCTCGGCGCGTCCGCACTCTTCGTGCCGGGTGTCAACGGGCCCGTGGTCGACGGCCGGAGCGCAACATCCCTTGCCCTGCCAGGCGTTGCGGCCTTCCTTGACCGCGATGGCCGCGATGGCGAGGGCGGCGATCGGGTCGGCCCAGGCCCAGCCGAGCAACAGGTTGGCCAGCAGGCCGGCCAGGAGGACGGCGGAGAGGTAGGTGCAGAGAAGGGTCTGCTTGGAGTCGGCCACCGCCGAGGCGGATCCCAGTTCGCGGCCGGCCTTGCGCTGAGCGGCTGACAGGAACGGCATGACCATCAGTGAGAGGGCGGCGAGGGCGATCCCGGGAACGGAGTGATCGGCTTCTCCGGTGCCCGTCAGCGCGCGCACGGAGTCGATGGTGACGTAGAGCGCGAGGGCGAGGAACGAGACGGCGATGATCTTCAGAGTGCGGCTCTCACGCGCTTGGCGGGTGCTGTGGTCACGGGCCGAGAACTGCCAGGCGACCGCCGCGGCGGAGGAGACCTCGATGACGGAGTCGAGGCCGAAGCCGATGAGCGCGGTGGACGAGGCGAGCGTACCGGCGGTGATCGCGACGATCGCCTCGATGATGTTGTAGGTGATCGTCGCGGCGACGAGCAGACGTATGCGCCGGGTCAGCGTGTCCCGGCGCGATGGACTCGGGCCGAGGGATATCGCGGTCATTCAGCAACAGCCCTTCAGATCGGCGTCCGGGCAGCTCTTGTCCGCCTCGACGGCGACCATGGCTGCCCGCAGGTCATCCAGGGCGTGGCCCAGGCGTTCATCCGCGAGTTGGTAGCGGGTGCGCCGTCCTTCGGGGAGGGCGACGACCAGACCGCAGTCGCGCAGGCAGGCCAGGTGGTTCGACAGGCGGGTGCGGGAGATCCGCTGGGTGTCGGCGAGGTCCGCGGGGTAGGCCGGAGCCTGGCGCAGGGCGAGCAGGATGCGGCAGCGGATGGGGTCGGCCAGCGCGCGGCCGAAGCGCGCCAGCACCTCGATGTCCGTAGCGAGAGTCAGCACGCCCCGACAGTACATCGAATCCTGAATTCAGAGAATCGTGAATCCAGTGCGTGGTGGGCGGGTCCCCTGCGCGTGAGGGTCGGTCACCCGTGGTCTGCCGGGATGAGTTCGCTGATCAGGCTCTCGACACGGCGTCGGATCTCGTCGCGGATCGGCCGGACGGCCCCGACGCCCTGACCGGCCGGGTCCTCGAGTTTCCAGTCCAGGTAGGTCTTGCCGGGGAAATAAGGGCAGGCATCCCCGCAGCCCATGGTGATGACGACGTCCGAGGCGCGCACGGCTTCGGCTGTCAGCACCTTGGGGGTCTCTGCCGCGATGTCGATCCCGGCTTCCGCCATCGCTTCCACGACGGCGGGGTTGATGCGCTCGGCGGGTGCCGAACCCGCTGAGCGGACCTCCACGCGGTCGCCCGCGAGGTGAGTGAGGAATGCGGCTGCCATCTGAGAGCGGCCCGCGTTGTGGACGCAGACGAACAGCACGGACGGCCTCGTGGGATCAGACACGGGCGGATCCTTCCTGGGCGGGTGCGCGCTCGGCGATGACGGGGGACGGCTGGGGGAAGTGGCGGCGGGCCGCGAGCGCCACGTGGACGAGCCCGATCAGGACGGGGACCTCGATGAGCGGGCCGACGACCCCGGCCAGGGCCTGTCCGGAGGAGGCGCCGAAGGTGGCGATGGCGACGGCGATGGCGAGCTCGAAGTTGTTGCCCGCCGCCGTGAACGCCAGCGTGGTCGAGCGCGGATGGTCCAGACCCGCGGCCCTGCCCAGCGCCATGGACCCGGCCCACATCACGGCGAAGTACACCAGCAGGGGAGCGGCGATCCGAGCCACGTCCATCGGGTGGGAGGTGATCGCCTCACCTTGGAGCGCGAACAGCACGACGATGGTGAACAGCAGCCCGTACAGGGCGAACGGACCGATCCGCGGGATCAGCTTCGTCTCGTACCAGGTCCGTCCCTTGGCCTTCTCGCCCAGGCGCCGGGTGAGGAACCCGGCCATCAGCGGGATCCCGAGGAAGATGAGCACGCTGCGGGCGATCTCCCACATGCTGACGTCGAGAGCGGTCTGTTCCAGGTGGAGCCAGCCGGGCAGCACGGTGAGGTAGAACCAGCCGAGCGCGGCGAAGGCGATCACCTGGAAGACGGAGTTCAGGGCGACGAGGACGGCGGCGGCTTCCCGGTCTCCGCAGGCCAGGTCGTTCCAGATGATGACCATGGCGATGCAGCGGGCCAGGCCGACGATGATCAGGCCGGTGCGGTACTCGGGAAGGTCCGGCAGGAGGAGCCAGGCCAGCGCGAACATGATCGCCGGGCCGAGGACCCAGTTCAGTAGGAGCGAGGGAACCAGCAGCCGGCGGTCCCGGGCGACCGTGCCGAGGTGGTCGTAGCGGACCTTGGCCAGGACCGGGTACATCATCACCAGCAGGCCGAGCGCGATCGGCAGGGAGACACCGGTGACCGTCACCTTCGCCAAGGCGTCGCCGAGCCCGGGCGCGAGCCGCCCCAGGCCGAGCCCGGCGGCCATGGCCAGCACGATCCACACCGCGAGGAAGCGGTCGACGAAGGACAGGCGCGCGGCGACCGGAGGGGGCGAGGGGACTGCGGTCACGAGACGTCCACCGCCGTCGTGGCGCGGTCGGGCAGCGGCTCACCCGCGGGGCGGGTGAGGATCCCCGCGAGCCGGTCGGTCATCTCCGGCAGCAGCCAGTAGTAGACCCACGTGCCACGGCGTTCGCAGTCGATCAGCCCGGCTTGCCGGAGCAGCTTCAGGTGGTGGGAGATCGTGGGCTGTGAGAGGTCGAAGGCGGGGGTCAGATCGCATACGCACACCTCGCCCCCGGCCCGGGAGGCGATCATCGACAACAGCCGGAGCCGGATCGGGTCGCCCAGGGCCTTGAACACCTGCGCCAGCTCGACGGACTGCGCTTCGTCCAGAGGAGCGGTCAGCAGCCCGGGGCAGCAGCCCTCGGAGCCGTCCTGCCCGAACGCCACAAGGTCTTGTTTCGACATTCTTCTATGTTGACGTTCTTCGATCCAAGATGCAACCTTGCATTGAAGGACATCGATACAACCGGATGGGAGACCGCCATGTCCCGCGTACAGCTTGCTCTGAATGTCCCCGACCTCGATGCCTCGGTGGCGTTCTACTCCAAGCTCTTCGGAGTCGAGCCCGCCAAGCGCCGCCCCGGCTACGCCAACTTCGCGATCACCGAGCCGCCGCTGAAGCTGGTGTTGATCGAAGGTGAGGCGGGCCAGGACACCCGGCTCGATCACCTCGGCGTGGAGGTCGCTTCCACCGACCAGGTCAACGCCGCCACCGATCGCCTCAAGGACGCCGGACTCGCCACCTTCGAGGAGAACGACACCTCGTGCTGCTATGCCCTCCAGGACAAGGTGTGGGTTCACGGCCCCGGCAAGGAGCCCTGGGAGGTCTACGTGGTGAAGGCCGACGCGGGCCATCTGGGTAAGGCTGCGGTGCCCGGCGCCGCCGACGCCTGTTGCGCGAACCAGCCCGAGCCGGGGGAGCCCGCGGCTGCCTCCGGCTGCGGCTGCGGAGCCTGATTCGCCGCTCACGACGGATCGTCGAGAGGGCGTGACGAACCATCAGTGGGTGGTCAGGGGCGCCGGATCCGCTCGCGGCCCACTGACACCCTGGGGGTCCGTCAGGTCATGTCAGGTCAGGTGGCCGGGGACGTGTGGTCGGGGAGTCCGGCTCCACCGAGGCGGGTGAGGAGGACGGAGAGCCCTCCGAGGTCCTCCTTGCTCCACATGGTGGCGGAGAAGACCTCGGCGGCGATCTGTTCGGCCGTGGTGCGCATGTCCGCGAGGCGGTCCCGGCCGGTGTCGGTCAGTGCCGCGTAGGCCACCCGCGCATCGCGGGCGTTCGTTTCCCGTGTGACCAGTCCGATCCGTTCCAGCGGCGCCAGCCCCCGGGTCACGCCGGAGGCGGTCAGCCCCAGTGCCTCGGCCAGGTCCACCCGGCGCATCCGGCCGCCGGGTGCCTGTGCCAGACGCAGCAGCATCGTGAAATCGGCCAGGCTCACACCGTGCAGCCCCGACAGACCGGAGTCGAACCGCTTCACGAGGGCCGTCTGGGCCCGCACGAGACGCAGGGACACGTCCAGTGCCTCATTCATTGCTACCTCCTTGACTGCTCAAGCATATGCCGAAAGCTCGAGCAGTCAAGGAAGTATGTCGAGGTGCGGTGACGAGCGCCCGTCCGAGGTGGATGGCGCGGTCGGCTATGGCCGACGGGGCAGGGCGATGGCCGCCCGCGGGATCAGCTGTGCTTCTGTGCCGCGGCGCGTCGCTGCCGCTTGCCCAGTGGTGCCTGGGAGAGGTCCTCGGCCTTGCTCCGGAGGTTCTTGTAGCCGTAGCCACGTTCGGTCAGCCACGTCTTCGCCGCCTCCTCGGCGCGTTCGGTGGCCTCCAGGATGTCCTCCTCTTCCTCTCCGGAGTCCTGGAAGCGGAAGGTGAAGGCGGCACGCGCGGCCAGCTCGTAGCTGAGGTGCCCCTCAGGGGTGAAGGACGCGCGAAGGGGGTCGTGCTCCGCGGCGTCGGCCATGAGTTCGGCCCGTTGATCAGTGCTGAGTCCGTCGAAGACACCGCGGACGGTGATACGGAAAGTACGAGTACTCATCCCTCCACCCTACGGGCGTGCCGGGACCGGCCGGTCTCCGTTGTCGGTCCTCCACTGCAGAATGCGAGCATGAGCGATCCCAAGGCGGAGCTCCTCCGCTATCTGCAGTCCGCCCGTGAAGCGCTGGTGTGGAAGCTCGACGGGCTCTCCGAGTACGACGTCCGCCGGCCCCTGACGCCGACCGGGACCAATCTGCTGGGACTGGTCAAACACGCGGCCGGGGTGGAGCTGGCCTACTTCGGCGACACCTTCGCACGGCCGTACTTCGCTGAGGAGCCCCCGCCGTGGTGGTACACGGAGGACGCCGAACCCAACGCGGACATGTGGGCGACCGCGGAGGAGTCACGTGAGCAGATCGTGGGTCTCTACCACCAGGCGTGGGAGCACGCGAACCGTACCATCGAGTCCTTGGCGCTGAACGCGACCGGCCAGGTTCCATGGTGGCCGCGGGAGCGTCGGGAAGTGACCCTGCATCACATCCTGGTCCGTGTCGTCTCCGACACCCATCGGCATGCGGGCCACGCCGACATCGTCCGGGAGCTCATCGACGGGACGGTCGGGATGTGGAAGGACAACGACGGTATGCCACCGGGCGATCGGGCATGGTGGGAGCGCCACCGGAGCCGATTGGAGCAGGTGGCCCGGGACGCCGACCGCGGCTGACCGGATGGCCGGGTGGTCGGTGGCCACCGGTCGTCGACGTCGGTGGTCCTGCCCGCCGGGTCTGTGTCACGGCGGGCGGTCCAGCGCTGGCGGGCTCCGCGCTCAGCCGGTGACGCCCTGGGCGAAGTGGAAGAAGTCTCCCGGGTCGTACCGGTGCTTCACCTCCGCGAGCCGTGGGTAGTTGGCGCCGTAGTACGCCCGCCGCCAGTCACGCAGGCCAGGGTCGATGAAGTTCTGGTACGCCTCGCCGTTGCCGTAGGCGTCCAGATCACGGCTGAGCCCCCGCAGCCAGCGGAGGTTCGCCGCGACGAGCGCGGCGTCGTCCTGTTCGGCCCAGGTCGTCTCGGAGGCCAGCAGGAAGCCGGCGGTGCGGTGGATGAACGCGGTCTCCCGGGGCGCGACGTCGCCGATCGCGCCGCCCCACGCGAACACGGCGACGCCCGCGCCGTCGGGGTTGGAGCTGCCGGGCCAGTCGTCAACGGCTTCCATGAACACCTCGACACCGCGCTCGGGCAGCGGGCTGTCCAGGTAGCGGGAGGTCACGGCGTACCGGTCGCTCGGGACACTGTGGTAGAAGAAGTCCTTGGCCTGCCAGAACGTCCGGTTGTCGATCAGCACCCGCTTCGGCCGCGCGGCCCGCAGGACGGGCGTGAGCAGGTCCCGCAGATCGTCCGCGCTCCCGAAGAACTGTCCGAGGGCCGACACCTTCCGCGCGGCTCTGATCTCCGGGCGGGTCCGGCCCGCACTGCCTCCGCCGATGCGGCAGGAGAACGTGTTCGGCGCCTCCGCCGCCAGGGCCTGGACGGCCGCGAACGCCGCGGGTGTGTCCTGCCAGTCCCAGTCGAGCTGGTAGACCGCCACCGTGTCCACGGGCGTGGTGCGGAAGGTGAACTCGGTGTTGATGCCGAAGTTGCCTCCGCCACCGCCCCGGCAGGCCCAGAACAGGTCCGGGTGGCGCGTCTCGTCGCACACCAGGGAGTTGCCCGCGGCCGTCACCACCCTGGTGCACGCCAGGGCGTCGGCGGTCAGGCCCAGCTGCCGTGAGCTGAAGCCGAAACCGCCGCCCAGAGTCAGTCCGCTGATGCCGACCGTGGGGCAACGCCCCGCGGAGATGGCCAGGTTGTGCGGCTGGAGGGCGGAGTAGATGCCGCTGTTCCGCGCGCCCGCTCCCACGGTGACGGTGCCCGCCTCGCGGTCCGGCCGCACATCGTTCAACTGCCCCAGGTCCACCAGCAGTCCCCTGGTGGCGGAGTATCCGCCGTAGCTGTGTCCGCCGGACCGGGCAACGAGATGGATGCCGGTCCGCTGCGCCCACAGGATCGCGGTCCGCACATCACGGGCGGTGTGGCAGACGACGACCCCGGCGGGGCGCCTGGCGTCGTACCGGAGGTTCTGCGGATGGCCCCACTCGCCGTAGCCGTCGTCCTCGGGCCGGATCAGTGTGCCGTCCAGGCCGCGCGCGAGTTCGTCCCACGCGATGTCCGGAAGGGCGCCGCGTGGCGCGGCGTGGACGAGCCCGCCGAATCCCGTGAAGGCCGACCCGATGGCTGTCGCGCCGACGGCCGCACCTCCGTGGAGTACCCGCCGTCTGCTGACCGCCGTCATGGCGAACCCACCTCACCGATGAAGAGATCCATGGCGGTGAGTCTCGCGGCTGACCCGCGCCGACGCGCGGTGAGGCACGTCGAACCGCACACACGTCACTCCTTGGAGATGGCCCTGCCTCTGAGCGGGGCCACGTCCGGCTGATGATCGGACCGGCCCTGCCGGGAAGGGGACCTTCCCGTGGCGCGGAAGACGACGAGGGCGACGGCGAGTGTCCAGACCTGTGAGGTACAGGCGGCGATCCGTTCCGTACCGCCGAGGCCGATACCAGGGTCGTGGCGCGCGAAGAACATCCAGGTCGCGAGGATCGCGGTGGCGGCGAGACCGAGGCTCACGAACCGCGCCCGGCCGAGCGGTGAGCCCTTGCGGACCCATCCGGCGCACAGCAGCCCGAGGTTGCCCAGTCCCATGATGAGGAGCGCGCCGATGACGTGCAGATCCTCGTTCACGTCTGCCGGGACCATCCCGACCAGGAGCCAGCCCGCCGCGCCGACGGCGAACAGGGTCCGAGCGGTCCATGCCATCGCTCCCCGGCCCCAGACGAATCCGGTGAGCACCATGCCGGTCAGCAGGAGAACACCCTGGACGACGAAGGACGCGTTCATGGCGGTGTGCAGCGGGGAGCAGACGTAGCGTGGACGGGACTCGTCCCACATCCGGCACCGGACGTTGCCCAGATCGCTGATGTTGTTCTCCCCCCAGCTGTAGGGAGTCCGCCACCGGGACCCCACGATCAGCTGCACCACCAGGAACTGCGCCGCGTTCAGCGCCCACGCGGCGGCGCCGATCCTGGCCACCGCCCGCCGGGGGGTCCCGGGACTCGATATGAACCTCGACTTCACAACTGCCTCTCCGTGCACGTGAATCGGCCGCGCTCACCGAGCGCGGAACGGTCGTGAGACACGTTCGCAGCGGGAGAGGCCCGACACATCACGGCCGGGAGTGAAGTGCGGCCCCCTCCTGATGGGGATGCCGCCTGGCTCTTCCGGGGGATCGGCCGACGGTGGCCGCCGAGCGGATCACACCGCTTCCTCCGAGGAGAGGCGGTCGCGCCGCCGGATCAACCCCTGCGACCTCAGCAGTGCGACGGTCACCCCGGCGCCGACGGGGACGACGGGCCAGTACACGGGCGCCTTCCCCAGGGCACCGCAGATCAGGAGCGCGAATATCGCCGCCGTTCCGACGATGAGGCCGGGCCACAACGCTCCGAACCGGTCGTCCCGGGTCAGCCGGATCCGGGAGGTCCGGCGCGCCAGATACGCGCGCGCGGCCACGGCCAGGGCGATCAGATAGCCCATGGTCGGCGGATACAGCACGAACAGCGTGCCGTCCACGGGGGTGATATGCCAGCCGGGCCACACAGGGTGCCCCGCGATCTCCACGACCCGCCCGTGCCACAGGCCCACCTCGACCGTCCGGCCCTTGCTGAGTTCCTGCGCGGCGTCGGACCCGATCTCGTCGACGGTCCTCCGCTCCCCGTCCACGCGTAGTTCGACCGAGTACGAGCTGGAGGTGAACGGCTTCCCTCCGCCGTCCTGACCACCGCCGGTCTCTCCGGAGGTCGTGTGGGAGTTCGTCTTCACCACGGTGGCCCACGCCGTCCGCAGGGACCCGGCCGACCGGGCGTGCGCAATGGCGGTCTCCTCATAGGTGCGGAGGGCGAGCATGACCACCAGCACCGTCATGACGAGGTGGAACACCACACGACCGATGCGTCTTCCCGGGCTCTTGACCGCGCTCGCGTGCATTGCCCCCCTGGCTCCGATGCCTACCGACAGGAGAAATACCCTGCGGACGCGAGGGTTCACCGTCAGCCGCCCCGGCAAGCGTGCCTGCTTCTGCGGGGGCGTCTGTGGCGGGCAGCTCTCACGTCCGGTCGCCGGGAGCCCGGCTGGGACTGCGGTTGCGTCGGGTGGGCGAGGGTCCCGTGCTGGAACGGACGATCAGTTCGGGACGCAGCACCTGGTTGTCCACCTTCTCGCCACCGATCATGCGCAGGGCTTCATTCGCCGCCACCGCGCCGAGTTCGCGCAGCGGGGATCGGACCGTCGTCAGGGGAACGTGCAACTCGGACGCCTCGGGTACGTCGTTGAATCCGATGACGCTGATGTCCTCGCCGACCCGCTGACCGCGTTCCCGCAGGAGTCCCATGAGCCCGATCGCCGCGGCGTCGTTGACGACGAAGAACGCGGTGGGCGGGTCGGGGAGTTCGAGCAGTCGGGTGCCCGCCTCCCGTCCCGCGGACGGGTAGATGGTGGAGTGGATGACCAGTTCGTCGGTGACCTCGACACCGCGGTTGCGGGCCGCATCGCGGAACCCCCGGACGCGGTTGTTCAGGCTACGCGCGTAGTCCATGCCCGCGATCACGCCGAGTCGCCGGTGTCCCAGATCGATCAAGTGCTCGGCCGCGAGTCGCCCGCCGAGCTCATCGTCGCAGGTGATCGAAGGGAAGCCGGGGAAGGAGCGGTTCACCAGGAGGATGGGGACGCCCCGGTCGGCGATCTCGGTGACGTACGGATCGTCTTCCCGGTTGTCCGCCATGATCAGTCCGCCGACCCGGTGGCTGAGGAGCATCCTGGACCGCGAGCGCTGGAGTTCGGGGTCGTCCCAGGTGCTCGCGACGACCGCCTGCCACCCCTGCTGCGAGAGGGTGTGGTCGATCCCCTCGAAGATCGTGGAGAGGACCTGGTCGGTGAGGCGGGGGACGAGGACCCCGATGGTCTGCATCCGCTGGTTCCGCAGGCCGGCCGCGATGAGGTCGGGGGTCCACCCCAGCTCCTCGGCCAGCTTTCTGATGCGGAGGACCTGGGCGTCCTGGCTGGTCGAGCGCAGGGCTCGCGAAACAGTCGATTTGTGTACCCCGGCAGCCCTGGCAATGTCGTTGAGCGTCACGCGCCGTACACCCCATGTGTCCACGCCAGCATTCTAAGGGAGACCCATTGACGCAGGTGGATGAGGAACCTACGTTGGATGCAATCGATTGCACACGGGTCCCGCAGGCGGCGGTTGTTTCCGCAATCGATTGCATGCAATCGATTGCACATAACTTTCCAAGGGAGGTGCACTGGATGGCCATGCGTAACTATCGCTACGTCGTGATGAGCCTGATGGCATTGATGGTGATCATCAACTATGTGGACCGGGGTGCCATCGCCTATGCCTCCGGCCCGATCACCAGCGAGTTCGGCCTGGACAAGGCCGCCTGGGGCTCGGTCCTGGGCTACTTCGGTTACGGCTACATGGTGGGCGCCCTGCTGGGCGGCATGCTGGCCGACACCAAGGGACCGAAGTGGATGTGGATGCTCTCGGGCACCGCGTGGTCGGTGCTGGAAGTCGGCATGATCTTTGCGGGGGACGTCGGCGTCGCTCTGTTCGGTGGATCGGCGCTGGTGGGCTTCGCGGTCTTCCGTGTGCTGTTCGGACTTGCCGAAGGGCCCGCCTTCGTCACCATCAACCGCACCCTCGCGGTCTGGGCCGCACCCTCCGAACGCGGTACCGCCATCGGACTCGGAGTTCTCGGCACACCGCTGGGTGCCCTCCTGACCGCGCCCATCGCCGTCGGTCTGCTGGCGCTGGGGAGCTGGCGTGTGATGTTCGTCGTGCTCGGCCTGGCAGGTCTGGTGTGGGTGGCCCTGTGGACACGGGTGTTCACCGACAGTCCCGCCGATCACCCCAAAGTCGGCCCGGCCGAGCGGGAACTGCTGAAACCAGGCTCCGATGATGTGGCCGCCCGGCCTGCCGGCAAGGGCCTGGGCGCCGAGACCTGGCGCACGTTCTTCGGTAGCCGGTCGCTCGTGGCCAACACCGTGGGTTTCTTCGCCTTCCTCTACGTCAACTTCCTGCTGCTGACCTGGACTCCGAAGTACCTCGAGGACGAGTTCGGCTTCAGCCTGTCCTCACTGTGGTACCTCGGCATGGTGCCCTGGACGGGTGCGTGCGTCACGATCCTGCTCGGCGGAAGGATCTCCGACTGGCTGGCCCGCCGGACCGGCAATCTGAAGATCGCCCGTTCCTGGCTCGCGTTCGTCAGCCTGGCGCTCACCGGTGCCGTCTTCCTCTGCATTCCGCTCGTCGACAGCCCGTATGCCGTGCTGACGCTCCTGGCTGTGGGCAATGCGCTGAATTTCCTTCCCGACACCGTCTACTGGGCTGTGGTCGTCGACATCGCGGCAGCGCGCGCCGGCACATTCAGCGGCATCATGCACTTCTTCGCCAATGTCGCGACGATCCTCGCGCCGACACTGACCGGTTTCCTCGTGTCCGAGCACGGGTACGGCGCCATGTTCATCGGGGCAGGGGTGGCCTGCGTACTGGGCATGCTGGCCATGGTGTTCGTGGACCCGCGCCAGAAGGTGACATTCGGATCGCACCGGACGAAGCCGGCGGTGTCGGTGTGATGGGCGGGCGGGAGGACGCCGCCTGGGCGTCGGTGGAGTCGCTGGCCCGTGGCGTGCGAGCAGGTGAGCTCGACCCCGTGGAGCTGACCGAGCGCGCGATCGAGCGCGCGCTGCTGGCGGGCAGCCTCGGTGCGGTCGTTCATCTCGACGCCGAAGGTGCTCGGCGTGCTGCCCGGGCCGTGGCGAGCAGCCGCCAGGGCCGTCTGGCAGGTGTCCCGGTGCTGGTGAAGGAGATCATCGAGGTGCGTGGAATGCCTCACCGCTGCGGATCGAGGGTCTTCGCCAACAGGATGGGCGTCCACGACGCCACGATCGTACGGCGCGCCAGGGAAGCGGGCGCGGTGATCATCGGACTCAGCCACAGCCACGAGTTCGCCTACGGATGCACCGGAACCTCCAACCGGCTGGGGCCCTGCCGGCATCCGGCCGACTCAGCCCGTATGACCGGCGGCTCCAGCAGCGGCTCGGCGGCCGCGGTCTCAGCGGGCGTGGTCCCGCTGGCTCTCGGCTCCGATACCGCGGGTTCGGTCCGCGTCCCCGCCGCGCTCTGTGGCGTCGTCGGAGTGAAGCCGGCCCGCGGAACACTGCCGTTGGACGGCGTCTTCCCCTTGTCGCCCAGTCTGGACCATGCCGGTGTGCTCACCGGGTCCGTGGCCGATGCCAGGCTCGCCGTCGAGGTTCTGGGCGCGGCCGATCTGTCCGGGTGGTCGCTGTCCGGGCCGCCGACGCTGGGCCGGCTCGCGAATCCGGAACCCGGGGAGTGTGCCCCGACGGTCGGCGATGCCTACCGCGCCGCCCTCCACCGACTGGCCGCTGCCGGAGCCTCATTCGTGGATATCGCCCTGCCCGACTGGCCGGAGATGAACGAAACGGCCCTCGACCTTCAGGGGCCTGAGGCACATGTCGTCCATGCGGAGATCCTGGCCCGTCAGCCCGGGGACTACCAGCCTGACGTTCGTGAGCGACTGCTCGCCGGGTCCCGGGTTCCGCCCTGGCGGCACGCGAGGGCACGCGCACACGCCTCGATGATCGGTGCCGCGGTGGACGAGCTGTTGCACACCGTCGACGCCGTCGTCCTGCCGACCGTGCCCATCACCGCCCCTGCCCTTGACGCGCGTCAGGTGGGGCACACCGGGAAACCACGGCCGGTCAGGGAGCTGTTGCTCCGCAACACACGTCCTATGAACCTCACCGGGCATCCGGCCCTGAGCCTGCCCCTGCCGACTTCCGGACTCCCGATAGGGCTGCAACTCGTCGGAGCCGGTGACCCACGCGTCCTGGCGGTCGCGGAATGGGTCGAGCAAGTGATCAACGACAAGGAGATGTCTTCATGACCGCGAGTCAGCGCCTGATCGACCTCGGGCTCGTACTGCCGATGGTGGTGCCTCCCACGGCAGTCTACGTACCGGCCAAGAGGGCGGGAAACCTGCTCTTCACCTCAGGACAGATGCCCTACGAGGACGGCAGGCTCCGGACCGTAGGAAAGGTCGGGGCCGAGGTGGACCCCCTGCGCGGGCAGGAGTTGGCCCGGGCATGCGCACTCAACGCCCTTGCCGTGATCGACAAGGAGATCGGCATCGACGCAGTGGTGGACGTGGTGAAGGTGACCGGATTTGTCGCCTCGGCCGAGGGGTTCACCGACCAGCCGGCTGTGATCAACGGGGCATCGGCCCTGCTGGAGAAGGTATTCGGGGACGCGGGCAAGCACGCCCGCTCAGCCATCGGCATGGCGGAGCTGCCCATGGGGGCGCCGGTCGAACTGGAGGTGATCGTCACGTTCGCGTAAGCGCCCGGGACTTCGAGGGCCGGGCGGTGCACAGCGCGCCAGCCGATGGCAGAGGCATGCGCGCCGCCCGGCCCCCTACCCGACCCGGCGCGTCCTCCGCGGTGCCCCGGCCCCGCGAGGTCGTTCAGCCCGCGAGGTCGTGGGCTCGAGGACTCGGAGTGCACGCCGGGGGAAGTGCCGCTCCTGCCGCAGCACCACAGCGTCGTGGTTGCCCCCACCGGATTGCCCACGGAGGCGTTCATGTTGCCTACCACCCTGTTCCACACCTCCCGCGAGGGTGCGACGCTCACCGGCTCGATGCTGCTCCGCCGTGCCCTCCGGGAGCACCACTCCGCCCGGGGTGACACAGAGCGATGACCACCATCTCGAGCGGCCATGTGGTGAACCTCTACCGCTGGACCAGCAGTACCGCGAACCCGACTGCCGAAGCGCGCTCCGCCTTGCGCCGGGCCCTGGACCGGACCGGCTTGCCGGCGGAGCTCATCGGCGACAGCGTTCTGGCGGCGTCGGAACTCATTGCGAACGCGGACGAGCACGCCGTGGGTCCGTACGAGCTGCGTCTGCGCCGTACGGGCGGGGAGGTCATCTGTGAAGTCCTGGACCACGATCCCCGACTCCCGGAAGCCCGCGGCCACCCCTCCGCCTCTGTTCTCGAGCCGGAACCCGAGGACGGCGGAGGGAGTTCGTACGCCTCCTGCGCCGCGCTGCCCGAGCAAGGACGGGGACTGCACATCGTGCACAGCCTCACCAGCGGGCGATGGGGCATACGGAAGCTCGGCGACGGTGCCAAGGTGGCGTGGATCGCGCTGCCGCTGCCGCCTGCCGGTACCCGTGACTGAGCGATGCGCGCCCCCGTACGAGCCGGCCCGGCCGGAGGGCGGGCAACCGGGAACACGAACGGGACCCCGTTGCCCGCTGTACGAAGCGAGTTGTCTCGCTCGCACGCACCCGTGAACGCGTACGAGGAGTGGATGAGGTGCGGAAGAAGCATGTGCGTGGGGCTCAACCAGCCGTTGAGGACACCGCGCCAGGCACAAATGATCCGGCCGGCCTGCCGGACGAGGAACTCAGCCGGTGCGTCCAGGCGGGTGCCCCCGAGGCCGGCCCGGCCATGGAGGAGCTCCGTCGGCGTCATAGGTCCGCGGTCCTTGCCTACGCGCGTCTCGCCGCCCGGAACGAGGAGACCGCCAGGCAGCTCGCCGCCCAGACCTTCTCGGAGGCGGCGGTGGAGGCGTGCCGGGGCATCGACCCCCCGGGGCCCTGGGGATACCACCTGCTGCTGCTGGTCCAGCGCGTGGCCGACGATCGGATTGCGAACGGGCAGGAAGCGCGGCTGGCTCCCCATCTGACCGACTGGATCGAGAAGGGGCGACAGCCGCCGTGCGACGAGCTGCCGCCCGGCACCTCATCCGTCCTGCGCGCTGCATTCCGCTGCCTTCCTCCCCGCACCCGCGGCGTCCTTTGGTACGGAGTCGTGGAGAAGGAACCGGCATCCCATGTGGCCCTGTTCCTGGGCGTTGCCCCGACGTCCGTACCACTGCTGACATCCCAGGCGTTGAAGGCCGTACGCCAGGCCTACCTGCACCGTTATTCACAGGACACCGACAACGCCACCTGCCGGGCCTTCCACCGTCTGATGGAGGCCGCGACGGAGGCGGCCGCCGGGCAGCGGGAAGAGGACCTCGATGAGCACCTCTCCCGATGTCCGTGCTGCCGGCAGGCGATGGACGAGCTCCACGCGCTCCGGCGGGATCCAGGGAACACCCTTGCCGAGCGCCTGCTCGGGTGGGGCGCGGCGGAGTACGTCACTGACTGTCCATCCCGGGACCTCACCGCCTCGATCGTCACGGCGGATCTCCAGCCCGCCGTGTCCGCTCTCCTCCGGGCCGACACAGCTTCCGCCCGCTCTGACGGGCGGGCGGACCGGGACGTGTCGTGGGTCCTGCCGTTCCTCCTCCTCTCCCTGGCCGTGGTGGGGGGTGTCACGGTCGCATTTCACCTGTCCGACACGGGGAACCGGGCACCGGAGGCAGCTGTCGGCGGCGACCTGCCGCCCGTGCCTCTTCCGCCCGCGCCGTCCACTCCTGCCGCTACGTTCACCACCGAGGGCCCGCCGGACCCGGGCCCTTCGACGCCGCGACCCACCAGGGCGACCAGGACGCCCACTCCGGCGCCCACAGCTTCCACCTCGCCTTCGGCGACGGTGCCCCCCGTCCTCGGCGGAAGGTTCTCCCCGCTGGTGAACGCCGGTTCCGGGCTCTGCCTGGACGTGGCGTCCCCCGAGCTCGCACAGCGTCCGGACGTGATGACCGCCCCCTGCGGCGGCTCCCGCTCGCAGCAATGGGGGCTGGACGAGCGTGGGCTGGTGCACCTGGGGGAGAACCCCGACTTCTGCCTCGACACCCGGGGCAGCACGGAGGGGAACGTGGGCGTCTGGCCCTGCAATCCCATCGAGGGAAGTCAACCGCAGAACCTGGTCTTCAGGGCCGATCCGTCGGGAAGCATACGGCCGCTGATCGCTCCGGGGTTCGAACTCACCCCGCAGAATGCGACGTCCGGCAGCAGGGTCGGGCTCCGTCCGGCCGCGGACGAAGACGGCCATCGCTGGACGGCCGGGCAGGGCCCGGCGTCATGAGGAACACCGGATCTGTCCCTCTCCGGCAGCCGAGGTGGTGGCGGGGCGTGGTTCAGTTGTTGATACGGTCCATGAGCTGCTCCGGGTAGCGCAGTCCCGCGGCCGCGCCGGGCGGCAGGGCTTGATCGAGCGCCGCGAGGTGCGCTTGGTCCAGGCGGACATCTGCTGCCGCCGCGTTCTCCTCGAGGTACGCGATGCGCTTGGTGCCCGGGATGGGCACGATGTTCTCGCCCTGGTGCAACAGCCAGGCGAGGGCGAGCTGCGTCGGCGACGTTCCGATGTCGGTGGCGAGGGCGCGGACCTGTTCGGCCAGGCGCAGATTGTGACGGAGGTTTTCCCCCTGGAAGCGCGGGTCGACCCGGCGGTAGTCGTCTTGGGCGAGCGAGGCGAGGTCGGTCACGGCGCCGGAGAGGAAACCGCGGCCCACGGGGGAGTACGGGACGAGGGCGATGCCCAGGTCGCGCGCTGTGGGCAGGATGTCCTCCTCCACCGAGCGCTCCCACAGTGAGTACTCGGTCTGCAGGGCGGCCACCGGGTGGACCGAGTGGGCACGGCGCAAGGTCGCTGCGCTGACCTCGGACAGCCCGATATGGCGGATCTTTCCCGCGGCGACGAGTTCGGCCAGGGCGCCGACGGTGTCTTCGATCGGGACCTGCGGGTCGCGTCGGTGCAGGTAGTACAGGTCGATGTGGTCCAGTCCGAGGCGGGCGAGTGAGGCATCGACCGCCTGCTTTGCATACTCGGGGGTCGAGTCGACGGTGACGCTGTTCCCGTGCCGGCGGGCGCCGAATTTGGTGGCCACGACGGCCTTCTCGCGACGGCGGCCGGCCAGGGCGCGGCCGAGCAGTTCCTCATTGTGGCCGGAACCGTAGACGTCGGCGGTGTCGAGCAGGTTCACGCCGAGGTCGAGGGCGCGGTGGATGGTGGCGATCGACTGGGTGTCGTCGACGGCTCCGTAGAACTCCGACATGCCCATGAGGCCGAGTCCGAGGGGGTGGACCGTAGGCCCGTCGGTACCGAGGGTGCGCAGTTTCATGGTGCGGCTCCTTCTGCGTGAAGTGTGGAGGTGCGCGTCTGGCGGCGCTCTCATGGACATGAAGTTATGATGCATAACCATTATTGTCAACACTGGTAGTCCTGTACCAGTTCCTCTAGGCTGAGGGCCATGGTTTCCGCGCATGACCCGCTGTCCTCCGAGGTGATCGCCCTCTTCGGGAAGATCACGACCCGCTACACCCAGGAGTACGAAGCGGCGGCCGCCGAACACCGCATCACGCCGCAACAGGTCAAAGTGCTTCTCGCCCTGGATGAGACATCGCTGCCGATGCGGCGGATCGCCGAGCGTGTGGGAGCCGAGCCGTCCAATCTGACGGGTGTCATCGACCGGCTTCAGGCCCGCGGCCTCGTGGAGCGCCGCCCCGACCCGAACGACCGGCGGGTAAAGCTTCTGGCCACGACCGATGCGGGGAAGGCGGTGGTCCGGGACTTGCAGAAGCGGCTGCGGTTCGCGAGCGACCCGCTGGCAGCCCTCGGCCAGAACCAGCGGCGCGACCTGCGCGACCTTCTCCAGTTGATGGCTGATTCCTGAGGCTTCTGAGGTCCGGGGTCGTCTGACAGTCGCCGTGTGTGCTGCGTGGAAGCCCTGGAGGTGTCTTGATCATGGCAAAGACCTCCGGTGCGGTGGAGACGTCGGGTCTCCACCGCACCGGAGGTCTTCATGTCCCACCGTCATGCCCGGTTGACCGTTCGGGCGAAGGGCGACGCGGTCCTGGCCGACCGTGGACAACCACCGATCACCCGCGTGAACAACGCTCCAGGTCAGTACACCTCGTGCCGCGTCAGCCAGGGTTTGCCCGGTAGCGAGGCGTCTTGGTGCGGTCGGCTGCGAGGCGCCGGATCGGCCTCGTCGCCCGCAGATGGCCGTGCCAGGGCGGCGAGCGGGGCAAACCTTGGCTTGATGGGGCACTAGGTCCCGATGTCGTGGAACGCGGAGGCCAGGAGGGTCGTGGGCTCCTCGTCCTGATCGCACCCCGCCGAGGACACCAGCAGGAACTGCACCTGCACGGCGTTCGGCACGTGCTCGCCGTGGTGCGTGACGAAGTTCAGGAGGCTGAGGTACGGGACGGTCATCTGGACGTGCTCCACCCGCCGTTCCACACGCAGCACCGCCGTGAGGTCGGTGACGATGTCGAGCAGGGCCTTCTCGCCCCGCCGCCCTGGGTGCCAGACCATCTGCCGCACCGACCTGGCCTGTGTCATCGCGTGCTCCATCCATACGCTCACCCCGCCGTCGGCGAGCCGGTTCCGGATCAGCAGGTGGGTGTCGTTGCTGCCGGGGTTCGGCGCGAAGAACGTCGAGATCGGCAGGGTCACGTTGGCGGGGTCGACCGCCTCGAGGAAGCGTGGCCGCTTCTTGAACTGCTGGGCGACGGTGAGCCCGAACCACGAGAGCAGCACCCCGTACAGGCCGTACCGGGGGAGCGGTGTACGGAGGGCCACGGTGGTTCTCCTCATTCGGAGTCGGTGGGCGTATCGGGGACCGTGATGTGTTTTCAGCCGGGGCGGTTGTTGGCGAGTCCGGTCGCGTGAGTGCGGACCCACTCGATGCTCTCGACCACCGCCGGTGCGTGCTCCGGCGCCATCACCAGGGCGTTGTGGCCCGCGTCCGCCACGACGTCATGCCGCGAAACCGTGGACAGCCCCGCCAGCTCGCGCTGGAGGCCCTCGTGTGCCGGGTCCGCCCGCACGGTCTCCTCCGCGGTGAGCACCGCCACGGGCCGGGAGACCGCCGACAGCCGCGCCGCGTCGGGTGACCACGAGTGCTGCCAGTGGTGCATCTCCTGACGGGTCGCCCACCAGGTGCCCGGCGCCTCCACGCACCTCTCGGTCGCCTCGGCCATGTCGCCGGGCAGGGAGCCGAACGGCCGGTACTCCGGCGACCGGCGCGGCACGCCGGCCACGGCCCGGAGCCACGATGTGGTCACCTGCTGCCGGACCCACGGCAAGGTCTTCCGCTGACCCGTCGACCGCCTCAGCTGATCCGGATGGGAGGAGTCCACGAACACGAGCCCCGCGACGAGTTCGGGATGGCGGCGCGCGAAGCACCGGATCAGCACCCCGCCGACCGAATGGCCGACGAGCAGGAACGGCGGCCGCGCACCGAGCGCGGAGAGCAGGGCGCCCAGTCTCGCGCTGCTCCAGTCCGCGTCCCGCGGAACCGGCGCCGCGGCGCTCCAGCCGATACCGGGACGGTCGTACGCCACGTAGCTCGTGCCGGGGCCGAGTTTGCCCAGCACCCAGCCCCACTCGGTGGCCGGACAGGCCATGCCGTTCTCGAAGACGACCGTCGGCCCGGCGCCGCCGGTGTTCGCCAGTGCGTGCACCTCGTGCCCGTACACACGGACCAGTTCACCGGGTGCCGATGTCCTCAGCCGCGCTCGGCGGCGCCCGGCGGCGCGGTGGACCGCCGCGCCCGCGAGCACAGCGGCCCCCGCGCCCGCGAGTACCGCGTTGCGCACCACACCTGGTCGGGTCGGCGCTGCCGGCGGGGACTTCGGCGGGGCAGGACGGCGCGGGGACCGCGACGCCGCCCCGGGGCCCGGTCCCAGCGCGCGCGACACATGGGCGACCGCCGGATAGGTCGCGCCGAACGACCACACGAACCGGTTGAGCCCCATGAAGCGGGCGTTGCCGAGGTGGAAGGCGGCTCCGGCGGCCAGGATCCCCCGGGCGACGGGCTTCGGGGCCACCAGCGTCAGCGGGAAGGCCAACTCGCCCGCGATCGTGGACCAGGCCACCGCCTTGGCCAGCCACGGGCGGTCGTGGACCATCCGGTAGAACGAGCTGTCGCCGTAGGTGGTGGTGCGGAAGATGCGGGGGATGGCGCTTCCGTCGCGCCACACCGGTGAGATGAGTTTGGCCGCCCCGGACGTGGCGTAGGAGAGGCACGCCTGCGCGGCGAGGAAGGCCACGACGGCCTCCCGGGCGCGTTCGTCGTGCGGGAACGCCTTCTCCAGGGCCGCGCAGGCGTAGTTCACGAAGGCGAAGTGGTCGGAGCCGTCGAACCCGTACCGCGTACGGGTCTGCAACCCGTAGGCCGTCGCGCACATCGTGGCGGCGAGGACACCGCGCCGGGCACGGCTCGCGTCGGGCAGCAGCAGTCCGAGACCGGCGACGCCGCGGGTGTGCACCAGCGCCATGACGTTCGGATAGCCGAAGACGTTGTCCAGACGGTCTCCCACGCCGGGCCACGCCTGGGACATGCGGAGCTTGCCGATGCGCCAGCTGAAGAGGCCGCTGCCGGCGAACTGGGCGGAAGTGGCCAGCTGTTCCAGACTGCCGATGACCTGGCCTATCGAGGTGATGAGCTCGACCTTGCGGAAGACGGCGTCAACGGCATCGCGCTCTTCGTCATGCATATGCGCTCCGGAGCAGATGGGGCGGCGTGGAGAGGTGCGGCACCGGTGTGCCGGACGAATGAGAGCTCGGCGCCCCCGGCGGATCGGTGGTCCGTCGGGGACGCCGAGCGGTCAGAGGGGCGGACTACCGGTCAGATCCGCCCGAGCGCGCCGGTCAGATCCACCCGGGGTGGCCGCGCAGCAGGTCCTGAACGGATCCGCCGGACTCCAGGCCGGTGCGCGGAAGGGTCTTGTCGCCCGCCTGGTAGCCGGTCCAGTAGGCGGTGGGGATCTCCGGCGGCGCGGCGGCGGCCACATCGGTGGCGCCCAGAGCCGGGACGGTCTCCGGGGCGTGGGGCACGTGGTAGTCCGTGTGCTCCGCGGCATTGCTCTGGGCCCAGCCGGCAATGCGGGATTCGTGGGTTGCGGACATCAGGTACACCTCTCTGGTCGTTCTTGCTCCGAATTCAAGGAATTCGGTGTCACCGTATGCTCGATGACCGTGGGATTTCCCACGTTCCCTCTGTGGACCGTACGTCCAGGTGCCGGGCGGGTAATGTCCTTGGCGTGAGCTTGCATTCTCCTTGCTTCGGGCTTGCCGCCCCGCGTACGGCCCCCGAAGCAGTCTTTCCTGACATGGAGTGACGATTTGTCAGCCGGACCCTCGGGGCTTTCGGGGAACAGGCACATTCCTACGCCAGCAATGCCTGATCAGGCTCGTTCCGGGGCCCGGGACTAGGGATTTCGATAGAATCGGGGTCAGCGGGGTTCACGGCCGGTGCCCGGACCCGTGCTATTCGCTCAGCCCCACGACACCCCAGCCCCGGCGGGACGCTTCGGTGAGGACACGACCCCAGTCGTCGAGCAGGTCGGTGAACGCGTCGAAGTCACCGACCCGGCCACCGGGTACTGCGGCGTGGTCGGCAAAGACTTCTCGCAGCCCGTCCAGGCGGGGTCGTACCCCCTCCCATGCCGAAGCGAGTTCCCGGACGCTGTCCGGCGACCGCGCGAGGAGCAATCCGTAGGAGACTTCCGGATCGGCGCAGAAGAATCCCGGGTCGATATGGGGCGATTCACCGTCCACTCCATCCCAGACCAGTCCACCCAGGAATGCGTCCCCTCCCGCCCGCACCACCGGATCGGCGTGGTCACGCAGGGACTCCCAGCGCTCTCCGGCCCAGAAGTGGGCTTTGAACGAGCCACAGGTACGGCGGAACTCATAGACGCCGAAGAAGGCGCCGTCGGGCCCTCGGGGCCATTCCCAGTCACCCTCGACCACCGGGGTGTCGTAGTCCCACAGCCCCGTATCGTCGGCGTACCAGCTGTCCCTCAACCGCGAGAGCCGCCGCCGCTCCTCCGCCTCACCCAGCCATGACCAGTCGACGATCATCACCGTGATGTCCAGCCCCATGGGGTGAGGGTACTGATCAGCCGCCTTGCCCCGCCGTCGGGCACTCCTCACAGCTTCCCCTCAGAGGGAACACAGAAGTTCCGCCTGCATGCTGACCGGGCCACGGCCCACCTCGTGGACGCACACTTACGCATTGGGGAGTTGTCATGAAGGCCACCCGCAGAACTCTGATCGGAGCCGTCGCGCTCGGTGTCATGGGCACCAGTGGCATGGCCGTCGCCCTGGCCGACACCTCCGGGACGCGGGGTGGCACCGGGGGTGTGCACAGAACCGGAGGCGACGAGGAGGAGCAACTCCGGAAGCTCTACGCGGCGGCCGTGGCCGAGGGCGGCACACTGACCGTCTACGCCGGCGGGGACAAGCCGGGCCAGGCCGACTACCTCCGCGATGCCTTCACCAAGAAGTTCCCGAAGATGAAGGTGAACATGGTCGTGGACTTCAGCAAGAACCACGACGCCCGCATCGACGACCAGATCTCCCGGAAGAAGGTCGTCGTGGACGTCACGCATCTGCAGACACTCGACGACTTTCCCCGATGGAAGCGGGAAGGCGCTCTGGAGCGTTACCGGCCGGTCGGCTGGGACCAGGTGTACGACCAGGTCAAGGACCGGGACGGCTACTTCACGGGGGCACTCTTCTACGCCTTCGGCAACGTCACCGCCACGAAGCTGGGGGACAGGGCACCCGTTGAGGCCGAGGACTTCCTACGGCCCGAGTTCAAGAACAGGCTCGTCTTCACCTACCCCAACGACGATGACGCCGTCCTGTACTACTTCAAGCAACTCACCGATCGCTACGGCTTCGACTACCTGAAGAAGCTCATGGCCCAGAACCCGAAGTTCGTGCGTGGCACCCAGGATTCGGCCGACCTCGTCGGCACCGGAGACTACGTGGCCAACTTCGGCAGCGGCGGCAGCTTCTCCGGCCGCTCCGTCACCAGCCTGCCCCGGCGGAGCCCCTGGGTCGCCTGGCCCCAGACCGCCGCCATCCTCAAGGCCGCTCCGCACAAGGCAGCCGCCAAGCTCTACATGAGCTGGCTGCTGTCGAAGGAGACCCAGCGGAACGACATCGGGACCTGGAGCGCGCGCAAGGATGTCGCCCCTCCGCCGGGCCGCAAGAACATCTTCGACTACGCCCGGATGAACCCGCTGGGACTGCGCGACTTCATGAAGGACCGCACCGCACTCGACCGCTACAAGGCCCGGCTCGGCCTCTACGTGGGCGATGTGCGGGGTGTGAACCCCGCCGATCCCAAGGGTGTCCTCGGGCTCGCGCCGGTCAGCCAGGACGGCCGACAGGGCTGACGGGGAGTGGCAGGGGCGGGGGTGCGGCGATCCGGCGTGGGAATTCCGCGGCGGGGAGAGCGCTTCTGCTTGGATCACGGTATGGCCGATGAAGATACGCGCAATGTGGGGATCCTGCTGTTCCCGGACGTCGAGGAGCTGGACGCGGTCGGTCCGTGGGAGGTCCTGTCGTACTGGACACGCATCTTTCCCCAGGACGGGTGGCAGGTCTTCTGCCTCTCCGCCGACGGTGGACCGGTGACCTGTGCGAAGGGGCTCACCATCGCGGCGCACCATGCGATGGCCGGGATGCCGCCGCTGGATGTGCTGCTGCACCCCGGTGGCCGGGGGACGCGTCCTCAGCTCGATGACGCCGGCCATCTCGAGTGGGTCCGGTCCCAGCGGGGATCGGTACCCCTGATGACGAGTGTGTGCACCGGCTCGCTGGTCTTCGCGGCGGCGGGGTTGCTGGCGGGACGGCCGGCGACGACGCACTGGGCGTCGCTGGACCGTCTCGCGGAGCTGGACCCCACGATCGACGTCCGGGCCGACGAGCGGTTCGTCGACGACGGCGATGTGATCACCTCCGCCGGGGTCTCGGCGGGCATCGACATGGCTCTTCACCTGGTGGCCCGGCTGGCGTCCGCGGAGCGCGCACGTGAGGTGCGACGCGGTATCCAGTACGACCCGCAGCCACCGGTGTGAGCCGACCGCCCGTCACCGGCCCCGGACGCAGGATGACGGGCGCGGTGTGGGCCACCGGGCCTCCGGGTGGCCCACACCGCGCACGTCCGTCTCGACGGTTCAGCCCTTGAGCGGGCCCCCGTTGATGGCCACCCGGCGGCCGTAGCGGGTGTGCGGGTGGTAGTCGTAGATCGCGTGGTGCTGCACACAGCGGTTGTCCCAGAACACCAGGGTGTTGGGCTCCCAGCGCACCCGGCAGCAGAGCAGCGGGCGTTCGGCGACCACCTTGAAGAGCAGGTCCAGCACCGCTCGGCTCTCGTCGGCCGACAGCTGTGGGATGCGGTCGGTGTAGGCGGGGTTGACGTAGAGGACGGGGCGGTCGGTCTCCGGGTGCCGGACCACCAGCGCGTGTTCGGATTTCGGTACCACGTAGTCCGGTGGCAGGGTGTACCCCTTCAGCGACAGCCCGCCGTCGTGGACGGCGGTCAGCCCGTCCAGCAGCCCGCGCAGCGTGGGGGAGAGCATGTCGTGGGCGAGGTGCATATTGGCGAACATGGTGTCGCCGCCGCAGCCCGGTTCGGGTGTCCGGAGGATGTGCAGCATCGAGCCGAGCGAGGGCTCCGTGTCCGCGCTGCCGTCGGTGTGCCAGCCGTTGCCGGCCACGTTGTTAGCGTCCGGGCTGGTGCGGATCTCCAGCAGATACGGGTCGCCCTCCGGCGGTGGCGGGTTCACCGGGCGCAGCTCGCCAAAGTGGCCGGCGAACCGCTTGTGGTCGTCGAAGGTGATGTCCTGCTCACGGAAGACCAGCACGTGGTGGTCGAGGAAGGCGCGGCGGACCTCGCTCAGCTGTTCCTCGGTCAGCTCCTGGGTGAGGTCCAGGCCGGAGACCTCGGCGCCGATGACCGGGGTGATCGGCGCGACCTCGATGGTCCGGTACGCGAACCGTGGCCGGGTGGTGATCCGTTTGATGGCGTCGAGTTCGTACGCTTCCATGGCTCTCCCTGCTGGATGCGGCAAAGGGTGGGTGGGGCGGGTGGGCGTCGCCGGCCCGTCAGCTCTGACCGGCCACGTCGTGGCGGACGGCGTTGACCGCGGCCGAGACCGCCCCTACATGGGGCGGGCGGACCAGGCCGTAGTGTGTGGTCTCCAGTTCCTGCCAGTCGCCCGGCGCGGTCAGGTGGGCACGCCACGACGCGCGTTGCTCGGCGGGCGGGCCGAGCGGTGGCAGGCCGCGCACCGGGAGCCGGGCCAGCCACACCCGCGCCGGGGTGGTGGTCAGCAGCGGCAGCCGGTGCTCCGCCATGGCACGCAGGTTGGCCAGACAGCGCCGGGTGAGCCGCTCGGCGTACTCCCGTGCCGCCTCGCCCTCCCGGCCACTTCCGTCGAGCCCCAGCTCGTGTGCGAAGAGTGTCTGCAACTCGTCCTCGCCGTACCGCTGGTAGAGCGGCCCGGAGCCGGGTGGCGGCGGGTCCAGCAGGTGGAGCGCGTCCACGGGTCGGCCGGCCGCCTCCGCTTCGGCGGCCATTCCGAGGGCCACCCATGCGCCGAACGACCACCCGGCCAGTTGCCGGTGCCATGTGGCGGCGGGGAAGCGCGCCTCCAGCGCCGTGTGGTAGTGGCGGGCCCGCTCGGCGATGCTCCACTCGGGGCCGTCGGGCCGGCGCAGCGCCGGATCGGCGATCAACGCCACGGTCAGCCGCGGATCGAGGCCCGCGACGAGCGCGCGGTACGCCTGGATGTCCCCGCCGACCGGGTGCACCAGGCACAGCACCTCCGCTCCGGTGCCCTGCTGCCACACCTCGACGGTGACGTCATCGGCCGTTTCGGCCGTGCCGGTGGTGGCGGGCTCCGGAGCGCGGGCCCGGTCCAGCAGGGTCAGCACCTCGGTCAGCGAGACCTGGTGACTCAGCTCGGCCAGATCGAGTTCCACGTCGAAGTGGCGTTTCATCTCGCCGATGAGGTCCAGCAGCGTCAGTGAGTCGGCGCCCAGGTCGTAGAGCGAATCGTCCGGGTCGAGGGTGTCAAGGCCCAGCCACTCGCACAACCAGTCGCCCAGCAGCACGGCGGGTTCGTTCCCGCCCTCCACAAGGCCGGGCGGGGCCTCGGCGGTGTCCGGTGCGGGCGTGGGGCCGGTGTAGAAGGCGCGCGAGGCCATCAGTTCGGTGGTGGAGACCAGCACCTGCGGCAGCTGCGTGGCGAGCGCCCGCGCGAGGGTCCGACGCCCCTCCGCCACGGTGAGACCGACCGTCAGATGGGCCTGGTGGCGGGCGTCCGTGGCCGGGGCGCGCAGCGCCATCCCGGCCTCCCGCCACACATCCCAGCCGATGGCGAGACGGAGGGTCGTCCCGCCGCCGTCCGGCCGGGGCGGCTCGTGATGGGCGAAGGCGTCCAGCGCCCCGGCCGCCGCCGCGTAGTCGAGCTGGCCGACCCCGCCCAGCGTGCCCGCCATGGAGGAGCAGTAGACGGCCAGGTGCGGCCGGAACCGCTCGACCAGCCGTTCCACCAGCAGCGCGCCGTGCAGTTTGGCGGCCGACCCGGAGTGCGCCACCGCCGGGTCGCGGCGCGCGATCAGCCCTCCCGCGCCCGCGCCCGCCGCGTGCACCACGGTGTCCAGCCGACCGGTACGGTCGGCCACGAGCGAGGCGAGCCGCTCCGGGGAGCCGACGGCCAGATCGGCCTCGACCAGTTCGATCCGGTCGGCATACGGCGCCAGCTCTTCCGGCAGTCCGGGCCGCCGGGCCAGCAGCAGCACCCGGCCCTGGGTGCGCTCCAGCAGCCATCCGGCGACGGTGGCGCCGATTCCACCGGTGCCGCCCAGGATGAGGTGGGCCGTATCCGCCGCGGCCGGGACCACGGGCGTGTGCGTGGGCGGCGCCGGTACCGGCACGGTGGCCTGCCGCCACCAGTAGCCGTGGCGCAGTGCCAGATGCGCGGGCGGCTGTTCGTCGCCGGCCAGGAGCACCGCCAGCGGCGCCGCCCAGCCGGACGGCCGGGCGGCCGGGAGGTCCACCCAGTGTCCGGCGGTGGCGCCTTCTTGTGGCGCGACCTCGGTGACCCCGGCGAGCAGTGCCAACTCGGGCCGTTCCACCGGGCCGTCCACCGGCCGGGCCCGGTACGACAGCCACACCGGGCGTGGTGTGAGACCGGTCCGGCCCGCCGCCGCCCGGACCAGTGCGGCCGGGGCGTCCAGACAGGCCCGGCGGGCGTGGGCCAGCCGGTCGGCGTCGACCGGACCGGTCACGCCCAGCGGCAACGCGTGCAGCCAGTCCACGGGGCCCAGGTCGCCCAGCGCGTCCAGCAGCGCACCCAGCGAGGCCGGGTCGGCCGGGTCCACCTGGTAGGAGTCTTCGCCGAGCCGGGCGAATCCGCTCTCCGCGGACACCAGCACCACCCGTGGACGGACCGAGCGCAGTGCCCGTACCTCCTCGGGATCGGCCGGGCCGTCCGTGACCAGGACCAGGGGGCAGGAGGCGGCCTCCGTGGCCGTGGCGGTGGTGGCCCGGCGGTACCGGACCCAGTGCGGCTGGTGCAGCCACTCCTCCTCGGCGAGTCGTTCAGGCCGGCTGGTACCGGCGGGCTCCGGTGCGGCCGCGGCCCGTTCGATGTCGTACTCCGCCCGGGCGAAGGCGGGCGGGGGGAAGTCCCACGGCGCCTGTGCGGGCCCCTCCGGCCAGTCGATCCGGTGACCGGCCAGCCAGTCGGCGACCAGCCGTGGCGCTCCGTGGTCGGCCGCCGTGACCCGTTCGGCCCCCGGCTCCACCGCGGTACCGGTGGCGGTGCGCAGCCACCGCACCGCCGAGGCCGCGTCGGGGCAGACCGCCGCCATCCGCCGTCGGCGGGCGGGCCGGCCGGCCTGGAGGTGCCGCAGGACCGCCGGGTACGCCTCCGGGTGTTCCGTGAGGTACGCGGCGATCCGCTCCGCGTCGGCGCGCAGCGCCACCTCACTGGAGGCGGAGAGCAGCAGACAGGGCGGGGCCGGGTCGGCCGGACGCCCCGGCTCGCCCGCCTCGATGACCGCGTGCGCGTTGGCGCCCCCGATACCGAAGCTGCTGACCGCCGCCACCCGCGGCCGGTCGGACGGCCACGGCAGTGTCCGCGTGGGGATGTAGAACGGCGTGGGGTCGGGCCCCAGCTGCGGGTTGAGGGCGCGGAAGTCCAGTGTGGGCGGGATGAGGCCGTGGTGGACGGACAGCGCCGCCCGGACCAGGCCGACCACACCGGCCGCCGCGCCCAGGTGGCCGATCTGGCTCTTGACCGAGCTCAGCGCGGTCCGGCCGGACTCCGGCACCTCGAACGCCTGCCGCAATGCGCCGACTTCGACCGGATCGCCGAGCCGGGTGCCGGTGCCGTGCGCCTCGACGTAACCGAGGTCGGCGCCGGTACGCCCGCTGCGGCGCAGGGCGGTGCGGATCACCTCGCGCTGACCGGCGAGCGACGGAGCGCTGTAACCGAGCTTGTCCGCACCGTCGTTGTTGACGGCCGAGCCGGTGACCAGCGCGTAGACGGTGTCGCCCGCGCTGCGTGCCAGCCTCAGCGGTTTGAGCACCAGCATGCCGACCCCGCTGGAGCCGATGGTGCCGGTGGCGTCATCGCTGAAGGACCGGCAGTGGCCGTCCTCGGAGTAGATGTGCTGCGGCTTGTAGCGGTACCCGTCGCTCAGCCCGGTGTCCACCAGCGCCCCGCCGGCCAGCATCACCTCGGCGTCGCCCTGCCGCAGCAGCCCGGCGGCCACGTGCACCGCGAACAGCGAACTGGCGCACGCGGCCTGAACGGTGAACGCGGGGCCGGTCAGATCGAGGTGGTAGGCGGCCTTGGTGGCCAGGAAGTCCTTCTCGTGGTGGAGCGCGAGCTGGAACCCGTCCGGCAGCCGGTCCGGATCGGTCTGCCGCAGCATCCCCTGGAAGTAGGTGTTCTCGCCCGCGCTGGCCACCAGCCCGACCCGGAGGTCCGAGGTATCGGCGATACCGGCGTGGGCCAGCGCTTCGACGCAGGTCATCAGGGTGTGCCGGTGCTGCGGGTCCATCAGCCGGGCCTCCTGCCGGCTGATGCCGAAGTGCTCCGGGTCGAATGCGAGCAGCCCGTCCATCTGGCTGCGCGCGCCCACCAGCCCGTCCGGGGCGTCGAAGTACTCGATGCCCCGGCCGCCGTTCCGGATCAGCTCCCAGAAGGACCGCAGGTCCGGGGCGCCGGGCAGCCGTACCGCCATCCCCACCACCGCGATCGGCTCCTGACCCGCCGGCTCCACCACCTCCGCCGAAGGGGTGCCGGACCCGGCGCGCCCGAGCCGAGCCTCGTCGGCAGGTGTACCGGCGGCCGGTGCGGGGTGGTCCACGGTGGCCTCGCCGGAGCGGCGGTCCGGCCCCGTGCCGTCCAGAAAGCGGGCCAGCGCACGCACCGTCACATGCTCGAACAGGTCGGCGATCTCGAACCGCAGGCCCAGCGTGGTGGTGCAGTGCAGATGGAAGCGCATCAGCGCCAGACTCGACGCACCGGCCGCGAAGAACGTCTGGTCCCGGCCGATGGGCAGACCGGTCACCGTCTCGAAGGCGGTGGCCAGTTCGCCCTCCCGTCCCCGGAGCGGCTGCCCGTCGGCCGGGGCGTGGCGCAGTTCCTCGCCCGGTGTGCGCAGCGCCGTGCGGCGGTCCAGCTTGCCGCTCGGGGTGCGCGGCAGCGATTCCAGCCGGCGGAACCGGTCGATCCGCACATGGGGCGGGAGCAGTGGCACCAGGTGGTCGGCCAGCTCACGGGCCGAAGGGGTGGGCTCGCGGCACTCCAGACAGGCGGTCAGCCCGCCGCCCTCCGGGACCACCACCGCGTTGACCACCCTGGGGTGGCGCAGCAGCGCCGCCTCCACCTGGCCCAGCTCAAGCCGGTGCCCGCTCAGCTTGATCTGCTGGTCGTCCCGGCCGTGGAGGTGCAGCAGTCCGTCGTGGCCGAAGGACGCACGGTCGCCGCTGCGGTAGAACAGGCCCGCACCGGACAGTTCGACGAAGCGCTCCCGGTTCAGCGCCGTGTCGCCCAGATAGCAGCGCGACACCATGGTGCCGCCGATCAGCAGGTCACCGACGCAACCGGCGGGCAGCGGCTCGCCCGCGGGGTCCACCACCCGCAGCAGCCCGCCCGCAACCGGGGTACCGATGGCCGGACGCTCCGGCCACCGCTCCGGATCCCCGTCCAGGCACAGTGCGCTGACCACATGTGTCTCGGTCGGCCCGTAGTGGTTGAACAGCCGGGCGCCGGGCAGACCGGCGAACCAGCGGCGAATGGCGTCGGTGCACACCAGCTGCTCGCCCGCGGTGACCACCTCCCGCAGCCGGGACGGGTAGCGGCCCAGGTGGACGGCGTGTTCGGCCAGCAGTTGCAGTGCCACGTACGGCATGAAGATCCGCTCCACACCGGCCGACTCCAGCTGGTCGAGCAGGGCCGGGACGTCCTGCCGCCATCCGCGGTGCACGAGGTGCAGACAGCCGCCACCGCACAGGGTCGTGAAGATCTCCTGGAACGACACGTCGAAGGACAGCATGGAGAACTGCTGGGTCACCGCGGGTGCGCCCAGACCGCCCTCGGCCGTCTGCCAGTGCAGCAGGTTGGCCAGGGTGTGATCCGAGACCTGGACACCCTTGGGCACCCCGGTGGAGCCGGAGGTGAACAGCGTGTACAGCGGGCGGCCGGTGTGCGGCGGCAAGGGGACGGCGGGTGGCTCGCCCTCCGTCAGGGTGACCGTCCGGCGCGGTGTGCCGCCCGGGTCCACCTCGTCGAACGACGGTTCGCCACCCGGCGCGAGGAGTACGCACACCGGGTCGACCTGGCGCAGGATCTGTCGCACCAGTCCCGCCGGGTAGGCCGGGTCGAGCGGTACCGCGGTCCAGTTGAGCCGGGCGAGCGCCAACAGCGCCACCACGTGTTCCACCGAGGGCTCCAGATACAGCGCCACATGCCGCGGTCGCGCGTCACCGGCCGGCACGGGGTGCGCGGCGCGCAGTTCCTCGGCGAGCGCCGCGGCCCACCCGTCCAGCCGTGCGTAGCTGACGGGGCGGTCCGCCGCCATCAGGGCCGGGGCGTCCGGGGTCCGGGCGACCTGGACGGCGAAACCCTGGGCCACCGTGGTCCAGCCGCCGGCCGGCGCGGCGCCGCGGCCGAACTCCGGCAGTCCGCGCCGGTAGGGGGCCGCCAGTTCGACGGGGGTGGCGGACCGGCCCGCGGCGAGCAGGTCGAGTCCGGTCCGGAACAGCCGGTCCAGGGCGTCGATCTCGGCGGCGGTGAAGTGGCCGGCCGCGTACTCCCACAGGCAGTCGAAGCCGTCCGGGTGGTCCACCAGCGAGACGGTCAGCGGCGTCTTGGCCTCGGCCGGCGCCCGCCACACCGGACGGGTGGTGATCCCGGGCAGCTCCAGCGCGCCGAAGTCGGTGTTCTCCAGCACGAACAGCACGTCGAACGGGGGCCGGCCGGGCGGATGGCCACGGTCTTCCAGGACATCGGCGAGCGACACATCCTGCCACTCCAGCGTTTCGCGGACCGCCGTGCCCAGCCGCAGCAGTTCGGCGCGCAGCTCGCCTCGCGGCGCGATCGCCACGGGCAGCAGCACGGTGTTGGCGAACATCCCGACACTCGACTCGAACTCCCGCACCGGGCGGCCGGTCACCGGGGTGGCGATCCGCGGCCGGGTCCGGCCGGTGACCGCGTACAGGCTCCAGGCGAACACGCCGAGCAGCAATTCGAAGCGGCTCAGGTCGAGTTCACCGCAGAGCCGGTCCACCGCGGCGTGACGGTCCGGGTCCAGCACGGTGTGCAGCAGCCGACCTTCGGGGCGGGAGCCCTCGCGGGCCTCCAGCGGCGGTTCATCCGGTTCCTCCCCGGCGGCCCCCAGCTCGCGCAGCCCGGCGCGCAGCGCCTGGTACCCGTCCCCGGCGAACCAGTCGGCCTGCCAGGCGGCGTGGTCCAGCGGGGTGGGGGCCGCGGAGGGCCGCGGCAGCGCGGTGTCCGGTGTCCTCAGCGCCCGTGCGTAGCAGTCGGACAGATCACGGAAGAGCACGGTCAGCGACCAGCCGTCCACCGCGATGTGGTGCAGCCGCAGCAGCAGTGTGCCGCCGTTCGGGTCCGGGAGCCAGCAGGCGGCCAGCATCCGGGGACACGCCAGATCGTGTGGCTCGGCGAAGAACCGGTCGGCACCGTCCCCCACCGCCTCCTCACCGGCGGACACCACGGCCTCCGGCTCGGTCCACGGGTCGTACGGCTCGCCCACCACTTGCAGCAGACCGTCCGGCGACGGCTCGAACCCGGTACGCAGGGCCGGATGCCGGGCCACCAGGTCGCACAGGGCACGGCGCAGCGCGGCCTGATCCACCGCGCCGTCCAGCCGGAGGGCCTGCCCCACCGTGTAGCCACGCGTACCGGGGAAACGCTGGTGGTGCAGCCAGAGCCGCTGCTGCTCGCTGGTGGCCGGACCACGGGTGGCACCGGAGGGAGGGGACGGCACCGGGTAGCGCGGACCGGTTCCTGGGCCCGCCTGCTCGATGGTCTCGGCGATGGTGGCGAAGTCGGCGTGCAGCACCGCCGCCTGGCCCAGTTCATGGCCCCACCGGCGACGGATCTCGAACCGGAACCGCAGGGCGCGCAGTGAGTCGCCACCGCTGGAGATCCAGCGGTCGGCGGGGCGCAGCCCCGAGGTGCCGAGCACCTCCTCGGCCAGTTGCAGCACCTCGCGCTGGAGGGCGGTGACCGGAGCCACCGGACCCGCCCCCGCGGAGCGTTGCCACGGGCGGTCCGTGCGGCGCAGCAGCGCGGCCCCGTCCACCTTGCCGTTGCCGGTCAGCGGCAGCGCGTCCACCCGGTGAACCCGGTGCGGTCTCATGTACGCCGGTACGGCGGACGTCAGGTGCCGGTCGAACTCCTCGAAGTCCAGTTCCGGGGCGACCACCAGATAGGCCAGCAGCTCGTGTCCGGCGGTCGCCGGATCCTCCCGGGTGCACACGAACGCCTGCCGGACCGCCGGGTGCGCCGCGATCCGCCGTTCCACCTCGGCGGGCTCGATCCGGAAGCCGCGCACCTTCACCTGCCGGTCCACCCGGCCCAGGTAGCTGATGACGCCGTCGTCATCGGCCCGTACCAGGTCACCGGTGCGGTAGTAGCGCTCCCTGCCCTCGTCGTGCCAGGGCAGCCGGACGAACCGGCGAGCGGTCTCCTCCGGCAGGTCGCGGTAGCCGGTCGCCACGCCGGGCCCGGACAGCAGCAGTTCGGCCACCTCGCCCGGTCCGGCGACACGTTCGGCGTCCGGTGTCACCAGCAGCGCCCCGGTCTCCGGTATCGGCCCGCCGACCGGCACCACCTCCGCGTCGAGGTCGCGGGGGAGCGGGTGGCTGAGCGCGATGGTGCACACCTCGGTGGGCCCGTAGGCGTTGTGCAGCACGGTGGATCCGCTCGCGTTGTGCTGGTACCAGCGCCGCACCACTGCCGGGTTGAGCTGCTCGCCACCGACCAGGACCTGCTGTGCGCCGGCGAAACAGGAGGGCACGGTGTCCACCACGGCGTGGAAGAGTGCGGTGGTGACCAGCACCGTGTCGATCCGCTCGCGCAGCAGCGCGGCGGCGAGCCGGTGTGGCGACTGCACGTCCTCGTCACGGAGCACCACACAGCAACCGCCGGTCAGCAGTGGTGTCCACATCTCGAAGTTGATCGCGTCGAAGGCCGGGTTGGACAGACAGGAGTAGCGTGCCCCCGCCTCGAGTCGAAGCCAGCCGGGCAGGGCCATCCGCATCACACCGGCTTCCGGCAGCTCCACACCCTTGGGGCGGCCGGTGGTGCCGGAGGTGTAGAGGATCAGCCCGGCCGGTTGCTCGGGGAACCCGTCGACGACGTCACCCGCCGGGGCTTCGCCGTCGCCGGGCTCATCGGCGTCCGTCACGGCGGTCAGCAGCCGCGCCGCCGAGAGCTTGCGTGCGGTGGCCGGCGGATCCTGGGGCGCCGTGTCGCCGTGCACCAGCACGACGCTGCCCGAGTCGGTCAGGATGTGCGCCTGTCGCTCGGGCGGGCTCTGCGCGTCGAGCGGTACCACCCGGGCGCCCAGCCGCAGTGCGCCGAGCACCACCACGACCAGGTGCCAGGAGCGGGGCAGGCCGACGGCGACCGCGTCGCCGGGTCGCACCCCGTGGTGGCGCAGTGCCGTGGCCACGTCGGCTCCGGCGGCATCCAGTGCCGCGTAGCTGAACCGGCGTTCGCGGTCCACCAGCGCGACCGTGTGGGGGGTGCGCTGGGCCTGGAGGTGTACGCCGTGTGCCAGCCCGGTCGCCACCCGGGCGGGTATACCCTCCTCCGGCGTCCCGGACGGGACCGACGGGTCCTGGGGGCCCGGCCGCTCGGCGGGGGGCAGGCCGTGGTTCGACATCGCCATCAGAGCTCCATCGCCACGGTCGGAGCGGCCGGTTCGTCGGGATCCGTGTCCAGCCGGTTCAGTTCCGCGACGATCACCTCGGCCACCGACGACACCTGTGCTCCCTCCAGCAGTTCCCAGTGGCCGCAGTCGAGCGGCACCACCGAGAGCCCGGCGTCGGCCCGCCGTCGCCAGAACTCGCGGGTCGGGTGCGGGCCCTGGGCGCCGGGCCCGTCGGCGGCGGCCTCGACGAGGGTCAGCCGGGCGGTGGTCGGCAGCGGCTGGTGTGCGCGGGCGGTCATCCGGCTGTGGTTGTACGTCTCGAAGTACCGGATGAGCTGGTCGGCTTCGATGCCCGGGTACATGCCGTTGAACCGCACCAGCTTCTCGGTGAACTCCTCGTACTCCACCGGCTGGATCGCGGCCCGCTCGGCCGGGTCGTCGGTGGCCCGGGTGTCGAGCAGCACCACGCTCAGCCGGGAGTGGCCGGACAGCGCGAGCCGTCGGCCCATCTCATGGGCGATCAGGCCGCCGTAGGACAGTCCGCACAGCAGCAACGACTCGTCCGGGCGGGGGTCGATCAGTTCCAGGTACGTCTGCGCCATCGCCTCGACGGTGGGCAACGGTGTCTCGTCCGGGTTGATGCCCGGTGCCTGGACGCCCAGGACCCCGATGTCCTCGGGGAGGGCGTTGGCCAGTGGCAGGTAGCAGAAGGCGGTTCCGCCCGCCGGGTGGACGCAGACCAGCCGTCGCCGGCCCGCGCCGGGCCGGAATTCGATCAGGTTCGTACCCGGCGTCCCGGAGGCGCCTCGGCGCAGCCGTCCGGCGAGTGCCTCGATGGTCGGGTGGCGGATCACCTCGCGGATCGGCAGTGTCTCGCCGAACTCCTCGCCGATCGCGTGGACCATCTTGATGGCGGAGATGGAGGTGCCGCCGACGTCGAAGAAGTTGTCCGATATGCCGATGCCGGGGTGCAGCAGCAGCCGGGTCCAGATGCCGCGCAGCGCCATCTCCACGTGGTCGCGCGGGGTCGTGGTGTTGACCTGTACCGGCTGCGCGGCCCGTGCCCGCTCCAGCAGGGCCGTCCGGTCCAGCTTTCCGCTGCGGCCCAGCGGCAGGGCGGGCAGTTCCACGAAAGCCGCGGGGATCATGTAGTCCGGCAGCCGCTCGGCCAGGGCTGTCCGCCACTCGTGCGGTTGCCGGGACGGCGCCTCGCCGCGTCCGATGCCCGCCACCAGCCGTGGTTCACCGGCCGGATCGCGGTCGACCAGTATCGCGGCCTCCCGCACCCCCGGCAGCGCCAGCAGCGCCGCCTCGACCTCGCCCGGCTCGATCCGGAAGCCACGCAGCTTGATCTGGTCATCGCGACGGCCGGCGAACTCGGCGTTGCCGTCGGGCAGTCGGCGGGCCAGATCGCCGGTGCGGTAGATCCGGCCGCCGGTGACGAACGGATCGCTGCGGAACCGCTCGGCGGTGAGCTCCGGCTGGTTGAGGTATCCGCGGGCCACGCTCGCGCCTCCGATGTACACCTCGCCCACCACACCGGGCGGCACCGGTCGCATCCGTTCGTCGAGCAGGTAGAGCCGGGTGCCGGGCAGTGGCCGGCCGATCGGACACGGTCGGTCCACCGGCCGCGGGTCCAGGTAGGCGGTGCTGTACAGCGTGGTTTCCGTCGGTCCGTAGCCGAAGCAGATCCGCAGTCCGGGGAGGGCCGAGGCCATCCGGTGCAGGGCGGCCTCGGGCAGTGACTCCACCCCGGTCAGCAACTGGCGCAGTGCCAGGCCGGCCAGCCTGGCCTCGGGATCTTCGTCGATCCACCGTATGTAGGCGGGTGGCAGGAACGCCTGCACCACCCGGTGCTCACCGAGCCAGCGCATCAGCGCGGCCGGGTCGCCGCGCAACTCCTCCGGCACGAGGTGGACTTCGGCTCCGGTGACGAGCGGCAGCAGCAGCTCGTGCACCGAGGCGTCGAACCCGATACTGGACCAGGCCGAGGTCGCCTCGCCCGGGGTGGCGCCGAACCGGGCCAGCCACTGGTCGAAGAGGTTGAGCACATTGCCGTGGGTCACCGCGACACCTTTGGGCCGGCCCGTGGAGCCGGAGGTGTAGATCACGTACGCCAGATGTGAGGGAGGGACGATGATGTCCGGAGCGGTGTCCCGCCCGCCCTCGGTCTCCACGGCCGTCAGCGGGTGCCAGTCCTCCGGTGTGTCCCGCTGGTCGGTCAGTACCAGGGCCGGGCGAGCGTCGGCCACCATCGCGGCCAGCCGCTCGGGCGGCTGGCCCGGATCCAGGGGAAGCCAGCCCGCACCGGCCTTGAGGACACCGAGCACACCGACCACCAGCTCGGCCGACCGGCCGGTGTGCAGGGCGACCACCTGGTCCGGGCGCACCCCGCGGGCGATCAGGGCGTGCGCCAGCCGGTTGGCCCGCCGGTCGAGGTCGGCGTAGGTCAGCCGACGTTCTCCGTCCACCACCGCCGTGGCCGCCGGGGCCGATCGCGCGTGCGCCTCGAACCGTTGCACCAGTCCGGCCGGTTCGGCGGTGCTCCCCGCCCCTCGGCCGGTACCCGTCGCGGCGGTGGCCGCCGGGGTGCCGGTGGCGTCCCAGTCGGCCAGCAGCTCGGCCGTCTCCGCCTCGTCCAGCAGCGTGTACGCGGTGACCGGCCGTCCGGGCTCCCGGGCGAGCTGCTCCAGCACCCGGACCAGGTACCGCAGATGGCGCTCGACGGTCTCCCGGTCGAAGAGCGCGGTGGCGTAGTCCAGATCGCCGACGATGCGTCCGTCCGCCTCCTCCAGCGCGAGGACCAGGTCGAACTTGGCCGGGGCGAACGGCATCGGCAACAGCCGCACCGAGATCCCCGGCAGCCGCATCACCGCCTCCATGGGCGGAACCCACGCGAGCATGGTCTGGAACAGCGGGGTGTGCGCGGCGCTGCGCGGCGGGTTGACCAGCTCCACGACCCGCTCGAACGGCAGGTCGACGTTCTTCACCCCGGCCCGGACGGTGGTCCGTACCTGCCGCAGGAGTGCCGAGCCGGTCGGCGCATCGCCCAACTCCACCCGCAGGGCGAGGGTGTTGACGACGAAGCCCATGATGCCGCCGACGTCGCCGCGCCGGCGGTTGGCGGTCGGGGTGCCCACCACCAGGTCCTGCTGTCCGGAGAGCCGGGACAGCACGATCGACCAGCCGGTCAGCAGGGTCGAGAAGAGCGAACCCCCGTGCTCCTTGGTGACCGCCTTGAGCGCCGTGGTCAGCTCCGGTCCGATCTCCAGATGCACCCGGTCACCGGTGTGTTCCTGCTCCGCCGGACGCGGCCGGTCGGTCGGCAGCTCCAGCAGGGGAGGCACACCGGCCAGTTTCGCGGCCCAGTACTCCTCTTGCGCCGCGGGGTCCGCGCCGGTCATCCACTCCCGCTGCCAGCGGGTGAAGTCGGTGTACTGCCACCGTGCCGGTGGCAGCGGATCCGGCTCACCACGCAGCAGGGCGGAATAGAGCGCGCCGGTCTCACGCAGCATCATGCTCCGGGACCAGCCGTCGAACATCGCATGGTGCACCGTCAGCACGATGACGTGGTGCTCCGGGCCGAACACCACCAGGCGGCCACGGGCCAGCGGTTCGGTGGCCATGTCGAACGGGAGGACCGTCTCCCGGCGGAGCAGCTCGGCCAGCCGGTCCTCGGTATCAGGGCAGTCGGTCAGGTCGTCCACCGCGAGTGCGAAGCCGGTGTCCGCGGGATCGACGTGCTGGTACGCCTCGCCCTCGAACGGCACCAGCCGGGTGCGCAGGGCCTCATGCCGGGCGGTCAGCGCGTCCAGCGCCCGACCGAGCACCGCCCGGTTCAGCGGCCCCCGCAGCCGGAAGGCCATCGGCTCGTTGTACGCGGCACTGGCACCCTCCCGCTGGGAGAGCGCCCAGAGCCGACGCTGGCCGAAAGACAGCGGTTGCCGGTCGGCCAACAGCCCGGTGCCGTAGGACGGGGCCGATGAGGTGTGCGGAACTGCGTCCGCCGCTGAAGAGGCAGAAGTGGACAACGATGTCATCGACGGGAGCAGCCCTTTCCACTCGTGGATCCGACAACGTACGGAGCCGGGTACGGCGAAATCGGCGGCCGCCCGGCCGACGGTGTGCCGGGCCGGAACATGCTCACCGGCAGCTTGGGACCACGAGCCAAGGGCATGGACGGGGGATCACGAAGCCGTTCGGGGGACGAGTTTTTGCCAGTGCGATGACCAAGTCAATGAGATCACTAGCAGATTGGTGATCCGCCTGGATTTTGCGGTTCCGGGCAGTCGTACGGCCGTCGGTGACCCCCTGGGCGCCGCGGCGGGGGGATCGGTGGTCTCCGTGGGGCCCGCCCGGCGGCCCCTGAGCGGGGGTGTACTCCCCTCACCATGGGTCCCGATCGAGGAGGTCACGCCCGTGATCGGGTGCGTGGGCGGCCGACCTGTCGGGCGACCCGCTGGGCGGCGGGCTCATGCTCTGGCGGGAGGGTGTGTTCCCGCCACGTCGGGTGTGTGATCGGATGTCGCGTTCACATCAGGAGGGATGCGCTGGTCGATGATGGTGTGGTATCGGAGTCGCGGGCCATCGCCGTCACTTTCCAGCCACTCACGGCTACGTTCGGCACGAGCGGATACGTTCGGCGCGAGGCGCCGATCGAGCCCGGCCGATGCCGCCCGGACTCAGGCCGTCGGTCCGTCCATGGCGCTCAGGGAGCGGAGCGCCGCCAGCAGCGAGGTGCGCTGGGGGGTGGAAAGACCGTCGAGCATGACCTCGTCGACCGCCTCGGCCAGCGGGAGGATCCTTTCCGCCTCGGCCACCCCCGCGACGGTCAGGTGGAGTTGTCGGCGTCGGCGGTTGGCGGGATCGACGTCCCGGTGGAGCAGCCCTCGCTGTTCGAGGCGGAGGACCAGGGGGGCGAGGGTGGCCACGTCGATGCCGGTGACCTCGCCGAGGTCGATCTGGCTGATGCCGGGGTACTCGCCGACGCTCGTCAGCACCGCGAACTGCGGTGGGGTGACATCGCCGACGGCGGCCTGCCACTGGGCCGTGTAGCGCTGGAGGGCGCGCCGCAGCAGATGCAGTGGGGACTGCCGCATGGAGTCCGGTACGTGATGGGCGGCGATGACTGCCTCCGGGGAACGCAACGACGTGGTGTCTTGCATTCTGCCAGGCGCGACCCCTATGTTCGTGCACGAATGATTCGTACACGAATTTAGGGGAGGGTATGCGAAGGCTTGTCGTCGGCATGACGGGCGCCACCGGTGCGCAGATCGGTATCCGTCTGCTGGAGGAGCTGCGTGAGCAGCCCGATGTCGAAACCCATCTGGTCATGAGCCGTTGGGCCAGGGCCACGATCGAGCTGGAGACGCCCCGCACCGCACGCGAGGTCGCCCGCCTCGCGGATGTCGCCTACGGCCCGGAGGACCAGGCGGCCGCCATCTCCAGCGGCTCGTTCCGCGTGGACGGCATGGTGGTCGCGCCGTGCAGTGCCAAGACGCTCGCCGCCGTCCGGACGGGCTACGGCAGCGACCTGATCGCGCGGTCCGCGGATGTGACGCTCAAGGAACGCCGTGGGCTGGTTCTGGTCGTGCGGGAGACCCCGCTGTCCACGATCCATCTGGAGAACATGCTGGCCCTGTCCCGGATGGGCGCGACGATCCTGCCGCCCATGCCGGCCTTCTACAACAGACCGGCCAGCGTCGATGACGTCGTCGATCACACCGTCACGCGTGTCATGGACCAGTTCGGCCTCGACAGCTCCCGCGCCGTGCGCTGGGCCGGTACGGCCGCGGCACGCGCACGGCGCACAGCGGCGGTGGACCAGCCGCCGGGCGGTGCGGCCGCGGGCTGAACCACCCGCCCGACCTCCCTTTCACAACCCGCCCCCACCGCCGTTCGACGCCCCGCGCGGGCGCTGGACAGCGCGCACGAACAGAACCGCGCAGACGCAGAAACGGAGAACGCCATGCCCCGTCCGAAGGACCTGCGTACCTACATCGCCGCACTGGAAGAACTCGGTGACCTACGGGTCATCGACCGCAGGGTCGACCCCCATCTGGAAGCGGGCGCCGTCATCCGCCGCGCCTACGAAACCGTGGCACCCGCGCCCCTGTTCACGAACATCGACGGCACCGCACCCGGCTTCCGGCTGCTCGGCGCGCCCGCGGCCCTCAGCTCGGCCCCCGGGAAGCCGCTCGCCCGCATCGCGCTCTCACTCGGCCTCGACACCGCGGCCGGCGCACGAGAGATCATCGACGCTCTCGCCGGGGCGCGCTCGCGTGAGCCGATACGGCCGGTGCTGGTCGACGCCGCCACCGCACCCTGCAAGCAGAACCTCCTGCTCGGTGACGAGGCGACACTCGACCGCTTCCCGACCCCCTTGTTGCACGAAGGGGATGGCGGCCCCTACGTCAACACCTGGGGCACCATCATCGCCCGCACCCCGGACGGTTCCTTCACCAACTGGTCGATCGCACGCATCATGATGATCGATGGCAAGCACATGACCGGCCTGGTCGTTCCCGGGCAGCACATCCACCACGTCTGGCAACAGTGGGCCGAGCGCGGCGAGGCCATGCCCTTCGCACTGGTCCAGGGCGGCCACCCGGCCGTCCCCTTCGTCGCGGGTATGCCCCTGCCCGACGGCGTCGAGGAGACCGGATACCTCGGTGCCCTGCTGGGGGAGCCACTGGAGCTCGTCCCCTGCGAGACCGTCGACCTCGAGGTGCCCGTCGGCGCGGAAGTCGTCATCGAGGGACATCTGTCCTGCGACCGCACCGCCGTGGAAGGGCCGATGGGCGAGTTCGCGGGCTACCAGCCCCACGGGACCTCGCTGCAGCCCGTCTACACCATCGACGCCATCTCCCACCGGGACGACCCCATCTGGCCCACGGTGGTCGAGGGTGAGCCGGTCGACGAGTTCCACACGGTCACCGGGCTGACGCTCGCGGCCGAGGCCCTCGCCGCGCTGCGGTCCGCCGGTCTGCCGGTCTCCTCGGCGTGGGAGCCCTTCGACATGGCCGCGCACGCTCTGGTCGTCAGCGTCGCCGCCGACTGGCGGGAGCGGCAGCCGGGAGTGGAGAGCATCGAACTCGCCCAGCACATCACCGACGTGATCGACGCACAGCGGTTCCAGGCCATGGTTCCGCGCATCTTCGTCCTGGACGACGATGTCGACCCCTCCGACCCGCGTGAACTGACCTGGGCGCTCGCCACCCGTGTCCATCCGACCGGGCGGCGTATCGTCCGCACCCGTGAGGCACTGCACCTGCTGACGGTCTACACGGCCGAGGAACGGCACAGTCAGACGGGCCCCAAGGTGACCTACGACGCACTGCTCCCCGCCGTCCGGGAGCGGCGCAGCTCGTTCCGGTACATCTTCCCCCCGGACATCCAGGAGCGGGTCCTGGCCCACTGGGACGACTGACGGACGGTTGCCGGGCCCTCCGCGGACCGCCGTCTACGGCTCGGTGCGCCGGGTCCCGCCGACGGCCCGTGGCACCCGCGCGGCCGTGTCGGCCAGGGTCCGCAGGACCGTCGTGCCGGCGAGCGCCAGCGCGGAGAGCGGCGGACCGACCCAGCGCGTCACACTGCGCTCCACCTCGGGGTCCACTTCGATGGTCACCCGGACGAACCTGCTGTGCAGCGTGGTGACGCGCGCGGACCGGGCCGTGGCGGTGTCCGCCGACCGGTCCAGCGCCGCCCGGTACTTGTCCTTCCGTTCCTTCATCGCTCTTCCTGACGCTTGATCAGCTCATTGGCGAGGTCCATGTACGCCGACCCCGTGGCCTGGACCGTGCTCCCGAACGACTGGGCGTACAGCTCGAGCCGGGCGATCTGCGTGTCCAGTACGACGAAGCCCCACTCGGTGAGCGCTTCACGCGCGTCGGAGTCCGGGCCGGTGCGCGTGGCGTCGGGACGGTTGGTCCGGTTCAGCAGCACGGCGGCGCGGGCGGGCGTGGCGCGCAGGGACTGCACATCGTCCATCTCGGACCGGATGGGAGCCATCCGGTCCAGCTCGATGGGAGCGGGGGTCACCGGCACGATCCATTCCCCGGCGTACCTCATGATGCTGCGGGCGATGCGCGGGTGGTCCTCCAACTGCGGCGCATCGAGCACCACGGCCTGCCGGTTGCCCAGGAAGTCGTTCACGCGGCGGTGGACGTCTCCCGTCGGCAGGGCGATGACCGGAAAGGGAAAGCCGTCGGCCAGTTCGCTCCAGCGGAGCGCGGAGGAGGCCGGGTCGCCGTCGACCAGCAGGGGTGAATAGCCCGACTCATGGAGGGCATGGGCCAGCCAGACGGCACTGGTCGTCTTGCCGACCCCGGGCTTGAGGTTCACGAACGCACAGCTCAGCAGCACAAACCGAAGCTACGTGACCCGCTCTCCCGCAGGGCACAGCCACGAGCGCGCGGTTCCTCCGTTCACCCGCAAGCGGTCAGGGGCCATGGTCCTCCCCGGACGCCGTGGTGGTCCGTCACCGGGCCGCATCGCGGGCCGCCAGGAGGTGTCGCCACCGCCTCCGGCCGTGGTCCGGAGGTGTCCATGGCCGTACTGCCAGGTGGCGTATTCCGGGGAAGGGCCCAACCAGAGCAACGGCCCGGCACCCACCGCACCCGGACGCCCGCACGGAACGCGTCACGCCACGCCCGCGCAGTGCGCCCGGTGGCTCGGTGAGGCCGGCTGCCGGACGATCTCGGGCTCCCGCAGCCTCCCTGCCGCGCCGGGGGAGTTCTTCCGGGTGCCGCTGTCCGCGGTGAGCGCGTGGAGCGTGCGCTGAACCCCGCGGGGCCGGTGCACGCCTGACCCGACCCGCCCGGGGAGGCGGGATCCGCTGCGGGAGACTGCTACGCCCCCTGGGCCCGGCGGTCCGGCAGCGCGCACGCCGCTGTACCTCCCGGCAACCGGTGGCGGTTGGCCGCGATCAGCCGGTAGACCCCCTGAGCCGCCCACCGCGCGGGCGGCAGCATGAGCGATGCTCCCAGGAGCGACCACCCCCGGCCCGCGCTCAACAGGATCTTCGCGACAGCCCGGGCCCCTCCGTACACCGTCCCCGTGGGCGTCACCCACAGCACCTCGTACTCGGCCCGCTCCTGGGTGATGCCGAGGGCTTGCAGGTCCGCGCGCTGCCACGGAAGGAAGTCGCAGCGCGGTCGGAGACGTCGTTCGGCGAAGCGCACCGAGCTGGTGCAGAAACCGCAATCTCCGTCGAAGACGAGTACTGGCTGAGTCCGCATGACCCCCATCATCGCGTGCCCTCCAGGAAGGCGATCACGTGGCCCTGGTTCGAGGGGGGCGTCCGTCGAGGGGCGCTGCGCGGGTGAACAGACACATGGGGGGCGTAGGGAGGACGAGCCGGTGGAATGCGCTGGTGAAGGGCGTGCCGGAGCCTGATGGGCCCGGTCGGCCCCGACGATGCAGATGTTGACGAGGAGGACAGACACATGACGCAGCAGGTTCGTGAGGTCATGACCGCCCAGCCCACCGCCGTGGGGCCGGACACACCGGTTCAGCAGGTCGCCACGGCCATGCGGGACGAGGGTATCGGCGCGGTGCTGGTGGTCGAGGACGGTCGGCTGCGTGGCTTGGTCACCGACCGGGACCTGACGGTGCGCATCCTGGCTGATGGCGGCGATGTCTCGGGGCGGACCGTGGGCGAGGCGTGCAGCAGCGAGCTGGTGTCCGTCGCCCCGGACGACGACATCGAGCGGGCGGTGCAGCTGATGCGTTCCAAGGCCGTTCGCCGTCTGCCGGTCGTCGAGAACGGCGAGGCCGTGGGCATCGTGGCGCTCGGCGATCTCGCGGTGGAACGCGACCGCGGATCCGCCCTGGGCGATATCAGCGCCGCGGGGCCCAACGCCTGACCAAACCGTGGGGCGGTGGTACGAGCCATGGATCCGCCCGGGCGTGTGCCGACGTGTGGGGGCGGGCGGGGTGGGCAAGGGTGGGGGCATGACGACGACGCTCGGTGCCTTCGTTCTCGGTACTCCCGATCCGCCCGCGCTGGCCGACTTCTACCGGGCCCTGCTGGGCTGGGAGGAGATCGTCCGTGAGCCGGAGTGGGTCCGCCTGCGGGCCCCGGAACGCGAACGCCCCAGCCTCAGCTTCCAGCTGGAGGCCGATCACACGCCCCCGGTGTGGCCCCAACGCCCCGGTACCCAGCAGATGCAGGCGCACCTGGACGTCCAGGTCGACGACCTGGAGGCGGAGACCGAGCGGGCGTGTGCCCTGGGGGCGACGCTGGAAGCACACCAGCCCCAGGAGGGCGTACGCGTACTCCGCGACCCGCACGGCCACCCGTTCTGTCTGTTCCTCCCGGGCGCCTGAGGACACCCCACGCGCGACGGGAACCGCGCACCGCCGACCGGCACCCGACGGAAAACCCCTACCGCGCCGGGCCGGAAGGGACGGAGACTCGTCGCATGGCTGACATGGAGTCGTTCCGGGAGGCGGTCACCGCGTGGGCGGCCGGCGGTCCCGAGGAGCCCGCGCGCGAGCTGGCCGGTCGGCTCTCCGTCCGGGCGGCCGTCCTGCTCGAGGGGCTGAGCGACGCCGCCGCGGTCAGCGCGCTGGCCGCGCTCCACGGTCGGAGCCTGGCCGACGAAGGAGGCCCTGTTCTCGTATAGCTACGGCCAGGTGGCGTGTAGCACCACGCGATGCTCAGGTCTGGGGTCTGTGTGAGGGTTGGCGGCGCAGCGGTTGG